>CAZCMD010000104.1:0-16941 GCA_964499695.1 uncultured Desulfatiglans sp.
GAAGACCTTGCCCATTATGTAGAAAGGGATTCCACATATGGGTGGCTGCATAAACACCTTTATGGACACAATGCATCAAGCGTTATTCAGGAGATGGATGAATCAAAGGGGGTTATGAATATCGATGGTATAAAGGTTACCTTTCTTAAGGAGAGCAGAAACCCCAGGGAGATAAAATGGGCGGATCATAATGTCCAGGTGGTGGTTGATGCAACAGGTGAGTTTGTAGACCCTGCAAAACCGGGTGACAGCAAGGGAGGGGCATTAAGAGGTCACCTTGAGGCAGGCGCTCACAAGGTAATAGTATCTGCGCCCTTCAAGATCAAGGATAAAAGCCTGCCCATGCCTGATGATGCAGTAACAACAGTAATGGGGATAAACGGGAATGCTTATGACCCCAAGCGTCACAACATAATCTCAAACGCCTCCTGTACGACTACCTGCCTGGCCCATATGATCAAGCCACTTCTGGATGCATACGGGCCGAAAAGGATTTTGTCAGCATCAATGGCGACAATTCATGCAATGACAAGCTCCCAGGAGGTGCTGGATAAACCGCCCAAGGCAGGCGCTACAGACCTGAGAAAGACCAGAAGTACCATGAATAATATCATACTCACAACAACCGGTGCAGCAGGCACCCTTGCCCATGTAATACCGGAGATGAAACAGATAGGCTTTATTGCGGAATCTGTACGTGTCCCGATTACCACAGGGTCTCTGATTATACTGGTGGTAAACCTGCAGGAGGATCCCGGTGAGCCCATAAGAAGGGATACCATAAACAGTATTTACCGCGAGACAGCAAAAAATGATCCTAATAAATATCTTCAGTACACTGAGAAGCAGAATGTCTCAAGCGATATCATCGGGGTGCCAAAGGCAGCGGCCATCATTGAGGCTAATGAGACCCATACAAGAACTGCTGATGTGACTATTGACCTCAAAAAGGTCTCGGGCATACCGCTGGAGTTGCTTTCCAAAATGGATCTACCCTATGCTAAGGTATCGATTACCCAGGCAGTCATATATGGCTGGTATGATAATGAGTCAGGCAGCTATGTGAACATGCTGGGTGACAGGGTCGTATCCATAGCTGAAAACATGTAGACGTTTTTTAATTAGTATCCATCCGGAAAGGGACAAATTCCGGGTGGACACTAATTAAACTGTTGACTTTTATGCATATTTTCAGATATAAATCTATTTTTTGATCTTCTGATCTTGATCAGTTATCAAGAAAAATAATAATATCAGATAGTTACTCCTTAGTCTCACTATCTGTCAGAAATCTATTTAAAGGGGGTGATTCCAATTAATACTTCATGCGTTTTAAAACATACCTGTTTTAATTTCGCTGAGTCGGGATTCCCCTGCATTTTTTTAAAGGATAGAAATGCATTTAATAGGTTACAGGGCAGAGGTGAGGTAATATCCATATAGAAATACCTTTACTTTTTTCTGTTATACAATGCAGTGATCCCTGTATTGGTTAACAGAATGCCTTTATTAAACAAACGATTAACAAAGGAAATTTTAAGAAGAGAGAAAATATGAAAGTTATCGTACAAAACAATCAGATAGAAAGAGCAATAAAGGATCTCAAGAAAAAACTGACAAAAGAGGGTTTTTTCTCTGAGATAAAAGAACGTCGTTACTATGATAAACCCAGTGTTCAGAAGAAGAAAAAACAGGCAAAGGCCGCAAAGAGACGCAGGAAAAGGATGAGGAAGTTTCCAAGGATCTAGTATTTACCAGACTGTTATCTGCATCACTTTCACAGGGGGATTCTGCAACTGAATGCTGGAGAACCCCCTCGTTAATCAGATAATCATTACCCCAAAAACCCGTATGCTTTTATTATAACGGGTTTTTTATTTCCATATCACAGTATCACGAAGCCAGTTTTCATCATCCTTTTCAGGGCAGTCAAGATTGTAGTGAAGCCCTCTGCTCTCCTTTCTGAGTATTGCGCAGGTAATAATCAATTCTCCTGCAAGGGCAATATTCCTCAGTTCTAAGAGATCCCGTGTAACTGTGAAGTTCCAGTAGTACTCTTTTATTTCCGACTGTATATTTTCAATCCTTGCCCTTGCCCTGGCAAGCCTGCGGTTTGTCCGCACTATCCCGACATAGTTCCACATGAGTCGTCTTATTTCATCCCAGTTGTGGGTAACAACAACCATTTCTTCGCTGTCAATAGCCACGCCCTTCTCCCATACAGGGGCCTTTGAAAAGGGTATATCCCTGTTGTTTTCCAGATCATGTTTTGACCTGATAGCGGCCTTTCGTGCAAACACAAGGGCTTCAAGTAGTGAATTACTGGCAAGCCGGTTTGCCCCGTGAAGCCCTGTGCAGGCTACCTCCCCTATAGCATAAAGATTACTGATATTGGTCATACCATTTTCATCGGTAACGAGCCCCCCACACATATAATGGGCAGCAGGAACCACAGGGATGGGCTCTTTTGTTATATCGATCTGGTATTTAAGGCAGTTTTCATATATATTCGGAAAACGTTCTCTTACAAAATCCTCTGGTTTATGGGTTATATCAAGGTATACACATTCATCACCGCTCTTCTTAAGCTCCATATCAATGGACCTTGCCACAATATCCCTGAAGGCAAGATCCTTAAGAGGATGGTACCTTTCCATAAATCGTTCGCCCTTTTTATTCAGCAGTATGCCTCCCTCTCCCCTTACTGCCTCTGATATAAGAAAATTTTTTGCCAGGGGGTGGAATAGACATGTAGGATGAAACTGCATAAACTCCATGTTGGCCACCTTTACACCGGCGCGGTATCCCATTGCTATTCCATCACCGGAGGCAATATCAGGGTTGCTCGTATAGAGATAAATCTTGCCTACGCCTCCTGCAGCAAGTACGGTTATCCTTGCCTGGAAGGTAATAACTTCATCATTTCTTACATCCAACACATATGCGCCCCAGCATGATTCCTTTGATTCGGATTTTACAATCCCCCGACGCAATAGTTTTGAGATTGTTATCAGGTCAATTGCCATATAATTTTCGTAGATCGTGATATTTTTATTCTCTTCAACCCTTTCAAGCAATGCCCGTTCAACCTCATTACCTGTCTTATCCTTTGTGTGTAAAATCCTTCGCTTTGAGTGCCCGCCCTCCATACCCAGTTCCAGATCGCCACTATTATTACTGTGGGAAAAATTTACTCCCATTGAGATAAGTTCTCTAATATGCTCTGGCCCGTTTTTAACAACCATCTCGACTATCTTCCTGTTGCACAGGCCATCCCCTGATTTCAATGTATCTTCAATATGCAGGTCAAAGCTGTCATCAAGGCTGAAGACAGAGGCAATACCACCCTGAGCATAGTTGGTGGAGGTCTCCATCTTCTCCTTTTTCGTAACTATTGCCACCTTACCTGACTTTGCAGCTTCAATCGCAAAACTCAACCCGGCAATACCGGTACCAATAACCAGATAATCAGTTTTAATTTCCATTTTTTCCTTTTAGTTCAAATTATTTTATTCAGTTTTTTATGAAAAAATTATTTTTATAGGTAGATTTAAGATGCCAATAATTCTATTCCTTGCGTTGAATACTCTCCAGTAATTTTGAGGCTTCTTTAGCATATTGGCTTCTGGGATCATTGCTTATGATGAGATTAATTTGGTCTATAGCCTCTTTTTTCTGTCCTACCTTCAATAAAAGCCGACTTAAACTCAAATGAAAATCCCAATATTGTGGTTTAACTGAAATAGCTTTCTTATAAATTACCAGGGCTTTTTCATTCTGATTTATTGACTCATACAGGTTGGCGAGATCTTTATATGCGACAGTATAATCAGGGGCCAATCTAATGGCCTTTTCATAGTATTCTATTGCTTTTGAATGGTCACCCTTGTTGAAATAGACAGTCCCCATATTGTGATATGCAAAATGGGGGGTATTATATAATATATCAGCAATAGCCTTTTCAAAACAATCGAGGGCTTTATCCCATTGCTTTTGTTGTGAATATAGTACCCCAAGATTATTATATGCCTCAGGAAATTTCGATTTCAGGCTTATTGCTTTTTTAAAATGCTTTAGAGAAAGATTGTATTCATTCAATACCTGATAGGTAAGTGCCAGTTGATGCTGAAGTTCAGGATCAGATGGGTCAAGTTTTTCTGCCTCAAGAAGATATACCAGACCTTCTCTGGGTTTTCCATCCTGTACCAGGGAGCGACCCATATCCGTATGTATCTGTGCCCTTTTCTCTTTCGGTGGCAATGTACCGGCACAGGATAAAAGAAAGATAAAACAGGAAATAAAGATTATAGTTAATAAATAAAAAAGTCTTGTATGCACAAAAATAACACCCCTCAATGTTTTTGCAAAATCAAACCTGTTTTAATTTAACATGCAATTTTTAGGAACCACTCTTATATTCCTAAAAATTTTTAACAGGAGACGGAATCACATTTGGAGTCAGGAAAATAAGTAGTTCAGTTTTACTTGTCTGTTTTCGCTTGGCTTTAAATAACCAGCCAACACCGGGAATATTTTTAAGTACAGGTATTCCTTCTACAGTGTCACTTTCCTTCTCTTTAAGAATCCCTCCTATTACTATTGTCTCTCCGCTTTTGATCATCAGGGTGGTGGAAATTGTTTTTGTTGTTTTTCTGTTATCAGCAACTCTCTGGTCGTCTGATACATTAACATTAAGTGTAATATAGTCATTGAAACTGACTGAATTTGGGGTTACGGATAATGACAATTCTGCCGGGAAATCCTCAGCAGCTACATTTTCAGTTGCAGCGATCTTGATAATTTCACCACTGCTTATTGTAGCCTCGGTTCCTTCCTGGGCAATAACCTTTGGTGCCGATATTGTTTTTGCTTTGCCTGTGCTCTCTGCCAAAGCCAGTGTTGCATCTAAAGAAAAAACGCCCATACCGCTGGAGGTTATCCGTGCAAAATTTAATCCGAGATTTCCCCAGTTTGCTGCAGGTGAATTAGTCGAAAATGAACCGCCATATCTATTTCCACTATCATCATCTCTCCGTTCAGCAATAGTACCATCTACTGTAATAATTTCAGTTGGTACGCCAGTGATTGGATCGTTTTCTACATTTCTTTCAACTTCTGTTCCCTTATTCCACTTAACACCAAGATCCCTGGTAAAGTCATCAGTCGCTTCAACGATTCTTGCCTCTATCATAATCTGTTTAACCGGCGTATCGAATTGCTTCACTATCTTCTTCGCTTCTTCAATATTTAGGGCTGTATCAGTAACTATTATTGTATTTGTTCTGGTATCGATTCTAATCTTGCCCCGTTTAGAGATGATTACATGCTCTTTGATAGTATCCGCTTTTGCAAAATCAACAGGCAGGTATTCAGTTACAAGAGGAGCATCATCTTCCTGTCTTTTTGCCTGATCTTCAAGTTTCTGTCTTTCCTGTTCAAGCTTTTCCTCCATCTTCCTGGTTTCTGCTTCTTCTTCGGCCAGAATCTGGGCCATCTTCTCCTTTGTTGTTATCCATACTATATTCTGGCCTACATATCGTTTGGCAAGCTCATTATTCTTGAGTATAAGTTCAAGTGCCTCATCCCATGGAACATTATTTAATATCATAGAGACCTTTTTCCCTTTGATAGCCGGGTCCCATATGATATTTTCCTCACTTACATCATTAATAAGTCTCAGAATATGGGTTACATCTTGATTATTAAAATCCATGTACATGGGTTTGCCGGAATATTTTTTACTTACAGAAGGTGAAAATGCCTGTATCTCAGGCTGTGACTGGGATTGCGACCGGGTCTGCGACTCTGAAACCGCCGCCAGGTTTTTTGCTTCAGCTCCCGCCATGTTAAGTGGGACAATTTTTTTCTCGGATATTTTTGTCTTTATGGTCCCAAAATCCATTGTAATATTTTTATCCGTCTGGTTTATATGAAATGGTACAATCTCACGCATTACAATACCAAGAGAGACTTTTCGATTTTCTTTATCATATACCGGTTTAATTTTTTCAATAGCAGTCTGGAATTCTGTTGTGTTGATATCTTTAAGAAGCAACTCGCCTATTTTACTGTCATGCATTACAAGTGACAACCTGTTATCATCAACCCTGTCAAGGTCATATTTGACCTCTTTGCTGGTGGTGACTGTTAATCTCGATTTACCCTGTGGAAGCATTGTAAAATCTATGCCAAGTATCACGTTGTGTTTTGAATCTGAAGGCTGAACAAAAATACGCGGCTCTGATTCTGTATAATCCTTTTCTTCAGTATTTTCCTGTTGGATAACCGCTTCAGCTGCCTTTTGCTCAACATCACCGGACTCTGTTTCAGTAGCGACACTAACAGCTGATTGGGTTGCTCCACCATTATCAGCAACTGATTGAGTACCTTCATCATTGCTCATATCAACAGATGACTTTGCCGCACAACCGCATATGATCAATGCAGAAATGCAGACATATATTATAAAAGAGGGGATTCTTCTTTTATGGGAACCGTTAAATTTACTCATGGAATATCTCCTTAACTATTAATACGGAAAATGAGTACCTTCAGTTAAACTGTCAATATCCTTTGACTCTTAATTATAAAAGCTATTCATTTTCAGAAATGCTCTTCTTGGACACATCTCTGAAGTCTTTTTCGCCTCTGAAATTTACATATTCTTCTCTTATGATCACTTCTCCAGGCTCTATTTTATAGACAAAACCGCCGTTTGTCCCAATCAGGGTGCCTTCTTTTATTACATGCCCGTCATCCTTTGAATCTACTACCATTGCCCATTTACCCTTTTCACCGATAATAATTGCTGAAAGCCTGATCTGAGAAAGTTCAAGAGTTTCCAGATATGTTTTTGGTTTTTCCTTCTCCTTTACAGCCTTTTCCTCCTGAGTGACTATAAAAGGTTTAAACGGGTCTGTCTTGCCTGCGGGGTCATAAATATATTTTCTTTCTTTTTTCTCTTCTTTTACATCCCCCTGTGTTACCTGAGCGTTATCGCCAATTTTCTCATCTGCTTCAGGTTTTACATCCACACCATAGGAAGAACAGGTAAGTACTGCAAAGGATATTGAAATATAAAAAATCTTTATAATTTTATTATTACAGGGTTTAAGCATTTTCATTTCCCTTTAACAAAGGTATATGTAATTGCATCACATGATACTTCAAGCATGGTAGAGCGTTCTTTTTCTGGCGTCATGGTAACATTCTGAATGTTCATTATACGCTCCATATTTCCGACCTTTTCAAAAAATATGGCAACATCATGATAGGCTCCCTTGATCCTGAGTGAAATAGGGATCTCTGCATAAAAACCCTTCTGTTTGTTTGTTTGAGGCTGAAAGGCAGATATATCAAGATTGGATTCCACACCAAGCTCTGTTATCTTTGTCAAGAGTTCAGGGATCTCCATATCATTTGGCAACTGCTTTAATGCCGCTTCAAACAACAGGTCAACCTTTTTCATTTCTTCCCTTTTCTTTGGGAGTTGCATCCTCTGCAATTTGGCCCTGTTAAGCTGCTCATTTAAATCATTAATAACAGTCTTGCTTGCTGATATCTGTTCTGATTTAGGAATATAGATTAGCCATATAAAAAGAACAGCAAATAAAAACAGCGTTCCTGCAAGAATGGTTATCCTCACAGGCATCTTGATTGCTTCGACTTTTTCTAATAAGAGTTTAGTTTCCATTATCACTGTCCGGAAATTGTTATTTCTTTTTCTTCGGGCCCGGGTTCTTTTCCGCCTCTACTATACCCGGCGTAAATATCTTACACTCCAGAACAAACTCAGAAACTGTCAACTTGAATTGAGGAAGTTCCTTGCTTGTTGTGCTCTTGAGCACTGGATCTGCTGTTACCTGCTCTGCATTTTTCAAGTTTTTCATAAACAATGAGACTGTAGGATAATCCATTGCAGTACCACTTAGGGATAAGGTATCTCTATTCTCTTTAAGTGAAGTAAGCCAGAGCTTATCTTTTGGAACTGCTTCTGCAATACCCGAAAGCAGTTGAACTGGTCCTGTTTTTCCTTTCTCAAGATCTTTGATGATAGCAAGCTTGTTGTTTATCTCTTTGATTTTATTCTCGAGATCCTTGATTTCCTGCAATTCCTTCTGATAACTTGCAAGCTCCTGATTTAACCTGCTTTCATCATCTTTCAATCCGGACAGTTTACTGCTGAGTAAAACAAAGGATATAACCATTACTGCCAGGGCTATACCGACAGCGGCAAAATATACTGTTATATGCCTTTTAACGTTCTCTCTTTTCCGAGCTGCCCTGAAGGGCAATAGGTTAATTCTTATCATTTGTCACCAATACTCCTTAATGCCAGGCCTACTGCAACTCCGGCCTGGGGAGCCATAACGCTCAGGTATTTGGGGTCAAATATCTTTTCATTTATCTGCAAACCTGCAAATGGATTAAGCTCTTCAACAGGAATACCAGTCTCCATTTCAAGGTATTTCATAAAGTCAGGGATCTTGCTTGCCCCTCCGCTTAAATATATCTTTTCAATTTTCTCGTCAGGATAAGTGGTAGCCAGAAAATCAAGGGCTCTGTTGGTTTCCTGTACCCAACCGGATACCATTGATGTAAATATCTCTTCAAGAATCGCTTTTTCCCTCTCTTCTAACTCTTTACCACCTAGCTTAATCTTTTCGGCCTCTTCATGTGTAATTTCAAGCTGAGAAGCAATGGCCTCGGTTATTTGTGTGCCACCATATGAGGAATCACGGGTAAACATGGATATGCCATTTTTTATTGCGTTTATGCCGAGTTCCTCTGCCCCTATATTTATAATTGCATAACATCCGGAGATTTCACCGGTACTTGACTCAAAGGCATTTTGAAGGGCAAAGGCATCTACATCCATAACGACAGGGTTTAATCCTGCCAGATGAATAAGGCTTTCATACTCTTCTATGATATCTTTTTTAGCAGCAACAAGCATCACATCCATTACATCGGATTCATGACCCGATGAATTTTCGTCTTCTGTGACGATTTCATTTTCATTTTTCAGTATTTCATAATCAAGATTTACATCGCTGATATCAAATGGGATATACTGTTCGGCCTCTTCCTGTATACTTGAGTCCAGGGCAGCCTGATTTCTTTTTGAAATGCTGATTTTTTTGACAATAACAGAAAAGCCTGAAATGGATGTTGCAATATTCTTATTCTTGACATTTAAGTTTTTAAAAAGATTCTTGATTGCTGAGGCAGCCCTTTCTATTTCCTTGATACTCCCTTCTACTATAGTATCTTTGGGCAGATAGACTATCCCGAAGTTTTTTAAAACCATCCCCTTTTTACTGTTATCAATTTCAACCAGTTTTATTGAGTGGGAGCCAATATCCAGACCAACCAACTGATTTTTTTTAGGTACAGGCATTGATATCCTCGTTATTAAACATCAAGAAAAACCTTGCCTTTTTCGACCAGGTCAAATCCAAGGGCAAGGATGATTTTCCTTTTCGTTTCCATCCGGCAGCTTTTTCCTTTTTCTATCCTGTCGATAGTCAGAGATGATACTCCGGCTTTTCTGGCCAACTCTGCTTTACTCATCAAAAGCTCTTCTCGGATTTTTTTTACAATGTTACGGCCCAATTTTGCCTCCGACTTACTTTTTGTCAACCACAATAATTAAAAGCATTAGGCCAATATCATATATATATTGTATATTTTGTCAAGCATTTCTTATTAAATTTATCTAATTTAATATAATTTTGATATATATCGTACATATTAATATAATCTTATACCACATATAGTATAGAATAAAAAGCATAATACCAGGGAAATATAAACTAATAATAGGGCCTATTCATAAGCACCTTTTCTATACAGCATTATTTTTATGCAATTAACAAGCCATAAAACCTTATCTCATGTATCAACAACCAAAAAAAAAGAAAAAAATCTTTACAGCAATCTATTATTTATATAATAAACAACTGACTCTGGTTTTAAACACAATAACGGTATATAACATTCATGTTAATAGACCAGTATCTGGAGGTAGACGGAGCAGAATATGGACCAAATCTCAAAGATGAATAAAAAAAGCATACTCAGGGAGTATGCAGAAGCATTCATTATTGCCATTCTGCTGGCGCTTTTTATCCGGACCTTTATAATTCAGGCATTTAAAATACCATCCGGGTCAATGAAATCGACACTTCTTGTTGGAGATCATCTGCTCGTAAATAAATTTATCTATGGCATTAAAATACCATTATTAGATAAATACTTGATTCAATTTAATAAACCTGAAAGAGGTGACGTTGTTGTTTTCAAATATCCTGAAGACGAGAATACGGATTTCATAAAAAGGGTCATTGGAGTTGAAGGAGATATAATCGAAATTAAAGATGATCAATTATACATAAACAATGATAAGGTTATGGCAAAACTGGTCGGAAAATACAGTGATGAAGAGATGCATTATACAGATGTATATGAGGAAACCCTGGGGAATATAAAACATAAAATACTGAACCAGTCTGATACTCATGAGTATTTCGGCCCTGTTACCGTACCGGAGAGTTCCATATTTGTTATGGGAGACAACAGAGATAACAGCCATGACAGTCGAAAATGGAAAAATACAAATTTTGTAGGACTCGAAAAAATCAAGGGAAAGGCCCTGATCATATACTGGTCATGGCCTCACTGGAACCGTTTTATTAATATTATCAAATAAATACATACCTCCTTCTTACATTGTTCCTGATTCATTCAAGCAATCTGAATCATGCCGCAATTCTTTATTGACGCAAATTTTTTCTCCATCACTATATTTTTATGTTTGTAATAGCATGAAATTTATTATAATTTATAGCTTTTTCTTTTTGTATCAAAAAATAACCATTTCAGGAGAATAATATGAGTTCCAAAAAAATGACAATTGAAGGTAATGAGGCCGCAGCATATGTAGCATATGCGTTGAGCGATGTTGCAGCTATTTATCCGATAACGCCATCAAGCACAATGGGTGAATATTGTGACGAATGGGCTGCCCACGGCAGAAAGAATATTTTTGACCAGGTTCTTAATGTAGTAGAGATGCAATCTGAGGCAGGTGCAGCAGGCGCTGTTCACGGTGCCCTTGCAGCAGGGAGTCTTTCAACCACCTTTACTGCTTCACAGGGGCTTCTTTTAATGATTCCAAATATGTATAAAATCGCCGGAGAGTTAATGCCTACGGTCTTTCATGTCTCTGCAAGGGCAGTTTCTTCCCATGCCCTCTCCATTTTCGGGGATCATTCAGACATAAATTCAGTCAGACAGACAGGCTTCAGCCTTCTTGCATCTGCATCAGTACAGGAGATTATGGACCTGGGGCTTGTTGCCCATCTGGCCAGCATAAGGGCAAGTCTTCCTTTTGTTCATTTTTTTGACGGTTTCAGGACCTCTATGGAAATCCAGAAGATAGAGATGATAGATTATGCTGATATGGCAAAACTCATTGACAGGGAGGCCATTGAGGAATTCAAAAGCAGATGCCTTAATCCCGAGTATCCCCAGATGCGTGGCACAAATCAGAACCCGGATATCTTTTTCCAGAACAGGGAAGCAACCAGCCCGTATTATGATATGATTCCCGACATTGTGCAGGAAGAGATGCAGAAGGTATCAAAACTGACCGGACGCAAGTATAACCTTTTTGATTATGTTGGTGACCCTGAAGCGGAAAGGGTGATTATATCTATGGCTTCAAGCTGTGACGTAATTGAAGAGACTGTCAACTACCTTAACAGGTCAGGAGAAAAAGTCGGGTTATTAAAGGTCAGGTTATACAGCCCCTTTTCAAGGGAACACTTTTTCAGGGCTATGCCCGCAACTGCCTCCCGTCTTGCTGTCCTTGACAGGATTAAGGTTCCGGGGAGCCTTGGTGACCCTCTTTACCAGGATGTATGCACAGTATATCAGGAAAGTAACACAAAGCCAATTATTGTTGGCGGACGATATGGCCTTGGAAGCAAGGACTTTACACCGGCAATGGCAAAGGCTGTCTTTGACAACCTCCGCTCAAGTGTACCTAAAAATCATTTCACGGTCGGTATCAATGACGATGTAAGCCATTCATCTCTTGAAGTAGGCCCTGCCATTGACACATCGCGCAAAGGTACTATACGTTGCAAGTTCTGGGGTCTCGGCGCTGATGGAACAGTAGGCGCCAACAAGAATGCAATCAAGATAATAGGTGAAAACACCAACATGTACGCCCAGGCATATTTTGCATATGATGCAAAAAAATCTGGCGGAAGCACTGTTTCTCATTTGAGATTCTCGCCTGAGCCCATACAATCGGCATACCTTTTGACAGAGGCCGAGTTTATTGCATGCCATAATCCTTCTTATGTTGATCAATTTGATCTTCTTGACGGTATAAAAGACGGCGGTTCCTTTCTTCTGAATTCACCCTGGACACTCAAGGAGATGGAAGAAAAGCTTCCGGATCGCCTGAAAAGGATAATCGCCTCAAAAAATATCAATTTTTACAATATGGATGCGGTTAAGATCGCGGAAGATGTGGGCCTGGGCGGCAGGATTAACATGATAATGCAGGCTGCCTTCTTCAAGATCGCCAATGTCATCCCGCCTGATGAAGCCCTTGGGCTTATGAAAGATGCCATCAAGAAGACCTACGGTAAAAAGGGTGAAAAGGTGGTAAAAATGAATATTGATGCGGTTGATAAATCCCTGGATTTTCTGGAGAAGATCAACTACCCTGAATCATGGAAAAATGCAGGCCGTGAAGAATATATGAAACATGCTGATGAGCCTGAATTTGTTTCAGATGTCATGAAGCCCATGCTTGCACTTAAGGGAGATGAACTGCCTGTAAGCGCATTCAGCCCTGATGGAATCTTCCCGACCGGGATGACAAAATATGAGAAGAGAGGGATAGCCATTAATGTCCCTGAATGGATACCTGAAAACTGTATCCAGTGTAACCAGTGCTCCTTTGTATGCCCGCATGCTGTTATAAGACCGGTGCTTATCGATAATGATGATCTCGCAGATGCTCCTGAAGGATTTTCAACCATAGATGCAACAGGCAAGGAGCTGGAAGGGCTTAAATATCGCATACAGATAAGCCCCCTTGACTGCACAGGCTGCGGAAACTGTGCACAGGTATGCCCTGCAAAGAAAAAGGCACTTGTGATGAAGCATCTCAACACACAGACAGAAGTCCAGGTTAAAAATCACATCTTCTCAACAACCGTACCGGTAAGGGGTAACCTGATGCCGGCAACTACCGTAAAAGGAAGCCAGTTTAAACAGCCTCTTTTTGAATTTTCAGGCGCATGTGCAGGCTGTGGTGAGACCCCCTATATCAAGGTTATTACACAGCTCTTTGGTGACAGGATGCTGGTCGCAAATGCTACCGGTTGCTCATCTATTTACGGAGGTTCAGCACCCAGTTGCCCGTACACTGTAAATGATGATGGTCATGGACCTGCATGGGCAAGCTCACTGTTTGAAGACAATGCGGAATACGGCTTCGGTATGGAGCTTGCTGTCAGCCAGAAAAGGAGCAAGCTCTCTGACCTGATTAAAAAGGCAATGGAAGGAAGCATCGCAGATGATCTGAAAAAGGCATGTCAGGGCTGGCTTGATAATATGAATGACGGTGAAAAATCAAAGGAGTCTGGTTTAAAAATAATCGAAAATATTGAGATCGAAATGACAACAGGAAAGGAATATAATCCTGTGCTTGTTGATATACTTAATATGTCAGACTACCTTACAAAGAAATCTATCTGGATCTTTGGCGGTGACGGCTGGGCATATGACATAGGTTATGGCGGTCTTGACCATGTGATAGCGATGTCTCATGATGTAAACATTCTTGTACTTGATACAGAGCTTTATTCCAATACGGGAGGACAGTCATCAAAATCAACACCGATCGGTGCAGTGGCAAAATTTGCTGCCAGCGGAAAACCGACCAGGAAGAAGGATCTCGGCAGGATGGCAATGACCTATGGTTATGTATATGTTGCCTCTGTCGCAATGGGTGCGAACAAAAACCAGTTCATTAAGGCAATTACTGAAGCCGAATCATATCCGGGTGCATCTCTTATTATTGCTTATGCACCATGCATTAACCATGGCATTAATATGGGTATGAGCCAGGAAGAGGAGAAAAGGGCTGTTGAATGCGGTTACTGGCCATTATATCGATACAACCCGCTTCTGGCAAAGGAAGGTAAAAATCCCTTTATACTTGAGTCAAAGGAACCTACCGGCAGTGTAAAGGAGTTCCTCATGAGTGAGGTCAGGTATTCAAGCCTTACAAGGACCTTCCCTCAAAACGCAGAGAGGCTTTTTGCCGAGGCGGAAAAGGATATAAAGGATAGATACAGCTTATATAAAAAGATGGCGGAGGAATAGTTTAAAACATCTATCATTTTGACCTAAATTGAGTCTTTCAACAAAAGGTTTCAATAAAGGTCAAAGTGATAATATATGAAGAAAAGAATAATAAAAGAAAAAGCCGAAGAACAACAGAGTGTCCCCGGCTTTATCACAAGAACCTCTGGAAAAATACAATAACGAGTTGGCGCTCAAGCGTATTACCCAAAGGGACTTGATTTAGAAAAATGTTAATTATATCCTACATTTTCTTGTTGTCAAGTCTAGCTTGTGAAAATAAAGCGGTGGCACTCCCCAACTATCATGAAAGGAGTCCCACAATGATTGGAAGCTACCTATATGCATTAGTAAAACTCATTGAAGAGATAAATACTCCGCTAGCCTTTTATGTACTATCGCTTTTTTTTGCGACTGCACTATTTTGGCGATCACTTACTGCCACTCCTAATGAAATTCACGATAAAACAAGGATTTGTGGAATGGCTATTGCTTCAGCTCTATTTCTACTTACTGTCTTTATTTTCACATTTTTAGTATTAAGCAAATGGAGCAATTTGATTGTAGAAACTATGGGGGTTTAAGCTCAGCGTACTTTATTAATAAAATGATATTATAACTTTTTTATATTGGATGAAAATTTCGTAATGATGGAAAAAGAAAATGTGATTTATGATTTATTTATAATTGACAACATGAAGGATAACTGGTAGGAGATACCTTCATTTATAAGCGCCCGTAGCTCAGTTGGATAGAGCGCCGGGCTTCGAACCCGTAGGCCGCAGGTTCGAATCCTGCCGGGCGCGCTTGGTTAAATCATAAAAGGGCCTGTAGCTCAGTTGGTAGAGCAGTTGACTCTTAATCAATTGGTCGAGTGTTCGAGTCACTCCAGGCCCACCACTAATAAGCAGTAAATACAAGGGGTTATGTTAAAAGCATAATCCCTTTTTCTTTTCTTGGGATTACACAGTATTAATAAGCCTCTCAGTTCCCTGCTCTACCCTAAACCCTTATCAATAAAGGCTCTTCATTCGGGATTAATTCGGGATTAACTTTTGTTTGGGATTCAATTGAAATGTAGTCCGAGAAGAGAACGCAAAATTATTGATTCCAAGAGATATCTGTATAGACGGATATGGGTTACTCATTAAGGTTATCACTTTGGGTAAATATTGCTGAGCCTTAAAGTTTGCCTTGCAAAATAAAAAAGTTAAGAGTAATTATAAATTGTTAACTGAGACATTGATAAACTTGATTAACAATAAATTACCCAACTCGATTAACAAACCCAAAAGATAATATGATACTTGACTCAAATGGGAATCCTATACCTTCCAAACCAGAACCTTCTTGGGATGATCTTCCTCAAGATATTCAAAATTATATTGATAATCGTCTTAATACTGCTGTTGATCAACTTCGTGAGAATAATCGATCTGATCTGAGTTTATTAAATATTCAACAAACCAGACCATGGGTAAAATCTACAATAGTCATAACATTCTTGTCGTTGGCATTAGCTTCTTTTACATATTTCATTGCTCCAGATGAAATCAAAAAATGGATAAATACCACTATCAATAATAAATTAACTGAGCCTGAAATAAAGAAATCAGCTGAAAAATCAGCAGATACCATAGTCAAAGAAAAAATGACTGCTTATATTGGAGATAAAATCAAACCTCTTGAAGAAAACGCAGATAAATTATCAAACAAATTCGAGACTATCACAAACGAGGTAATCATAAATCAAGTGCAACTTCAAAAAGATCAAAAAGCTGTAAGAGATACTCTGTATAGTCAAGAAAAGACTTTTAATAAAATTAGTGATGAGATAATCACAAGTCAAAAGCAACTTCAAAAAGATCAAGAATATCTAAAGGTATTTTCAAAAATTCAGCAATTATCTATTAGTTCAAAAGCTGGTGATAGGTCTGCATATGAAGAGTTATTAAAAATAAATCGAGAGAGTAAAGCTGATTCCAATTTAATAGAGTATGCAAAAATTGCAATACGAGATGTTCAATATTTCTATACGATGTATAAACTCGAAATAATGGTAACACAGTCCTTAACTGATTCAGTTTCACGCGAGCAAGTATATGCACCTATAGATGAGTTGATCGCAACATTGGAAAGTGAAGAAGCGGAGATAAGAGAAGCCGCTGTGAATGCATTATATCAGTATGATAAGAAATCTATTGTTGAAGAATTATGCAAATTAATAAAGGATGAAAAGAATTTACGGGTAATAGCAAGAGCTACTCGTGTGCTTGAAAAGTTAACAGGTGATAAATTTGAACCTATCAATATTGAAGCAATAAATTTATGGTGGTCTCACAATTCAGATAAGAATGATTACAAATCAACTTATACTGAATATTTAAAAGCTCAAAAATTATATCAAAACATTCAGTCCATAAAAAATAATAAATTAAATATTGTTCAAAGTGAATTTGAGAAACCATTACCTTTTTTTATAATTAAATTAGCGCTCCGTTTCTGAATTCATGTCTCAGAAGTTGGATATAATTAGACTACATGGTATAT
>CAZCMD010000105.1:0-862 GCA_964499695.1 uncultured Desulfatiglans sp.
TTTTTCTTGGTGTTCTTTGCGGCTTTGCGTGATAACTTACCTTTTTACAATGTTGTCAATATTAATTTTTCCAGCAATGCCTGATGCAGATGGAGCTTGTTTTCTGCCTGGTCAAACACAATGGATTTCGGCCCGTCAAGCACCTCTCCGGTTATCTCTTCTTCACGATGGGCAGGCAGGCAGTGCATTATAACAACATCCTTGTTCGCAGCAGCTATCAGACCGGCATTAAGCTGATATCCTTTAAAATCGGAAATCCTCTTTGCCCGCTCCTTTTCCTGGCCCATGCTTACCCAGACATCAGTATTTATGACTGAGGCACCCTTTACCGCCTCGTATGGGTCATCCACTACCTTTATATTATCACCACATCCTGCCAGAACTTCCGGCAATGGTTTATAACCAGGAGGACAGGCCAGTACAAGTTCAAACCCAAGTATCTGCGCTGCATGTATCCATGAGTGTGCAACATTATTTCCGTCGCCGATCCATGCTATCCTGATCTTTTCCACTGTACCCTTCTTTTCCTTTACGGTCACCAGGTCGCTTAAGACCTGACATGGGTGATAAAGGTCTGAAAGGGCGTTGATTACAGGTATATCAGCATACTTTGCCATATCCTCAACCAGTTTCTGGGAATAGGTTCTTATGGCAACGGCATCAAGGTATCTTGATAATACCTTTGCCGTATCATGGATATTTTCATTCCGTGACAACTGGGTATCTGTCTTGTTTAAAAAGATGGTCTGGCCGCCAAGCCTGAACATTGCCACTTCAAAAGAGACGCGTGTCCTTGTTGATGCCTTTTCAAAAATAAGGCCAAGGGTATATCCTTCAAGGGGCCGTTTAATATTCCTGCCTT
>CAZCMD010000105.1:872-16880 GCA_964499695.1 uncultured Desulfatiglans sp.
TTTTGACTTGATCTCTATTGCCCTGTTGATCAGGGCAATAATCTCTTCCTTGCTCAAATCACTGATTGATAATAGATCCTTTTTCATTTAGTACTTCCCGAAGATATCATCCAGGTTTTTTACAAGCAGATCCACTTCAGCCTTTGAAATTATAAGGGGCGGAACAAACCTTAATATCTTCTCCTGAGAACAGTTGATAAGAAAACCTCTTTTTATACACTCTGTAACTATCGGGGCGCCCGGTATATCCAGCTCAAGACCGTTTATAAGACCGATGCCACGGATATCCTTTATAAAACCATATTTATCTTTAAGCAGGCCCAGTTTTTCCCTGAAATATCTTCCTGTTTCCCTGCATTTTTCAAGTATCCCATCATTGATAATTGTCTTTATCACTGCCTCTGCCACTGCTGTGACAAGGGGTGTGCCTCCAAATGTTGTTGCATGGCTCCCCGGTCCGAATACACTGCTTAACTCTTCTTTTGCCAGCATCGCCCCGATTGGAAGACCATTTCCAAGGGCCTTGGCCAGGGTCATTATATCAGGGGCAACATCAAAATTTTCATAGGCAAAGAGCCTTCCTGTTCGACCCACTCCTGCCTGAACCTCGTCAAATATCAGGAGAATATTTTTCCTGTCACATATCTCCCTTACCTTTTTTAGATATCCCTGATCAGCGCTGATGACACCACCTTCCCCCTGCACAGGCTCAAGTATTACAGCGCAGATTGTTACATCCATCGCCGTTTCAATGGCAGAGGCATCATTGAAAGGGACAAATTTAAAACCTGCAAGGAAGGGGTCAAAACCTTTCTTTATCTTGTCCTGCCCTGTGGCAGACATGGTGGCCATTGTCCTGCCATGAAAAGAGTTTTTCATGGATATTATGGTGTTTCGCCCTGCGCCGTATTTTTCAAATGAATAACGTCTTGCAAGCTTAATTGCCGCCTCATTGGCCTCTGCACCGCTGTTACAGAAAAATACCCTGTCCGCAAAGGAATTTTCAACAAGGAGCTTTGCGAGCCTTACCTGGGGGACTGTATAGTAGAGGTTTGAGACATGCACCAGTTCCCTTGACTGCTCGGTCAGCGCCTTTGTGACAATTGGGGAGCTGTGACCAAGGGCGCACACAGCAATTCCTCCTACAAAATCTATATACTCTTTTCCGGTTTCATCCCACACACGACACCCTTCGCCTTTGACAAGTGTAATGGGAAATCGGCCGTATGTCTGAAACATATATTTATCGGCCTGTTTCTGGATGTCTGATTTGGTCTCGGTCATATCTTTATGTCTCCAAATTATGCTACTTAAATATCTCTGTTCCTATGCCGCCTTTTGTAAATATCTCAAGCAGGATGGCATGTTCCTTCCGGCCATCAATTATATGTGCCTTGTCTACACCATTTGCCAGGGCATCCAGGCAGCAGTTTATCTTTGGTATCATACCGCCCTTTATTGTCCCGTCCTTTATTAAACGGTCAGCTTCATCAACCTTTATGCTTGATATGAGTTCGCCATTCTTATCAAGTACACCAGCAGTATCTGTTAAGAGCATCAGTTTCCTGGCCTTGAGAGAAGCTGCAACGCTACCTGCAACAAGGTCTGCATTAATATTGTATGTCTCACCGCCCTCTCCGACTCCGACAGGCGCTATTACAGGGATGAACTGATTTTCTATAAGACCCATTAATACACGGTTGTTGACTTTTTCAACCTGGCCTACCATACCTATATCTATTATCTCAGGGGGCTGATTGTTGCCCTTATCCTTTATATATTTCATCTTGCTTGCTATAAGGAGCTGTCCATCCTTTCCTGATAGCCCTACAGACTGGCCGCCGTTCTGGTTGATAAGTGACACTATCTCCTTGTTAACCTTGCCAACAAGCACCATTTCAACCACGTCCATGGTCTCCTTATCTGTTACCCTCATGCCATCAACAAACTGGGACTCTATGGAGAGGCTTTTTAAAAGGCTTCCTATCTGGGGCCCACCGCCATGAACCACAACCGGGTTCAGGCCGACATACTTCATGAGGATGATATCAAGCGCAAAGCTCTTTTTCAGATTCTCATCCACCATTGCATGACCGCCATATTTAACCACAATGGTTTCATTGCTGAATTTCTGAATATATGGCAGCGCCTCAATAAGAACACTTGCTGTATTAGGTGTCTGTTCACTCATCTTAACCCTCAATTAACCAATCTTTAATTTTGAATTTTGAATCTTGAATTTTGAATCTTATAAAATGTACCTGCTAAGATTCTCATCCTCCAGTATATCAGTAAGTTTCTCCCTGACATAGTTGCTGTCAATAACAACCCTTTTTGTTTTAAGGTCAGGGGCATCAAAGGATACCTCATCAAGAAGTTTTTCCATAACAGTATGAAGCCGTCTTGCCCCTATATTTTCCATCTGTTCGTTTACTGTAGCTGAAATAGAGGCAATCTCCTCTATGGCTGAATCTTCAAATACAAGCTCAACGCCTTCAGTATCCAACAGGGCCTTGTATTGTGTTATCAGGGCATTTTTAGGTTCTGTAAGTATCCTGATAAAATCCTCAACCTCCAGGGATTCAAGCTCAACCCTTATGGGAAACCTGCCCTGAAGCTCGGGAAGCAGGTCAGATGGTTTACTCACATTAAAGGCCCCGGCAGCAATAAAGAGTATATGATCTGTCTTGACCATCCCGTATTTGGTTATGACAGTTGATCCTTCAACAATGGGAAGGAGATCACGCTGGACACCTTCCCTTGAGACATCGGGCCCCTGCCGTGATTCATTACCCGCTACCTTATCCAGCTCATCCAGGAAAATAATGCCATTCTGCTCTGTATTTCGTATTGCCTCGGAGACCACCTTGTCCATATCTATAAGTTTCTGGGATTCCTCCTGAAACAGGGCCTCAAGGGCTTCAGGCACCTTGATCTTTCTTTTTTTACTTTTACCGGGAAAAATTCCTCCTAAGACCTCTTTCATATTGAATTCAAGCTCTTCTATACCGGTGCTTGAAAATATCTCTATACTGCTGGGTAGAGCCCTGTTTGATATCTCAAGTTCCACATAACGACTATCAAGCTTGCCATCCTTCAGCATCTGCCTCAGCTTTTCCCTGGTCTTGCTGGTATCAGGGGTATCAACTGGTATCACTTCAACAGTGGTATCTTCATTGCCCTCCTCATTTTCATCTTCACTTTGAGGGGCATCCGGAACATCTTTGTTTGGAGGCAGAAGCATATCAAGTAGCTTCTCCTCTGCAAGCTCTTCGGCCTTCAGTTTTACGATCTCCTGCTCCTTTTTTTTCTCCATATTCACTGCAAGCTCTGTCAGGTCCCTGATCATGGACTCAACATCCCTTCCCACATAGCCCACCTCTGTATATTTTGTAGCCTCAACCTTGATAAAGGGGGAGCTGGCCAGTGTGGCAAGACGCCTCGCGATCTCGGTCTTACCAACACCAGTGGGGCCGATCATAATGATATTTTTGGGGGCTATCTCATCCTTCAATTCAGGGGTGACCTGTTGTCTCCGCCACCTGCTTCTTAAGGCAATGGCAACAGAACGTTTTGCCTCATCCTGGCCAATAATATATTTATCAAGCTCTGCTACTATCTCAGCAGGCGTCAGCATTTTCATAGAATCATCCATTAATACACCCTATTTTTCATTTTGTTTCTCATCTGACAGATCAAGTTCAAGTGTCTCAATCATATCATTTGTATAAAGACATATGGTAGAGGTAATATGCATTGCCTCCATTGCAATGGCAAGGGCATCCAGACTGGAATGTTTAACCAGTGCCTTTGCAGCGGCAAGGGCATATGGCGCGCCTGAACCTATGCTTGCCACTGTATCATCCGGCTCTATCACATCTCCGGTTCCTGAGATTATAAGGGTATGCTCTCTATCCATGGCAAGAAGCAGGGCCTCAAGATTTCTAAGCACCTTGTCTGTCCTCCAGTCCTTTGCCAGCTCTACTGCCGCCCTTGTCAGTTGTCCTTTATACTGCTCAAGTTTACCCTCAAGTTTATCAAAGAGATTAAAAGCATCTGCAGCAGCGCCTGCAAACCCCACTATCACGGTGTCATCACACATATAGCGCACCTTTTTGGCCTTGTGCTTCATGATAGTTTCACCTAAGGTTACCTGGCCGTCTCCTGCCATTACACACCTTCCATCCTTTCGTATTGCTAGAATAGTAGTTGCCCTTATCTTTTTTTTATTTGACATATCTTCACCTTTCGATACTACTTCCTTGGATGCGCCCTGTCATATACTTCCATCAATTTATCCAGAGATACATGGGTATATCTCTGGGTTGTCGATAAACTTGCATGCCCTAAAAGTTCCTGAACCGATCTCAGGTCTGCACCGCCATCAAGCAGATGGGTTGCATATGTGTGCCTGAATGAATGGGGTGTTATATTATCCGCAAGGTTATATCTCCTGACAAAATCTTTAATGATACTGCTTACACTCCTTGAAGAGAGCCTCCCCCCGTTTTTATTAAGAAACAGGGGATTTACAAATGTTTTAGTGGAGTTCATTGCCTTTTTCCTGACTACCTGTGTCTGTTCAAGGTATTTTTCGATTGCACTTAATGCCTTTTTGCCAACAGGCACTATCCTTTCTTTATCTCCCTTTCCTATTACCCTTATAAGCCTCTCCTTAAAATCTACATCAGAAAGGTTCAAACCTGTTAATTCTGAAACCCTAATGCCGCATGAATAAAGCAGCTCAAGGATTGCCTGATTTCTTACCTCATTACTGGTTACAGGTTCAGGCGAATCAAGGAGCATAAACATATCGTCAATATTCAGGTACCCTGGTATATATTTACCCTGTTTCGGGGCAGATATCTCAGCAGCAGGATTACCATCATTCAGGTTATTCTTCTCCAGATATAAAAAAAAGGTGCGAAGGGCTGACAGCCTTCTAGCTATTGTCGTCTTTTTGTATCCCTTAAACAACCCTCCAAGGTATGCCCTGATCACATGAAAGTCTATCTGACTGAGATCAATTTTCTCAGTATTCCCCTTTTTATTCAAGTAGTTAAAAAATTGCACTAAATCTGTTCTGTAACTCCTAGCGGTATTCTGGGAATATCCTCTCTGTGATTTAAGGTAATCTATAAATCTTTCTATCTGATCATTTAATGTCATATGTTTTATTTCATTTTGAAAAAAGTAGTAAGGATAACATATCAAATTTAATTGGCAATTAAAAAATCAAAATTAATAGTTACTCAAAAAACAGGTTATGCTGTCTTTTGCGTTCCATCATATCTTTTATCACAGGAAATGGCTCATCTGTAAGGGGATCAATGCCAGTGTAATAAATCACAGATGACAGGGTCATGGGAAGGGGTATGAAGGCCTGCACCTGGTCAGGCACAAAATTGAAAATAGACTGGATATCTTTTTTAGCCTCTTTCATATCTTTAAATTCACAACCCGGATGACATGACATTAGATAGGGTATTAAATACTGTTTTTTACCAGCATTTTCAGTATATTCCATGAAGAGCCTGACGAATTCCCTTAAGTTAAAAATGGGTTGTTTTCTCATCGCCCTTAACACCCTCACAGAGGTATGTTCAGGCGCTATCTTGAGCTGACCGCTTATAAAATTCCTTACCAGTTTCTTTAATAGAGGCCTGTTGTCCGGGTCGCTCATAAAAAGGTCATACCTTATGCCGGAACCTACTGTTACCTTTTTTACCCCTTTGACAGCGGCTGCATCCTCAAGAAGTGATATCCATTCTGATGTACCGAATCTTATATTCGGGCATATAGAGGGAAACAGGCAGCTCTCCCTGTTGCACCGGTAATTTATAGCACACCCAAATGAATACATGTTGGCTGACGGCCCGCCGATGTCAGTAATATGTCCTTTAAAATCATGGCGTTCTGCCAGTTTTTTAACTTCATTAATTATAGATTTCCTGCTCCTGCTTACGATCCTTTTACCCTGATGAATGGAAAGCGAACAGAAAGAACACCCTGAAAAGCAACCCCGGTGGGATATGATAGAATTCTTTATCATCTCATAGGCAGGGATAGTCTCCCTGTATGATGGATGAGGAAAATCCATATATGGTAGGGCAAATATCTTATCTAGTGTATTTGTATCTGTTTGGGGCGGCGGAAAATGGACAATGTACCGCTTTGCGCTTTTCTGCACCATAACCTTCTGCTGGTTTCTGAAAAAGAGCCTGTATAACTCAAGAAAACTTTTTGTGTCATTGATTGCATCCTCCTCAGGCGGAAGCATAACCGTATCAGAAGGCGCCTCTTTTGAAAGGATTACAGTGCCGGGGATGCCTGCAAGACCCTCCCCTCTGGAAATCCTGCGGGTGATCTCAATAATCTGCGATTCACCCATACCGTAAACAAGGATGTCTGCCCGTGCATCCTCTATTATTGACCTTCTGACCCTGTTGCTCCAGAAATCAAAATGGGCAATACGGCGCATGGAGGCCTCAATGCCACCAATAACAACAGGCACATCCTTAAAGTTATTTTTTATGTGGTTGCAGTATGTAATTACTGCCCTGTCAGGTCGGTCAAAGTTGGAATTACCTGGTCTGTAGGGGTCATCGCTCCTGAACCTTTTAAATGCAGTATATTTTGAGAGCATTGAATCTACTGCACCACCTGTCACCCCGAAAAAGAGCCTAGGCCTGCCGAACAGGGTTACAGATGAGGGGTCTCTCCAGTCAGGCATTGATATAATGCCAACCCTGTAGCCCCTCTCTTCAAGGACTCTACCTATAACAGCGGCACCAAAGGCCGGATGATCCACATATGCGTCACCGGTTATTATGACGATATCTAATTCTTTCCAGCCTTTTTTAACTGCTTCTTCTTTAGTAACAGGAAGAAAGTCCATTGCGATTGACTTTATGAAGCTCTCAGAGGTTTATATTTTCTGTGCTTCCCTCTGTGGAAGGTGTTGAAGGTGTTTCACCCTGCTGCACAGGAGGATGAGCGGCCTTCTTTTTCCTTCTGGGCCTGCTCTTCCTTTTTTTCTTTCTGGAGCCATGTTCATCTTTATCTTCCCTTGCCGCCCTTTTTTCAGGTGCAAGACCAAAGACACCCCCGGGCTCACTGCTCCAGCCTATATTTCTGAGATATGTTGACTGCATATCATCTTTCTTGTCAGGGAGATGTTCACCGCTCTTTCCCGCCCTGTCAGGCCTTGGTCTTGGTTTTCTTTCAGGTCTCTCCTTCATTGGTCTGTCTGACCTTGGCCTTCTGCGTCTGCTTAAGATGTTAGGGGCCTTGTCCTCAACAAACCAGTCATTTTCAGGCCATTGCACAGGGATGGATTTTCCAAGCATCTTTTCTATAGGTTCAAGAAAATAGACATAGGTCTCACAGGCAAATGAAATGGCCTTTCCGCTCTTACCGGCCCTGGCAGTTCGCCCTATCCTGTGGGTATAGTTTTCCGCATCCTGGGGCAGGTCATAGTTAATTACATGGCTTATATCCTCCACATGGATGCCCCTTGATGCCACATCTGTTGCCACGAGTATCTTTGTTTTCCCGTTCTTGAATCGTTCCATCAGTTTAAGACGCTTGGGCTGGGGCAAGTCGCCGGTTATGCCCTCTGCCGGAAACCCGTTTCCTTTGAGCTTCTGCTCCAGGAACTCCACCTCTGCCTTGGTGTTGGCAAAAATAAGTATGCTTGACCACTCTTCACGCTGTAAAACCCCGAGGAGAAGGTTGAATTTTTCATTGGAGCCCACATGATAAAGCACCTGCTCGATATTTTCTACTGTTGTGCTGTCAGGTATAACAGAAATAAACTCGGGCATATTCATATAGTCATAGGTAAGGGCCAGCACCTTGTGTGACAGTGTTGCAGAAAAGAGCAGAGACTGTCTTTTATCATATTTTGGCAGATGTTTAAGGATAAAACGCATGTCCTGGGTAAAACCCAGGTCAAATAATCTATCTGCCTCATCTACAACAACTATCTTTATCCCTGATGTGTTAAATATACGCTGCTTTATATAATCTATCACCCTTCCGGGCGTACATATTACTATATCAGGCCCTTCCTGCAGTTTTTCAGCCTGTTTTTTATAATCAATCCCTCCAACAACCTGTGCTAATGTCAGACCGGTATTTTTTCCGATCAGTTCAGCATCCTCATAAATCTGTAAGGCAAGTTCCCTTGTAGGCGCTACAATAAGTGCTGATGAAAGCCTGTTTTTCCTCTCCTCATCATTCAAGAGCCTGGAAAAGATAGGGACCAGAAATGCAATGGTCTTGCCTGTTCCGGTCTGTGCCTGTCCTGCAACATCCTTTCCTGAGAGTGAGACAGGTATAACCTGTGCCTGAATAGGCGTACATTTTTCAAAACCGGCCTCCTTCAGGCCTGAAAGGATCTTTTCATGTATGCCTAAATCCTCAAACCGTGTTTCAGTTAAGAACTCCGGGCTTTCGGCTCTGACATGCACATATTGTTCTTCCTGTTCTTCCTGTCCTTTCTGTTCTTCGTGTTCTTCGTGTTCTTCGTGTTCTTCTGTCATATATTCCTTTTAAATCAAATTATTAAATCTACAGGTATCGTTCTACCTGAATTTCTCCATGAGGTGCATTAAGAGCTTATCCATCTCAATCCTGTACTGTTCCATTGAGTCCCTATCCCTCACTGTGACCGTATTGTCCGTAAGTGTCTGGGTATCGACTGTTATACAGTAAGGTGTACCAGCCTCATCCTGTCTCCTGTAACGTCTTCCTATAGCGCCCTTTGAATCATAAAATACACGCATGAAGGGTCTCAGGTCTGCCTCTATCTTACGAGCGGTTTCAGGCATGCCATCCCTGTTTACAAGTGGGAATATGGCAGCCTTTATAGGCGCAAGCCTTGGATGAAACCTCAGCACCACGCGCGTTTCATCGTTGACCTCCTCCTCTTCATAGGCGTCAATCAGGAAGGCCATAAATGATCTGCTTGCCCCTGCTGATGTCTCTATTATATATGGAGTGATCTTTTCCTTTGTATCTTCATCAAAGTATTTCATGGACTTTCCGGAATACTGTTCATGGCGGCTCAGGTCAAAATCGGTACGGTTATGGATACCCTCTATTTCACCCCACCCGAATGGAAAGAGGTATTCTATATCTGTTGCATCCTTGGCGTAATGGGCAAGCTTTTCTTTTGGATGGTCATGGAACCTGAGTTTGTCAGGTGACATGCCTAGTGACTTGAACCACTCGATCCTGGCCCCCTTCCAGTATTTGTAAAACTTCACATCATCTTCAGGTTTTACAAAATATTGCATCTCCATCTGCTCAAATTCGCGTGTCCTGAACAAAAAATTCTTTGTGTTGATCTCGTTCCTGAAGGCCTTGCCTATCTGGGCAATACCGAACGGCAGCTTCTGCCTGCTTGCTACCTGCACATTCAAAAAATTTACAAATATACCCTGTGCTGTTTCCGGCCTCAGGTATACTATATTATCTTCGCTCTCAACAGGGCCAACAAAGGTCTTGAACATCAGGTTGAATTTTCTGGGTTCTGTAAAGGAATTATTGTTCCCGCAATTAGGGCAGCTTATATGGGTCAGAAGATCGAATGCGATCTTGTTATTTTCAAGGATCTTCTCGAATTTTTCATTTAAAGGGATATCAAGACCGGTAATATTGCTTACCAGTGACTCTTTATCAGACCCTTTGACCGCCTCAATAAATGAGGCAATAATCTTTTCCTTTTTGGCATCATTAATTGCCTCGCCTAAGACATCAAGCCTGAACCTTGATTTGCACTGTTTGCAGTCAACCATAGGGTCTGTGAAGTTTTCAACATGGCCCGAGGCCTCCCATACCCTGGGGTGCATCAATATACTTGCATCCTGACCCTCCACATCCTCGCGGTAGGTCATGAATTTCCACCATTCTTCCTTGATATTTTTTAGAAGCTCAACACCGAGCGGGCCATAGTCCCAGCATCCGTTCAACCCCCCGTAGATCTCGCTGGACTGGAAAACAAAACCCCTTCTTTTGGCAAGGGATACAACCTTTTCCACTACTTCACTTCTCTGATTTTTTTGCTTTGCGATGATACACCTCCACTGCTTTTGCATCAAATTGATAATTTTTCAAAACAATGGAGTATATGAGTTAATACTGTTATGCGTCAAGTATATTTTCTGGTGTGTTTACAATCCAAATTCGGAAAGCAGATCATCTACCAGATCCTGCTTTGCATTTTCAGGCATGGTCTTATTTTTAACCTGTTTTAAAAGGCCGACCTTCTTTTCCATATTGTCTTCTGATGAATCCTTCTTGATATTAAGTATGACAAGGGCATCAATAAGCCAGGTTCTTATATTATTCAGGTCATCTATAAGGGCCTCCATCTTCTGCCTTGCTACATCCTGATATGACTGTGAAGAAATGATATTAAACATCCCGGCTTTCATCACTGGTAGTTCCCGATTCAGGTAATCGTTTAGCTTTTCGCCACTGAAGGCCCCGGAGTTCATATTTTTTTCAAGTTTTTCAAGGGATTCCACAAGCTGATCAGAGGTATTGAGCACATCATTAGTTGACTGCGCCATAAGAGTGATAACCGATTCGGCGCGGGTCAGGGCACTCGGCGTCTGTGCACCCGCACTAATAAGGGGCAGCTCAATAGTTCTCATGTTGACAATCATTGTATTGATCTTCTGGGCCAGGTTGGAAATAAGACCCTCTGAATCAACCTCAATCTTTGCATCATCATACTTCCCCAAAAGTAAACATTCTGTTGCAGCCAGAAGTGATTCTATAACTTTTTCCATATTATTTTTACTTTGCATCTTTTCTACTCCATTGTTCTATCAGCAATAGTGTGTTGCCTGTCATCTTTAAGGTCAATCATCCGGTCGATTATCTCCGACCTCCCCAAGTTTCTGTAAAATTCCCTCTTGTTTTCGTACATGAGCCTGTCCGCCAGCCTTACCAGATCATCCGGAAGAGTAGTACTGGTTGAGGCAAAACCGGCACTCACTGTAACCAATAATTTTTCTGCATTATTTATATCAAAATATATCTCATCAAACATGTGCTTTAATTTTTCAGAATACTCTAATGCCCCTTTATCATCGGTGTTTGTAAGCAGCACAATAAATTCATCACCGCCTGTTCTTGCAACCACATCAGTTTCTCGGGTGGAGCCCTTCAAATTCTTGGCAACAGAGAAGATCATATGGTCTCCGGCCTCATGCCCGAACCTGTCATTAACATATTTGAGACCGTTAATATCAATAACCACTACTGAATAATGGATTCCATATTTTTCATACTTTGCTTTTTCCTCATCAAGGGCCTTCTGGAGATACCTGCGATTGTAAAGACCTGTAAGTGAATCTGTGTCTGCCCTCTCTTTTAAAAGCCTGAGCAGGATCTGATTATGCATATAGGTTGTTAAGGGGTCTTTGAAAAGATCAATTATCTCTGCCCCATCCTCTGCTCCCTTACCCTTTAAAAATAACATCCCGACAAGTTTGTCGGTTCTTCCCACAAGGTTTATCTGGTATGCATCCGGCCATGGCAGCGCATCATCAGGGATACAGAATGGATCAACTGTATGTATGTCCCTTGCAAAATATGCCTGGGTAAGTGTGTGTAATTTTTCCTTGGTTACACCCCTCCCCAGGGTAGCCAGTACACTCCCCGCCCTTATATCATTGGCAATGAGTACAATAGAATCTGATCTGTACAGGGGTAAAAAGAGGTCAATAAAATACTCAAGCACGCTTTTTATATTTTTGTCAGTCTGCATCCTTGACTCAAGATTGACCAGGCTTGACAGGATATTGTTTTTCCGGTTGATAGTTTCATTCTGTGCCCTGATCTGTTCAATAAGATTGACCTGACGTGTATTATCCCTGAAAAGCAGCAGCCCCCCCTCTTCCTTCTTAAAACCGTTTATAATCTCTGTAAAAAACTTTCCCCCTATAACATGGCTGGTTTTCATATCCTGTTTACCCGATAATCCGTTTTCAACCGGGCATGACTTGCATGGAATAGTATTCCCTAACAATTCATAGCATTTATGAGCAGTTATATCAGGCAACTCAAGTTTAGCCTTTGAGTTGATTATCCTGATATTCATGGAATCATCGACTGTAACAAGGGCGTCAGGGAGATTATCGATTATCTGGTTTACCCCCCTGTTTTCCTCAGTACCATTTCTAAACCTGTTAAGGAGGATATTCTTGGCAATAAGCTCATTCTTTATTGACTCCATCTCCTTCTGGAGAAAAACCTCGTTTATATTGTCCTGAAACGTCAAAAATATGACTTTTTCTCCCCTGTATATGGTTTCTCTTATATATATTCCGCTACCCTCTTTGTTCAGGATAAATGACCTTTCAGCATATTCCTGATCATTTTCACTTGAAATGGGACAGTCATCACATCTTTCTGACCTGTTAAAAAGCAGGCCATAACATGTGCTGTCAGGATGAACAGTATCAGAGGCAATATCAAACTGGATAAGGCTGAACCTGTTGGCCTTGAGTACCCGGAGTGCGCTGTCAATAATAAATATGCCCGTATGGATATTATCAACCGGTTCCAGGATGCTAAGTATGGAGGTATCTGCTGTATGTTCTGACATAATCCTGTTTATTATAGTTAACTGTAAAAATCTGATTAAGGCTATAAATAGCAAACAGATATTTATGCAGGAAATATGCCATTATACAGCAGAAAATCGCTCTCGTAAAAGTACAGGCATGAGTAGTTGTGGCAGGTGATCATTCCTTGAGTAAAAACCCGCTTTTATAATAATCGTTGATGCCGTTTTCAATGGAATATTCAGGGACAAAACCGATCTTTTCTCTGGCAAGTGTCATATCACACTCGGTATAAGCCTGATAATTGCCCTCATAGGGATTTATTATATATTCAGGGGTGCGGTTTAATTTAAGGGTATCATTCAGCAGCTCAACAAGCCTGTTAAATGTTGTTGCTTTTCCTGATCCGCAGTTAACAACACAACTTTCAGGAGCTAAACTTGCGAGCAGATTCGCACGCACAACATCCTTTACATAGATATAATCGCGTTTCTGCTCCCCGTAGCAGAAAAGGCGTGGGTTGCCTCTCTGCATCTGGTGTGCAAACTGATAGATCATTGTAGATCGAGACCCCTTGTGATATTCCCTTGGTCCATAGACATTGCAATACCTGAGCCCAACAAAAACCACATGGGGATAGAGCCTTTGCAGTTTCAGGGCAACATCTTCCAGCATCTTTTTGGATTCTGCATACGGGGTGTTCAAATCAAATGGATCAGACTCTTTGTATGGGGCGGGATTAAGGCCATAGACTGCTGTTGATGATGCATAGACAATATGCTTACACCCATTTTTTATACAAAAGTGAAAGAGCTTTTCTGATGATTCCACATTTGCCCTTAAGATCTCTTTCCTGTCTGTGATGCGGGTATTATTCATAGCGGCCTGATGAAACAGGACATCAACATTACCAATTCTATCCCAGTCAATACCAAGGAGGCCGGGGTAAAGGCATTTTCCATCAAATTCAGGAAGTTGCTGTTCAGACTCGTGCCCTGTAATGATAATTTCATGCCCCTCATTCAATAAATGAATGGCAATATTTGACCCTATAAAACCTGTTCCTCCGGTTATTAGACACCGCATATTTTAGCCGCTTCCTTTCGTTTTTAAATCTTACGCCTCTTTTACAATATTACTAATACATAAAGCAATATGGATGTTTAACACCTTTCAGATGGTTTTAAACGTTAACAATATAATTTTCCAGATATTGCCCTATCATACACATCTTCAGGATCAAAATGGCCCTAATTTTCTTTAATCGTTAGTCGGGTTAAATAGTTACCATCCTCTTCCTGATCGATAACCTCCATATTCCAACCTGTTTTGGAGGCATATTCTGAAAGCGTTTTTGGATCAACATGAAGCCATGAAAATGATTCACCCACAACATTTTTATATTGTAACCGCATACCGATCTCACCTTTGTAGCGGCCTGCCTTGATGTTTAACTCGTGATAAGAGATGTGATCAGGACTGGATGTATTACTCACATCACAGGAATTTAACAGAAGTTGTCCTCCTTTTTTAATAAGGGCCCTAATATCAACCAGAAAATTTTTTAGACCTTTTAAATTTCCGACCATGCCAATGCCGCGACCGAGCAGTAACAGAGTATCAAATGTCTTTCCTTTAAAATCATGAATGTCTGAACAATGTACATCTTTAACACCTGATCCGGACATGATATTAACAGCCTCAGGCGAAATATCAATGGCAGTAACTTTTAAATCCCTATTCTGTAATGCAAGGCTGTGAATTCCTGCTCCGGCACCTATATCGAGTACATGACCATAACAGAGATCAAGCGCTTTGTGTTCATGCTTGAAAAATTCTGACGGTTTCCTGAAAAATATTGAAACAGGCCCTTGTTCAACAAACCCATCATCTCTTTGATACAAAAGAACAGCGTCCGTATTACCATTAAAGTAATCAAGCAAGGCTAATCCGTATGGTTTCATTGATGCATTAGTCATAAGCATATTCCACTTTGAAAGGTGATTACTGTATTACCTAACAATTTTTGCCCCTGCAATGTCCACACCTGCACCAATGATTGCCGAAAAAGCAATCATTGGTATTATTGATATTGGGTCTTTAGGGTACACAATAATCATAAGTTGATGCAGGTGCCCGGTGATTTTACCGGGCATCTTTTTTATCTGATATAGAGCCTTTTATTTTTGTTCGCTTCCAATAAAGCGATATATCGCCGCACCAATTAAGCCTCCTACAATCGGCGCTACCCAGAAAAGCCAAAGCTGTGATATTGCCCAATCACCAACAAATACTGCAACCCCTGTGCTTCGTGCCGGATTAACAGATGTATTTGTTACCGGTATTGAAATCAGATGAATCAGGGTGAGGCACAATCCGATGGCGATAGGAGCAAGACCCTGTGGTGCGCGCTTATCTGTTGCACCAAGAATTACAATGAGAAACATCATGGTCATGACAACTTCGGTTATAAGCGCAGCAAGCAGACTGTAGCCTCCAGGTGAATGAGCTCCATAACCGTTTGAAGCAAACCCGGCGGAAACATCAAAGCCGGTTTTACCACTTGCAATAAGATACAAAACACCGCCGGCTACGATACCACCCAGTACTTGAGCGATAATGTAAGGCAATAATTCTTTAGCCGGGAAACGGCCCCCGGCCCAGAGACCAACGGAGACAGCCGGATTAAGATGACACCCTGATATGTGCCCGATGGCAAATGCCATTGTCAGCACGGTTAAGCCAAATGCAAGAGCAACACCAAGGAAACCAATACCAAGGTTAGGGAAAGCAGCAGCCAATACAGCACTACCGCATCCGCCTAAAACCAACCAAAAAGTACCAAAAAATTCTGCGCCATACTTTTTCATTTTACCCTCCTTTTTCAATGTTAATTACAATGTTTATCCTAACATTAACCGGCCGGGGGATGTTATATCACCAAGTCGGGGGCTAAACAAGGCTGCTAACGTTCTTGTTCATTTGTTATATGACTTAAGCTGTCTGTTTACTATTATCAACTTTGTATTTTCCATGTAATTTAAAAGTCCCTTCAACAGCCTTCGCTGATGCAATTAAAAGGATGATAACAAAAATTCCTATAAGAGAGCCACCTTCTTCAACAACACCAGTCTTATTCAAAATGAATAGTAGCAGGGCTAACAAAGAGAAAATCAATGTGATAATTGACACAACTCTGCTTTTTAACCACAAAAGTAAGACACCAAGAATACAATAGAAGAAGCCATCTGTAATCAATGCTGGTTCGGTAAAAAACCCAACAACTGCATATATAAATGCCATAACAATAATTACATAGGATGCCTGTTTAATAGTCTTTATTGCATCCTCTCTATTTGATATTCTCCCCAGCAGGCCTGTCCTCTGAGGCTTTTCTTCTGACATACACTATTCTCCTTTCACA
>CAZCMD010000106.1:0-16033 GCA_964499695.1 uncultured Desulfatiglans sp.
AAGGCGAAGATAAAGACCTTGCGGAATATATTAATTTCAAATATGAGTTTATCAAGAAAGACGCGGACCCGGATCTTGTGCGGGAGACAATGCTTAATGAACTGAAAAAAAACGGGATATTATCTCTGAATAAATATGATAAAATATTTATAGTAAAGAAATGAAAAAAAAGAAATACTGTAATTTTTGTGGGAAAGAACTCGTATCGGAATTTCTTGACGAAAAAGAAAGACAGGTATGCAAAAATTGCAGGGAGATTTATTACGAAAATCCGCTCCCCGTGGCTGCGGTGATTCTTCCCAACAAAGAAAGAGAAACCCTGCTCGTAAAAAGAGCGAATGAGCCGTTTAAAGGAATGTGGTGCCTGCCAGTCGGCTTCGCGGAAACAGGCGAAAGCATAGAAGAGGCAGCCTTGAGGGAGCTTAAAGAAGAAACGGGGATAACAGGAAAGATCGTCCAGCTTGTAGATGTATGCTCGCATACGAATCCGTTTTACGGCGAGCTTCTGATAGTCACTTTTGAAGCGGAGAAACTGAGCGGCACGGAAAAGGCCGGAGATGACGCGTCGGACTGCAGGTATTTCCCGATCATGAATCTTCCCAGGCTCGCATTCGACTCCCAGGAAAAAGCCGTGCAGAAATATGTTGAACTGAAAAAAGACCTCTGGAACATATACGATTCAGTAGATACGTTCGTTAAATCCGCCATAAAAGGGGAAACGCCCGGGAACAAAAACCTTCTCTCGGATGACCTGTTAACTATCGCAAGCGAAAATTCAAAAAAAATCATAAATTTATGGATCGACGACATAACGACCAATCCATCAACAACATCCTATCGCAGTCTGGACAGAAATGACCTTTTTGAAAGGGCCGCGTTCATTATAGACAGATTCGAGTTATGGCTGAAAGGCACGAAAACAGAAGAAGAGCTGAAAGATTTTTATTATAACCTTGCTAAAAAACGGAAAGAAGACAACGTCGTTCTTAAAGACCTGATAAGCTCTCTCAGCCTTCTTAAAAAACATATCTGGATGTATATTTATTCCTTCGGCGTGTGGGAGAAAGCCGTCGACATATACCGCATGTTTGAACTCGGGGAAAGACTCATTTATTTCTTTGACAGAGCGGCGTATTATACAGTCATGGGATACATGGAACTTTCAGGCAACAATAAGAAGAAACAATAAAATATTTTACAATATCAGTGTCGTAAAAGGGGAACGCTGTTATTAGGTTAAATCGCACCAACCTTATAACCAAAAAGCGTCCCCTTTCACGTTACAGGTACTCGCATTATCGCGCCTGTTCATATTGCCTTCCCCACCCCATTGCTGGAAATCGAGGCATAGCTCAGGGCCGAAGTGGATCGCCACTCATTCCTCCGCAAAGGACTTGGCTTTATCTATTCTCTTAAAACCTCACCTTCTATCTCATGCCGGTTTTGACCGGCGCTTTCAGATCGTCCCGCTTCTCACCAGGGATATATTTAATGAGAAAATCCTCCATTGCTTTGAATTTCAACAGTTCATTTGCATTGGTTGTTTGCCAGTGCTCACCTCCGGGCAATTCGATGAATTCAACCGATTTATTGTGTTTTTTCAATATCATATGCATTTTTTTGGAGTGTTCTACTGGGACAACAGTATCTTTTTCGCTTCCGATCAAAAGTAGAGGGGCTTTTATGTTTTCAGCAAGGTGATAGGGAGAATTTTCTTCGGCTGTTCTGTACTTATTCCATACTACCCGGTTAATATTCTCAAAAAGCATACTCCGACCGGAGTCAATAAATTTTTTTAAATCAAGAATACCGTTTATACTTATGGCACAGCAAAACAGTTCAGGGGTCTTTGCAATCCCGACCGCTGCGGCATACCCTCCAAAGCTGCTGCCCGCGATACAGATTCGATCAGGATCAGCTATTTTTTCTTTGATAAGCCATATAACACCATCTGTTATGTCATCCTGAATAGTCATCCCCCATTGTCCAAAGCCGGCTTCCAGGTGGTCAATGCCAAGCCCTGTAGAGCCTCTGAACTGGGGCTGGAATACAGCATAGCCCCTGCTGGCAAAGAACTGAACATAATTATCAAAGCCCCATCTGTCATGTTCCCAGGGGCCTCCGTGGGGAAAAACAATCACAGGCAGGTTTTTAGCACCATTATCCGTTGGCAAAGTCAAAAATGCAGGAATCTCAAGTCCATCACGAGCCTTGTAGCTGACCCTTTTCATAGGGGAAAGAGTAGCATCGGACAGTTCCGGAAATTCCGATTCAATGAGTTCCAGTTTTTTCTGTTTCATATCCAATAAGTAATATTCCGCCGGCTTTATATCAGAATATACTCTGAACATATATCGATTTTTAACCCTGTCATTTGAGACTATATCAACTTCTCTGTCAGGCAATGCCTTTCGAACCATATCCAGTATTTTTTCTTTTCTTTTATCTATATAGGGCCCCAGGACTTTGCGCTGTGTCAGGTCATATCTGTACAATCTCTCCCCGGTATGATCAGACACATCGCTATCTTCCAGTTCAGCGGTACTTAGGAGGAGTATATTGGGATCATCCTCATCAAACTGTGCCGGTAACAGTCTGTCATCATCAAAATAATCCGCCTTTTGAAGGATTTCCCATTTATCATCCTCTGTTTCACGATAGTAGAGTGTTACACCTTTTTTATTGTTTTTGATATCAGGTTTTATACCAAGGCGGACATTACCATCATTATCGGCAAGCCAACTGTAAAAACCAAGGTTGTTCCGGATATAGCTTTTCTTTTCACCAGTATAGACATTTACTTTGTCTATATTGGGCCTGGCCCAGTTTGAATCATCCAGCGCCACAAGTATATGATCGGGATCATTGACAAGCCAATTGACAACATTCGCATGCTGACGGTACCAGCCATTAACGTCGGCTTCCATCTTAAACTGTATGGGAGCCTCACCACTTTTAAGGCCGTAACTGAACAGCCTGGAAGTATTTATCAAGACGCCTCCTAAAGAATCTTCTGACCTGATGCTTACGATTATACGTTCGTTATTTTTCCACCTGAACCAACTGACCCGGTAATCCCATGTAGGCAGAATATATAAAGGTTCCTTTTTATCATCATCGGGTGTCAAAAGTTTCTCTACTGCGATATATTGTTTGTCTTCATAAAGTAATACTACCGCCACGCGTTTTCCATCGGGAGATAACTGGGGGTTTTCATAGGATGGCAACTTGGCAAATTTTTCCAGAGGGATCTGCCGATGTTTCGATTCCTGTGCATTTATCATGTGAGAAATTAAAATGCATACTGCAATAAAACTAAAATATAGATATCTATTCATTGTGCTGTCTCCTGGATGAAATGATTTTTTAAATGTAGCTAGGGGACATCCTTAAATATTAAAATATCTTCTCTCTTCTAGCGAAGATGGTTCAAAAGTTTTAAACAGTCCATAGTTTATAAAAAGACTCAAAGGCAGTAATTCACTATACCCGTATAGATATAATAGGTTAGATTTAAGACTTTTTCACAAAACATTCAAGATAATAAATACAGGCTGTTGGGCTAAGGTTGGTACGATTTAACCTAACAACCTTACAGCGTTATACCCTTTTATATAAAAAGGATAAGTATCATATTGAGGCAGAGTTGTTGCAGATGAGTTTAGAGGATGAATACCGGTAAGCTACCCCCTGGCCTTGATAAGGCCCTGCCCCAGGCTGGATGGAACCCTCTTAACAAGTTCATCCACTGTCCATACACCCTCTTTGCAAAGGCTTTTTATTTCAGTCGGATTGGAATAGAGTGCTATCCTGCCTCCTGATGCGCCGAATACATGGCCGTTTATACTGGCAGCGTGCTCAGTGCATAGATACAGGATAATGGGTGGAATGTGCTCCGGATGAGGAGGGTCAGAGGAATCATCGCAAATCCCTCTCGTTATGAGACCGGCCTGATAAAGTTTTTGAAAATATTCAGCAGCTTTACGCCCCGGATTAATTCGTGTTGCAGCAATGGGTGAAATGGCGTTGCAGGTGATTTTATAACCGTCAAACGCCATCTGCTGGGCCATACCCAGGGTTAAACTGACAACGCCGCCCTTCCCTGCTGTGTAACCATCAGGCATCATACCCAGCCATGCGGGTGAAGTAATGTTAATGATCCGTCCCCAGTTCTGTTTCACCATGTAACCCATGGCATGCCTGCATGTATTAAAGGTCCCCTTCAGGTTGAGAGCGATTGAACCATCCCAGTCATGTTCGGATGATTCCCAGAAGGGTATAAGTTTTTCCGGCCTGCCCGTACCTGCAACACCGGCGCCGCCTGCGCAGTTGACCAGGATGTCTATCCTGCCAAAACTTTGAACGCATGTTTCTATTATCTTTTTAGCAGCATTAAAGTCCGTGACCGTATCATAGCTTGCTACTGCCCTCCCTCCAATCTTTATTATCTCCTCTACAACCCGGTCCGCAGGTTCCCTGTCAAGGCTTATGGTATCAGCTCCTCCTCCAATATCGTTTACCACCATGCTGGCACCCTGACGTGCCATGCCTATGCATATTTCCCGGCCAATTCCCCTTGCGCCTCCTGTTACCACAGCGCACTTTCCTTCCAGCCATTTTGTCATTTCATTACCCCTTTGACCTGCTCAAATAAAAGAGTGAATCTATTTTCAGATGACTGCTGCAATTGCCATATCAGATATTCGCTGATAATTAACCGCGTCATTAAGATGCTCAAGCAGACCTGAACGCAGAAATACAAAACTAACCTCCCTCTCCGGATCAACCCAGAAACCTGTACCGCCAAGGCCGAACTTGCCGTAGGTACCAGGTGATGTGAGATTTCCCATTGAATTAATACCGACACATGTACCGCGGATCTGGAAATCCAGACCCATATTAGCAGGCGGAGGCGTAATCCCGCTTTCTTCCATTACCTTTGCATAATATTCGTTAGCGAGTATCCCGGTCTGAATAGTGGTTGCCTTTGCTACTGACACAGGTGATAAAATCCGCACCCCGTCCAGCTCACCCCCGCGTCGCAGCATCTCTGCAAACCTGAACAGGTCATAGGCCGTTGAAACGCATCCCATCCAGGGTATTTCCGCATCCTCTGTAATATAATTATTATGCTCTTCAACATCCTTTGCCGACATATTCCCGAAAGCTTTATCATGCGCGACAATAGGCACGATGCGGGGGCCCAGATCTTTTCGCCGGCCCAGGGCAGTGTCTTTCATTCCAAGGGGCATGAAAAGTTCCGTTTGAAAAATATCGCGCAAGGCCCGTTTTTTACCATGAATCCGGCGGATGATTTCTCCAAGCAGTGCATGTCCCCATAACGGGCTGTAACTCACTGATTTACCCGGTTCTATAATAAGTTCAAGCGGGCAGATAGCCTTAATGACCGCGTCGAGGTTACCCATTAATTCGGTTTTTACAGGAAACAATACCTGTGGTGAACCGGCAGTGTGAGTTAAAAGGTGAAAGACAGTTACTGTCTTTTTTGCGGTGGCATTGAGTTCGGGGATTATATCACCGATAAGCGTAGTCAGGGCCAGTTCGCCTTGTTCAATAAGGGACAGGATAATCACATCAGTAAATGCCTTTGAAACCGATAAAATATTGAACACATCATCAATCTTGAGGCGCCGGCCTGATTTCCTCTCTGCAAATCCTGCTGCCTCATGTAAGCCTATCACACCGTTACGCGCTACAATAACAGCAGCACCGTCATACAGATCAGCCTCCACTTCACAATGAATTTTTTCTGAAATGCGGTTTAACTGGTCGATGTTAAGCCCGGATTTTGGTGTGTTTTTCATGTCAATCCTCCTGTCTATTAATCCTTCGGATCTCCCATTTTTAGAAACACACTCAGGATAAGGGACGGATTACCGCCCTGCATGGGCCAGCATCCCCTTTATCCAGCCTTAAAGGAAGGCAGATAAGTTCATAGCTACCCGGGGTCACACCATCAAGATTGATTGCCTCAAGGATATAAATGCCCCTCTTTAAAAAGGCCATGTGGACCGCAGTAATATTTTCCGGCGGTTTCATGCCTGCAATAGTCAGGAAGTCCAAGCCTACCAGCAGGATGCCAATACCTGCAAGGTACTCTGCCGTTTCAGGAGTAATGGCCACATAATATCCCTTGTACACCCTTGAGCTGTAAACATGGGGTGAGTTTTTTGTCTTAAACAGGATTCTCTCCCCTTTTTTAATCCTGTGAGGTTCAAGCTCCGCTATTGTGATCTCTTTATCATTCATGATCTCAATAACCCTTGCAGGGCCTATGGCTGTGCTTAGCGGCATTTTATCTATCGATGTGCCACCCTTGATGAAATGGAGGGGCGAGTCGAGATGGGTTCCATCATGGGAATCCATTTCTATCCTTGACATGGTTACCTTGTCACCCTTTTCCACATCAAAAAATTTATATACCCTGGACTTGAGAACTTCGCGCTCAGTGGCCTCCATAAAAAGTTCAGGTATCTCTTTGCCAAGGGGGATTGAGATATCGATCCAGTCATGCGCAGCCATATGATCTCCTCCTGTTTATTTCCATTTTTTATGCAGCAGGTAATCCCGGTATTAATCTTCCGGATTCACATTGCGTATACTGATAAGCCATGTGCCGTTTATTTTAACAAGATCATTTACCTCGCGCCCTGCAGTGACAACCCCTCCGCCGGTTTCAAGCACCCCCATCCAGTATGCATGGTAGCGTGCATGATTATCATCAATAAACTCAATATGAGGGTTTGTGACTATGTGATACATGTGAGGCGTCTTCTTGCCATCCTTTTTACTGGCATCCATCTTTTGCCAGGCATCCACTACCATTTTCTTCAGGGCATCACGGCCTTTTGCGGTGCTATCCTTGCTTATAAATTGTCCATCAGGAGTAAATTTGCTGATGAATGCCTCTCCATTGTGTGAATCGAGTGCCTGTATATATTCCCACATCAACTGTTCAATCTCCACCCTGTCCTGCGCCCGAAGCTGGACCTTTTCCGAGGCAGATAATGCAGATGTACCCATCAACAGAAATATGAATATTGATAAACTAACCAGCTTTCGAATTGCCATTTTAATCTCCTTGTCAAATAAATAGGGTTCTAGGGTTCAAGTGAAGGACATGGACACAATAAAAATAAAAAGCATATATCTCGCCCGTTCGCTTCGCTCACTAGAGACGCAGAGCACGCAGAGAAAAGAAATTTTATTTTTTAAAAACACAAAACAGTATTTGCTTTTGTTTTTCTCTGTGGCCTTTGCGCCTCTGCGTGAGACATGTTTTTAGGCTTTTGTTTTTTAGTAGTTAATACTATTTCATGTCATCTCACAATATTTAAGTTGACGCCAATGCTCCTCTGCGGGAATGATAAATAAAAAACCACGATTCTCAAAATCGTAGAATAACGCGTCATTATTGCTTTACTATTTTGGTTTTGCATGCCTCTCAATAAACCTTATTGCCTGTTCAGGCCAATCCTTAACAGTCTTGTCATCCAGGTTGGCCCCTATCCCGAACCCGTGCATCGGGGTATCCAGAAGATGCATCTCCACCGGAACTTTTGCCCTGATGCATGCCTCTAAAAACAGGAGCGAATTCTTAACAGGCACAAGGAAATCATATGTACCGTGTACAATAAATGCAGGAGGGGTATCGGGTGTAATATGTTTCCATGGTGACAGGGCTTCATAGAGGTCGGTGTTATCCTGTGTCAGATTTGTGCGTGAGCCTTTATGAGTAACCGAATCATCAGTCAGGTCAATCACCGGATAAAGCAGAAGCGCAAAGGCCGGCCTTGCACTGAGGCCGTCAATCCCGTCAGGCACATATGGCGCTTCAGGCAACAGTTTATTATTGTATAGCGTAGCGATCATGGCTGCAAGATGCCCTCCTGCTGATCCTCCGAAAACCCCCACCTTATCCGGATCCACATTGTATTCTCTTGCATGGGCCTTAATGTGCCTGATGGCACGCTGGGCATCAAGCAGCGTTGTCGGATAATGGTATTGAGGGCCATGCCTGTAACGCACTACAAAGGCCGCAATATTATGGGCCTTAAAGATCTCTGCGATAGTTCCCCCTTCCCCGGGCACTGTCAGCATCTCGTACCCCCCTCCGGGACAAATCAGCACACCTGCCCCTGTTGCCCTGCCACTATCAGGGATATATAAATCCAGGGTCGGTTCCATTGGGTTGAGTTCATTTTCAGAAAATGTTACTGTGTTCGGTGTTTTTTCATACAGTTTGATTCGTTTGACATTGGCAGGTGGTGTAAGGCTGACCATAACATTTTCACCCCTGGCATTGGCAGGGAAAACACCAGGAGGAGCCTTTTTGCTTGTCCCCTCAGGTTTTTCCTGGGCAGAGGTATTAACTGTCATGCATAGTAATACGGCTATTATAAAGACCAATATTTTTCTTAATCTAAACATATTCACCCTTTCATAAGATTTTTAATAAAAGATCGGACTGTCCCCTTTGCTAAAACTATTTAGTGTCCATCCATAATGAAACAAATTCTGGATACGGCTTTCAGTCCCGCCTCGGCGGGATCAGCTAAATCCTTGGTTTGAAGGCCTTTTGCTGAAAGCTGAACGCTAATAGCTGACCGCTTGAATCCAAAAACGACAGTTTTTGGATGTACACTATTTACTATGCCGGTTGAAAAAACTGAACACATCCGGCATGCTGCCCCCTATGATCTCACCGTGATCCAGTCCGGGCAGTGATTTGTATTCCACCCTGAAGCCCAGCCCTTTGATCTGACCAGCAACCTGTTCGGCCCCCTTGACCAGGGTGTCATCCTCTCCCACGATGATCATAAGCGGTATATTCTTAAGCTTCATCTCCGCATTCCATTCAAACCCAAATGTGGCAGGAGCCACACCTGCAACAGCAGCCCAGATATCTGAATACTTCTCAGCAATATGAAGCGCACCGCCTCCGCCCATTGAATGGCCCATCAGGTAAATGCGTTTTTTATCGATATTGAACTCTTTAAGGGCCATATAAAGGACATTCATGGTATCCTTCTCGCTGAGCTCAGTGACTTTTGCCGGCTCCTTCTCCTTTTTCCCTCCGATATCGCCGCCCATATACATAAACGGTTTAGGCTTTGGCTTGGCAGCGGATGCAGAGGTATTTGGGTCAGCCGGTGCTTCGGCATCTATTTTTGGCGGACCAGGCATGCGCATCTGCATGCCGAATGGACCGGTCGGGCTGTAACCCATAGCGCCTATCATGATGTAGCCGTTCTTTTCCGCCTCTTCCACGCACTGTCTCCGCATGAAAGTACCATGATTACCGCTGAATCCATGCAGGGCCAGAACCAGCGGGGCCTTTTCTCCTTTTTTTACCTTTGAGGATATAAACACCGCATACGGAAGCATCTCATTTGTATCAGTGAACAGGTACTCCCTCAGTTCCACACGGTCATCAACCGGGTCCATGCCTGTTCGCCTGCTCTCTCCAGCTGTTTTGCCAACCGGCGGGCTTGTGACCTTTGAAGTGGCAAGGTTGTCATCAGCGCTTTCTGCATATGAATTCTGTGCCATGGCTGATGTCATCATGAAAATACCTGCAAATACACAAATGTATAAAACTTTCTGGGTTTTAAACATCTAAAACCTCCTGTATAAATAATGTATGGGGGTCATTTCTATTATTTATCCGATCCTTCATTCGGCTCCCCGCTTTCTATGGGAACCTCCGGTATGGTGACTATAAACAGAAACGCAACAAACAGTAAAATAGCCCCGATCAGAAAGAGCACCTTGAGGCCGGATTGCAGGGCGCTGCGGACTGCCTGAACTGTGTCATCAAAAAGAAGGGAATTTTTATCTTCAATTTTACTGAAGGCATTCTTGAGTTCGTCCGTTGCCTCCTTTGACATAAGGACACGTGGATCAGCAAGGGATTCAAGTGTTGCCGCATCGATATGATGTTCAATACCTTCAGGCAGCGAACCCTTGAGACTTTTTTCGTAGGTTGCATTCATTGCCGGCCCAAGGATGGCAGGCGCGGCAGCGGTGCCAAGCGCCACAATGAAAAAGATGGCCGCTACTGATACCCCCCTGAATTTTTTCGGCAGGGCAAACTGTACAACAAGGATATTGGTAGTCGGTATGGCGCCAACACCAAATCCTCCTAATATCATGACCAGGACGCCCAGCCATATGGGGGTTGCCTGGTTGAAAAAAACGAGCATAAACATGGCAGCTGTCAGGAGCCCGTAACTCATAATATAAATCCATTTATAGTGTTTTGTTCTGGCAATCAGGAAACCTGCGGGAACCCCTGTAAAAGCTGAGAATACAGTAAACGGGGTCAGCATTGCACCGCTCAGTTTTGCGCTTGCCCCCTGTACCCCCTGGGCAAAAAGCGGGTAATAATTCATGATACCGACAAATCCGAAAAAAGAGAGAAAGGCTGCTACTGCAGCGGTCAGGAAGGTGCGGTTTGTGAAAACCTGCGGATCAAGAATAGGTTCCTTTGCCTTTAATTCTATCCGTATGAACAGACACCAGAAGATAATGGATATAATGAGCAGACCCATGACATTGAAGGAAATCCAGGGATACCTGTCAGTAAAGGAAACGCCAAGGATCATGGCTGATGAGGCAATCGCAAGCATAAATGCCCCGGCATAATCAATATTGTGCTCCATACGTTCGGTCCGCCCTGGAACACCTATGATTACCAGTATTATGCATACGATGGCTATAGGGACAACAACCCAGAAAAAGTACCGCCAGCTTAGATTGTCTGTGATAATTCCAACCAGTACAGGCCCGATAATAGCAGCGACACCTGAAGCAATATTCAACAGGCCGGTCCATTTGCTTTTTTCAGCAGGGGCAGCAAAGAGATCACCAACCACTGAGAAACACAGGGCTGTCTGGGCACCCAGCCCCAGCCCTATGATTAACCGGGCAACAATATTGAAAACAAAGGTCGGGCTTACAGCCGCCAGCACTGATCCTGCTGCGAAAAAAAACAGGGAGATCAGCAGCATGGTTCGCCTTCCGTACATGTCGGATAGTTTTCCAAAAAGCATGGTGGAAAATGCCATAGCCAGCGCCGGTATGGATATGGCCCATGAAAACAGGGCCATTCCTTTCAGATCTGCCGCAATCATTGGTGAAGCAATGCTCTGCCCGAGGGTCATACAAAATGTCAGAAAGTAGGTGAGAAATACCGCTGCGAGGCTGAACACAAGCGATTTGGTGTATAGCCCCTGAGATCCATGTCTGGTGATTGTCTGATTCATTACTTCCTCCGGTTAGTGTCTGCAAGATTTACAATAAAAACAGAATATATGATTGAACTTGATTAAAACTATTATCTAGTGCCCATCCAGAAAAACAAAAACCTGGATGGAGCTTTCAGCATTCAGCTGTCAGCAGTGAGCCAAGACTCCGTTTTAAAAGCATTTTGCTGAAAGCTAAACGCTGATGGCTGACCGCTGCCATTCAAAAACGGTAGTTTTTGGATGGACACTATCTACCTTCCATAACTTTGTAATCACCAGATCATTCCATAGTTCTGGCAACGCGAATGCCAATGTAACTGTGCCCTCTTGTATCAGGTGAATATGCAAAGGCACGGTTGGCTGACCTTAGTGACTTTGTATCGCTCATGAATGAATTACCTCTAAATCCACGAAAATTGCAGTTACCGTCCTTTACCGCCGACCCGTCAGATAGCAGCTTTGTCCCGTCAGCCTCATAGCAGTCCTCGATCCATTGATAAGCATTACCTGCCATGTCGCATAATCCAAACCCATTTACAGGAAAGGAACATACAGAGGATGTCTCATCAACCCATATATCACGGCCCTCTGCTGCACCCCCGAGTTCCTCGCCTGCTGCTTTGCCAAAATTGGCATATTCATGGTTCGGTTCTTTTCCCCACCAGTAGGCTGTTGAGGAACCTGCGCGTTCAGCATATTCATATTCCGCTTCGGTTAATAGCCTGTATTGGTCTTTTCCTGTTTTTTTATTGAGCCAGCCGACAAATCTCTGAGCGTCATACCAGCTTATGCCTACAACCGGGTTGGTGCCGCGGCCGTAATCCACATACTCCTCATTTTCCTTTTTACCCTGTTTTTCTTTCCTGAGGGCTGTCTCAACAGCCTGCCCGTCACACATACCATCCCGTGCGCAGGCCTCCCATTGATCCCAGGTGATGGGGGCCTTGCTGACTGCGAAGGAATAATTGATTGTAACCTTATGCTGGCCTTCATCCTTTTCCCGGTATTTTTCAGTTTCCGGAGAGCCCATCATGAATGTGCCCGGAGGAATGACCACCATCTCAGGACAGATGTCGCACTCTTTAAAGTTTTTTTCGGTTCGACCCTTATCATCAGATGAGATTGTAAATCCGGTTACAAAGCTCATCAAAATAACCGACAGTATAATAATTCCTCTTTTTTGCATTTTCATGATGGCCCCTCCATGTAATTTCTCCTTTATTTACTATTTGAATAACTGAGGAGCAAGCTCCTTCAGGCTGCGCCTCCATGATAAAAATTCATGGGCAGTATCCGGAGAAACATAGAATACGCTGTTTATACCTGCCTTTTTCAAGGCAGCATCATTCTCCTTCGGGTCACCGCCAAATGGATTGCGGCCTCCAAAACTGTTGTTGCCAAGTTCGCGGCTGCCAAAACTCACAAAGACCAGTCTTACCTTCTCTTTAAAACCGGGTGTCTTTTTGACATCATCCATTGAAATACTGCCACCGCTTAAAAGGCCTATATGGGAAAACTTATCCAGGTTTGCAAGCGTGATAAGCCTGGTCTCTATCCCGCCCATGGAGAGGCCGGCCATGGCGCGATTGGGTTGGTCTGAAAGGGTGCGGAAATGGGCATCCACATAGGGAATAAGCTCATCCACAAGGACCGTCTGAAATGGTTCAATCTTGAAACTGTTAAGGCCGCCTATCTTTACATCATTGGTCATGCCGTAGGTCATTACTATCAGGAAGGGTTTGATTTTATTTTCAGCAATCAGGTTATCCATTATGAGGTTTGCGTGGCCCTGGGTGCTCCAGGCAGTTTCATCCTCACCCCATCCGTGCTGCAGGTAGAGCACAGGATAACGCATTTTTATGTCTTTCTCGTATCCCGGTGGCGTATATACAAAGGCACGGCGTGAGGTTCCTGTGCTCTTTGAGGGGAAAAGAATCTGCTGAACATTACCGTGTGGTACATCTTTGAGGGCATAAAAGTCCCTGTCATGGGCAGGTATTTCTATGCCGCTTTCCCACCTTGTAGAGCCGTAAAAGTTAAGTGTTCCAGGATCATTAAATGTCCCGCCGTCTATGGTGAGACGATAATAGTGAAAGCCTTCATCCAGTGGCCCTTCAGTCGTTCCCACCCATGCCCCGTCTGCGCCTTTAACAAGTGTAGTGCCACCTTTTCCTCCAAGGCCAAGACTTACACTCACGTTTTTGGCCTCTGGTGCAATAATGCGGAAACGTGCATAGCCCTGTGAGTTTACCTGCGGATACTCCTGGCCGGGCTGATTAAAGGTAGAGGGTTTCCAGTCATTATTAATCGCTGGCGGGTTGGTCTGGGCCGGACATGTTAAACACCATAAAATAACTGGCAGGACAAGGGCATTAAGATATTGTTTCATAATCTTTCTCCTTCAATAATTTAAAAGGTTGTCATAGATTAATGGTCTAACCCTAAGGGTACCGTTATCAACAATAAAAGTAACTTATTTAATGTGCCGATGAAAATATTGACACAATTATGCCTTTTGTATACCTATATACATAAAATAGGTTTATTAGGCTATGGAATAGTTCACTGTCAAGATGAATCTGACTATTAATATTTATTAATGTCCATCCAGAAAGAAACAAATTCTGGATGGAGCTTTCAGCCGTCAGCTATCAGCAGTCAGCCGACTCTTTGAATGCCTTTTGCTGAAAGCTGAATGCTGATGGCTGACCGCCAGGATCCAAAAACGACAGTTTTTGAATGGACACTAATTAACAATGACTTGATTGGATGAAGCCTGAATGTAAATTGGGAGCAGGCGTATTTATATTTCCTGCTTTCCGATTTCCCAAGCAGAGATCGGAGAAAAATATGCCGGAAAAAAGAACTGAAATAAGAGTACTTAACCCAAGAGGCGAAACAGAAGAAATGCCCTTAAGAGCCGCATCTCCACGCCTTAAAGATCTTAAGGGTAAGAAAATAGGCATAATCAGGATAAGAATCCAGGCCGGTGAGGTACTTTTTCCTTATCTTGAAAAGGGATTAAAAGAGCAGGCCCCGGACACCAGGTGGGATATTCTGGATATACCATTATCAGGAGATTCTGATGACAGGGCTGCAAGGATCAAGGAAACAGCCCATAAATATGACGGCATAGTAATTTCCATGGCAATATCAGGAGGCAGCACAACCAGGCTTACTCCGGATGCGGTATTAATTGAGAAGATGGGAATCCCTGCTGCATTTATAGTCACCAGATGTTTTGAGACCACCGCAAGGTATTTTGCCCAGAGCCAGGGAGTTGAAGATATCGCGGTAGCCCCTTTTGCCTTTGATTATGTACCTCCCGCAGAAGAAATAGAAAAGCATAATCTCGCAGATGACCTTGCAGCAAAGGTTATCCGGGCCTTGACCGATTGGTCCCCAGGGCCACGGGTAATTGAACAGGTGACTGACAAGGTGCTTTCTTACGGTGGCATTTCATATCAGGATGCTTATGAAAATATGGAAAAATCCTTTCTCCAGCATGGCTGGAGCGACGGTTTACCGATAGTGCCACCCACCAGGGAGGCGGTTAACAGGATGCTTGAGGGAACCGAACTGCCCGCAGAACATCTTATTGCTGTGTTTCCTCCTGGTGCGGGAAAGGCAACCGTTGAAAAAATCGCGGTCAATGCTGTAATGGCAGGCTGTCTGCCCCAGTATATGCCTCTTATACTTGCTGCTGTTGATGCGATTATTGACCCGGCCTTTGATCTTGTTGGCGTGCAGTCAACCTCAGGCCAGCTTGCACCTCTGTTAATAGTAAGCGGTCAGAAGCTGATTGATGAACTGAATATAAATGACAGCTTCTGTACTTTAGGGCCAGGCTGGCGGGCAAACAGCTCAATAGGCAGGGCTCTGAAACTTATAATGATGAACATAGGGCACACCTGGCCCGGCATTAATGACATGAAGGCATTCGGTAATCCATTCAGATATGTCACCCTTATAGGCGAGAATGAAACTGCATACTCCGGCGCATGGGAGCCATTAAGGGTCACCGAAGGTTTTCAAAAAGATCAGCCTACGATAAGCGTAATGCCTGCCATGTCCTGGCAGCCAGACCTTGTGCTGCCCACTCCTCCGAACGTCGAAAGGATCATCGCGCAGATAACCATGCAGGCAAAGGTAAAATACGACCGTTATGCGAACAACTGTTACTGCAATAACCTGGTATTAATATCACCCACTGCCTTTGATGCTATCAAAAGAGAAGGTGTGTCACAAAGCGACCTGAAGCAGGCGCTATATGAAAGGATTCAGCTGCCAGGCTCCGAGGTTTTTGACGGCAGAGAGAGGATAGGGCTTATTAAATTCCCGCAATGGGTTATCGATAAACACAAGGCTGATCCTGAAGCACCTGTGCCCATACTGATGAGTCCTGAAAGCCTTAAGATCTGCGTCACAGGAGGGCCGGGGCCGGATATGATCGCCTATATCGGGACATGGGGATACGGACCTTCACACTTTATTACCAAACCGGTCAAGCTTCCACGTAACTGGGATGAACTGCTGGATAAAAACAGGGGATGGGAAAGCCCAACTGTGAAATAATTTTCTTCGTAGATATCCAGATAAAACATATTATTGAAGGGGCACAGTGCCTGTGCCCTTTATCCACATGACTTATTGCACATAAATGATGCCCACTGTTCATATTTTGAAATCTATTTTTTTCTTTAGCCACCCTTAACCCAACTTCCGCAGTTGTTAATAAAAGATAAAAAAAAGATTTAATAAAT
>CAZCMD010000107.1:0-16029 GCA_964499695.1 uncultured Desulfatiglans sp.
ATACTCTTAGCAGGTCATATGATCTTGTTATGAGTAACACGACCATGCATCATATCAGGGATCTAAAACCTCTTTTCCATCAATTTCACAACATTATAGTCCCTGGTGGTTATCTATGTATTGCAGACCTGGACCTTGATGACGGCCTGTTTCATGATGATAATACAGGAGTATTCCACTCCGGGTTTGATAGAACTGCCATGAGGAAGATTTTTATTGAAGCCGGTTTTGACAATATTAAAGATATTACAGCCGCTGAAGTTGTAAAGCCGATCAAAGGTGGAGAAATGAGGCGATTCACAATATTCCTTATGACAGGTCAGAGGAGATAAGATCAACCAATATGACGCGGAGCGTCAAAGCAGATGTTCCCACAGAGGCCGTGGGAATGAGAAAAAAATGATAGGAAGTGACTGTACAGGAAAATAAATATAGAGAGTATGCCCCATCACCGGATTTGCAGAATTTTATAAAATGCTACTGGTCATATTCTGCAGATTTTTCAGCAGGGATACCGGATAACATAAACCCTGTTATCCCTGATGGTTGTGTGGATATTATTTTTGATCTAAACCTCCCTTCACAATCAGAATGTTTTGTGGTTGGGCCAATGACAAGGCCTATACAAAATACAGAAAACAACCTGTTTGGTGTACGATTCATGCCTGGAAAGGCCGTACCCTTTTTTGATTTACCGCTTAAAGAGATGACAGATCAGATAGTCAATATAAACAAAATAGGTAATTTGAGAACAGATGACATTGCTGACCGTCTGGCAAGTGAAGCCTGCTCAGTAAATAAGATACGCTTTATCGGTTCAATTTTTGAAAAATTATTACCATACCTGCCACCTCTCGAAAGGGAGATACAATCTGCTGTCAAGGCTATTGAGTTGTCAAAAGGCATGATAAATATTCAGAGAATTGCCAGCAAAATAGGCTGGAGCAGGCAGCATTTTACAAGAAGGTTTTTATTACATACCGGATTAACCCCGAAATTTTTCTCACAGGTTATAAGAATTAACCAGATCATAAAGATCTACAGGGATAAAAAAAGGTATTCTGGTCTCAGCGATCTGGCTCAAATAGGCGGGTATTTTGATCAGTCACACATGACCAATGAATTCAGGCAAATCACAGGGGTTACCCCGCAGGTTTTCCTTAAAAATGTATAAATGTTCCATTCTTCCAATACAGTAAATTCAGATTTTATTAGTGTTACACCTCTGACTGGGAAAACAATAAGGGGGTGTTTATATGGGCTGTAAATCAATTGTGTTTATGTCTCTGTGTCTGGTGACTGGTTCATGTACAAATCCTAAAACCCATTCGGACAATGATCACATAAATTATATGTTCACTGGTGACTGGCAGGGTAATGGAAAAGACTCTGAAGGCAACGGCTTTACCTTTGCTGCAAAAGTAACTCATTCGGGGAATAGCAGGTATCGGATCCTGATACTGGACAAACTGGATACACTGAAAGAGCCGATACATATTATGGATGGCGTACTTGAAAAAAACGAGTTTATTTATACTGCTGATGAGGGGCAGTATAAAGGCGGTGGTGTCCTTTATCAGGACAGGTTTGAAGGATTTTACAAAGGGCCGATTGATGGGACTTTTACGATGTGGCGAATAATAGATGAAACAAATTATTAGTGTGTATACAAAACTGTTCTTTTTTGGTACGAGCGGTCAGCAATCAGCGTTCAGCTTTCAGCAAAAAGCCTATTAAAAAAGAGTTGGCTGACGGCTCATTGCTGACTGCTGAAAGCCCCATACAGAATTTGTCTCTTCATGGATGGGCACTAATTAAATAATTGAACGACATTTAACCTGAGGAGAAAAAACATGGAATCAAGAATCACGATAATCACACTGGGTGTAATGGATTTTCAGAAGTCATATAACTTTTATACCGGGCTTGGATTTAAGACCGACGCAAAGCCAACAGACCATATAGCCTTTTTAAAAACCAATGGTACTGTTCTGGCCATATATCCTTTTGACAAACTTGCAGAGGATATCAACCCGGATGTATCAAAAGAAAGGTCTGCATTTTCAGGGATAACCCTTGCACATAATGTGAAACAGAAAATGGATGTTAATGCTGTTTTATCTCAGGCACAAGAGGCTGGAGGCAGAATTGTAAAGGAGGCCCAGGATGCATTCTGGGGCGGTTATCATGGTTATTTTTCAGACCCCGACGGTTATTTCTGGGAGGTGGCTTATTTTGATCAATTCAAATATGATGAACTTGGAAATCTGGAATTGTAAAATCAGGTTGCCTTTCAAAAGACTGATTGCATGATGCATAAAAATACTGATAATATTGTAATGTATAAAAATTAAGGCTGGAATATATACTGTTACAGTGCATCGATATATCAATATAAGGAGCAGCATAAATGAATCTTCAAGAAAAATTAAATACACAGGGTTACATAATACTAGATGGCGCAATGGGGACTGAACTGGATAAACTGGGAAATTATACCCGTGGCGGAAATAATATTACAAACCCGGAAAATGTTATAAAGGTTCACAAGAACTACATCAGTGCGGGAAGTAATGCTATTATTACCAATACCTGTACCATGAACCGTATCTTTATAGAAACCCATAAACTTGGTTACGATATTTCCGAGGTGAACCTTGCAGGCGCCCGTATTGCCCGTGAAGCGATAGGGACCTACGGATATGTACTGGGGAATCTTTCTGCTACCGGCCAGATGCTGGAACCATACGGGAACTATGCTGAGGAGCAATTTATAAAGGCATACACTGAACAGGCAAATTTACTTAATGAGGGCGGTGTTGATGGCTTTATAATCGAGACAATGTTTGAACTTCGTGAGGCCTTGTGTGCATTAAAGGCATGTAAAAAGGTATCGGATAAGCCTGTTCTTGTAAGTATGACATATAAGACAGAATCAGAAGGCGGCAGGACCATGATGGGTAATACGGCCCTCGAATGCGTAAGGGCTCTTGCAGATGAAGGTGCTGACGCCATAGGTGCAAATTGTGGGGAAATAGACCCATTTCAGATGGCAGAGATAATTAAGATATATACCAGTGCAACAAAACTTCCAATTTTTGCTGAGCCTAATGCTGGAAGACCAAAACTGGTCAACGGTAAAACAGTGTTTGATATGAGCCCGCTTGAATTTTCAGATGGTCTGATCAAATGTATGGAGGCAGGTGCAAAACTATTGGGCGGCTGCTGCGGGACAACACCGGATCATATCCGTGCATTTACAAAAAGACTTAGAAAATAGTTGTGACCGTTGCTGGTTACGCAAGAGGCAATAAAGAAATATACATACCTGTATTTTCCCCAGGAAATTATAGCATTTTACATGTTCAGGCTACAGCAAGTTCAAGCACTGCTATTTCAGGTGCACAGTTAAACCTTAAGGGATATATGGCACAGCCTATGCCTTTACTTATAAATAGTTTCCCCTTTTCTGTTTCAATAAGACCGCTGGTATATCTCTTGTTCTTAACAGGAACTATCGGCGGTCCGTAAAATGGTATTGAGACCTGTCCACCATGTGTATGACCGCTTATAATCAGTGAAACCGGGGTTGTAAAATCTGTATCAACAGAGTCGGGATTATGTGTCAATAATATCCTGCAGTCACCTTCATCAGAGGATGAAAAACACTGATCAATCTTCAGGTCATCTTCCCAGTAATCTCCTGCTCCGCCTATAATTACCCTGTCTTTACCTTTATATATTGCCCTTGAAGTATGACGGATATCCTGGCCGCTTCTATGAAGCCATTCAAGTGATAAGTTGGTATCAGCATAGTGATCATGATTACCAAGTACAGAGTAAACGCCAAATCTTGCACTCAACCTTGAAAGAATAGACCATACTGCATTGACCTCTTTTTTGGAATTTTTTTCGTGCGCATAATCACCTTTACAGACAATCATATCAGGTCTAAGTTTGTTGGTCTTCTCAATAACACCTTCAAGAAATGAACCTGAAACAAGAGGCCCGAAGTGCAGATCTGTCAGATGGGCAATCCTGAACCAATGGAAAGATTCCGGAAGGGATGGGACAGGTATACGATAGTGATTTACCAGCACAAGATTCTTTTCAATTAAAAATGGATAACTGCCAAACAGTGCAACAGATATCCCTCCAAAGCCAGCTATTTTTAAAAAACTTCGCCTATCCATTTTTATAAATAATCCTTAACGATTTATTTTGAATCTAAACCCATTCCCTCATTTGCATGTTATTGATTCCTCCCATGATGGGAGGGATCGGGAGGGGCTTTAACCAAGCAATACCATTTACTTCTATTGTCAAACAGTAAGACCTCTATGGCATCCTTGATTATTTAGTGGTATGATAAGACAGAAATGAGAAGATAATAAGAAAATACAATGAAAAAATTGTGAAAAAACATCGGTGTTTAGAATTCTTTTCGTCATTCCCTAAAAACGGGAATCCAGGGGATTTACTTTTTAACTATAAATTCCCGATGCCCGATTATCCATCCATAGTAAAAGTGTTGTTGCAGATACCGTGTTCACCATAGCTTATAGCGTCGGGCGAAGACTGACATTGACATGACGGATAAACCTTTTAAGGTTAATGATATTCAAGTCTGATCTTATTCCAGCTTGTATTCCGCATCAGTCAGAACCTCTTTTGCCAGTTCAACATCCTCATTTTTCACCATCAGTCGTATGCCATGGACGTATGTCATGGAAGGGTAAACACTCCCGCAGTCATCACTCAATGTAACTGCCTCAATATCATTGGCCTCAAGCAGGCCCTGGGCAAGATCGGCTTCATATTTATCCGCAAATGAGATGATATTTACCCAGTCAACATACTCTGGTATCTGGTCCGGTTCAGCAGGCAACTCGAAAACAAGATCAACATCACACTCAGCGCATCTTAAAATACCTTCCATGTATTCTGCTTTACAATTTGGACAGAACATGATGGCCTCCTAATGTAAAAGGTTTTCAATATTACCGCTCTTAATATAATCAATTACTTCATAAATGTTATACTCCTTTCTAAAGAAAAAAGAAAAAGAGAATTTTAGGAAGAGGAATTTTATTTGCACCCTGTAAAATATAATGATAAATAAAACTAATGAAAACAGTACTTAAGGATAAGGTAGTTCTGATAACCGGTGCTTCAAAGGGCATTGGCTTTGCTACTGCGGAACTGTTCCTTAAACAGGGGGCAAAGGTTGCCTTTTGTGATCTTTTTAAAGGTGAGATTTCAAAGGCCATAAAAAGGCTTGAGAAGCAGGGTGAGGTCTTTGGTGTACCTGCTGATGTAAGAAAGGAAAATGATATCAAAAGGTTTTTGCAGGGGGTATTATCCCATTTTCACAGGGTGGATATACTTGTCAATAACGCTGGTATATTGCCCAGGAGGGCCTGTTTCAGGGATCACACCTTTTCACAGATAAATAACACCGTGGATACAAATCTCAAGGGCACACTGTTTATGACATGGGCTGTTTTAGGTCCCATGCTTAAGGCAAAAGAAGGTGTGATAATCAACCTCTCTTCGGAGGCAGGGCTTGATGGCTACAGTGAGATGGCTATTTACTGTGCAACCAAGTTCGGTATCAGGGGATTTTCAGAGGCGCTTGATGAAGAGCTTTCAGATAAAGGGATCAAGGTATATGTGGTATGCCCCGGGGCAGTAAAAACAGGTCTTAATTCCGGGTTTACAGGTGAAAAGCCAATAGGTATGGCACCTGAAAAGGTTGCTGAGCTCATTGTAAAGATCGCCAGTACAACTCCTGTTACTGAAAAATGTTTCAGGATTTAGAGCCATTTGTGATATTTTAGTTCCATGACTTACCGTAATAATAATTCGGCTTTTTAACATTATTGAAGGAGGGCAAAATGAACCCGTTTGTTGATAAAATGATAAGGGCGGCAAAGCTTGATATCAATCTGTATGAAGAGGTGGAAAGAGATAAAGCAGTGACATTTGAGTCAATGATGGTGGTAGTCCTGTCAAGTATAGCAGCAGGTATAGGGGTAATTGCCAAGGGCGGGCTGGCCGGTTTGATTACAGGCACATTTGGCGCCCTTATCGGATGGCTTATATGGGCATATCTTTGTTTTTATATTGGTACTAAATTTCTACCTGAACAGGATACCAGTGCCGATTACGGTGAACTCCTTAGAACATTAGGTTTTGCCAGTTCTCCGGGTATTGTCAGGATACTTGGTATCATTCCAGGATTGGGACAAATCATATCGTTTCTTGCCAGTATCTGGATGCTGGTTGCAATGGTTATTGCAGTAAGACAGGCCCTTGATTACAAGAGTACCCCGCGCGCAGTTGGTGTTTGTATTATAGGGTGGGTTGTCCAGTTTATAATTATGATTATTATTTTTAAAATCTTTAAATAGTGCTCATCCAGAAAGAGATAAATTCCGGATGTGGCTTTCAGCAGTCAGCGATCAGCTATCAGCTTAATCTTTGTTTTAAATGCCTTTTGTTGATCCGCCGTCGCACAAGGTTATGGCGGGACAGGAAGTTGAACGCTTAGGGATGACCAGATGAAGTGACAGCTCCTCATAAGCGATTGTGGATCAACATAAGGCTTTAATACCATATCGATATCCACAGCACCATCTTTGTGCTGTATAAATGATTTTATACATGTCACCCCGATGGGGCTGATATTAAAGGCACAAGCAGTACTATTAATATGCCGCACTTATGGTGCTGATTTTGTTTGCCCATAAAGGCATTATAAAAATGATTTTAATATTTTACATCTGCGTTGTTGATAAGACAAAAGGATCATGCCATGGTTTTAACCCCGATGGGGTGGTATGTTAATAGAAAACACATTATCAAAAAAAGAAAGCCCCGTAGGGGTGACATTTAGTCAGTTGTCCCGCAATCAAGCTCATTGGCGTCAAGCTAAGGCGAAAAGCAAAAGCCTAAAGCAATAGCTCACACAGAGGCGCAAAGAACACTAAGAGAATCAAATGCTTTTTACATAATATTTTTTTTTGTGAGCTTTGTGACTTTGTGTGAAAAATGATTTTTCATCTTGATTTATGAATAGATGTTTTTCAGGGATCTTTATCTTGTATCCCTTCATTAATATGTTTTCGGTATGATTTTTTTGTTAACTTGACGCCAATGTGCACAAGCCCAAATATCTCATTTTATAGAAAAGACAATTGCGTCTCTCTGGTGTTACTGTTTATTGGTACTTGTATTCTCAAATTTTCATGAATATCCCGATTCTTATTGAGCGTTCTTCCTGAAACTGGGTGATAGAATAAAGAAGACCATCATGAATACACAGAGAATAGCGCCTGCGATCATGAGTGAGTAAGGGGTACCTATCTTTTCAGCAACTGCTCCGAATGGTACTGCACTCAGGGGCATGATCCCGAAGGTCATGGTTGAAAGGCTAACCATCCTTCCCCTCATCTCATCAGATGATTTTACCTGCATCAGGGTATTATTAAGGGCCATAAAAATGGAACTCATGAAACCAACAATAAAAATCCCCGGGAGCGCAGTGTAGTAGGAGCCGCATCCTGCGAACAAAACAAGGGCAACACCCCATACAAGGCCGTTTATTATCAGGAATACTCCCCTGTTTTTCAGGTTGCTTAATGAGGCAAGTATCAGCGTGCCCAAAAGCGAGCCAAAACCCATTGTGGCCTCAAGTATGCCTAGTTGAAGAGAATGGGCATCAAGCGCCTCCCTTGCCCAGGCAGGTAAAAGGGCAACATATGGGAATCCAATAATGGCAGGTACAAGAGAAAGGATGACAATGCCCAGAATAATCGGGTTTTCTTTTGCATACCTGAAACCTTCAGCAATATCGCCCGCAATACTTTTACTGCTTTTACCGGTTGCATTCCTGCCTGTTGTGAGCAGGCAGATGAAGACAAGTGATATAAAATGTATTATTGCAACAAGAAAAAATGTGCCTGCTGTCCCTATAAAAACAATCAGAAACCCGGCAAGTGATGGTCCTACAAGCCTTGTGGAGTTGGTGGCAGAGTTGTTCAGTGCAATAGCGCCCATGATATCATTCTCAGGGACAATATCCGAAAAAATGGATTGTCTGCTCGGCATACTCACAGCTACAACAGAGCCATTAATTATACCTATAACAATAAGATGCCAGAACCTGATAATACCAAGATAATCAAGTGTGGCCAGCAGCAGCACTGTTAAGGTTGTTATTGTCTGGTTTATGATCATGAGCCTGCGTTTCGGGAACCTGTCTGCGAACACACCCCCAACCAGAGACATAAATGTCATGGGCAGGGCAAAGGACATGGTGACAAGTGATAGGGCAAGTGGCGAATCGTTTGTAAGCCTTAGTATCAGCCATCCCCTGGTTAGCTGCTGCATCCCTATGGCCATGAATGAGGCAAAATTGGCCAGCATAAGCCATCTGCAGTCAATATATTTGAGCGGGGTCAATGCCTTGAACATATATATAGCGCTGTCATTTCGACTGCTTATTGGTTTTTTGCATTCAGTGCAGTCTGGTTTTGATGAATCAGGATTCAATATGGTTCCCCTTTGCTCTCAGATTATTGATGACCGATAATATGAGGAGATAGTCTTATACAGATAATGAAAAGGGATCATATTATAAATATGATCCCCTGTTCAATATCTTTTTACTACTCGTGTCTGAGGGCAATAATGGGGTCAACCTCTGCTGCCCTTGCGGCAGGATATATCCCGAATATTATACCTATACCTATGCTTATTATAAAAGGCAGTATAATACTGACAGGGGTTATTACTGTGGGCATCTTTGTAAACAGGGTGATAAGGAGTGGTATAATTATTCCGATGCATAAACCTACAATTCCACCGATGGTAGAAAGCACAACCGTTTCAATAAGAAACTGTGTGATGATCTGCTTCTTTTTAGCACCAATAGCGCGTCTTATGCCTATCTCGCGGGTCCTTTCAGTTACAGAGGCCAGCATGATATTCATTATGCCTATACCTCCTACAAGCAGGCTTATTCCGGCAATTGATCCCAGTACTATATTTGTGGTCCTCTTTTGCGCCTCTGCCTGACGGAGCATGGCGAGTGGAACGCTCATTTCATAATCCATCTTCGGATGAAATTTCTTGAGCATCGCCTCCATACCCTTTGCTGTTGCCTCCACATTTTCAAGGGCATCCACCTGGACTATAACCTTGTTAAGTTCAACCCTGTTCATCTCCTCTGAGCCTGTTGAGCGTTTCATGACCGTATCGCCATAATAGGAACGAGCAACATTAAGAGGTATATATGCATCCACATTCAGATCCGGGAGTTGTATATCTGTTCCTGAACCCGATTCAGCCTCGCTCTTGACAATACCCACGATCTGGAAATTGTTTTCACCTATGGATAGATTCTGTCCTATAGTACCCCTGGTGGCTAAAAGTCTCCTTGCACCATATTCTGTAAGCACTGTTACTGCGGATTCCTTTACCAGGTCTGAGTTTGTAAGCACTCTTCCTGCCTCAAGAGGTCTTTTTACCAGCTCAAACCAGGCCGGGGTTGTGCCCACGACCCTTAGTTCTAGGGTATTGCCACCGAGTCTCCCCTGTTTACGCACCTCTTTTGCAGGCACTGCTGTGCGTATAGATGAAAATGTCCCTTCTATCCTCTCAAAATCCTTGTATGTAATACCGTAAACGCTCATGCGTGTACGCGTGCTTGAGGTTGCCTCATCTTCTCTGGATTTCACAGATGTGATGGTGATATTGTTGCTGCCTACCTTCCTGATCTGATCCATGGCCTCTTTGCTTGCGCCTTCACCTACAGAAAGCATTGCAACAACGCTGCATACACCAAAGATTACCCCGAGGGCCGTAAGAAAAGAGCGCAGTTTATGAAGAAGCAGGTTTTCTATGCCAAGCTGTACATCACGCAAAAATTTTGTGTCTTTTATTAATATCTTCATGCTATTCTATTCTCTCTACAATGCCATCTTTCATAATAAGGACATTCTTTGCATTTTCTGCAATGTCCGGTTCATGTGTAACCATAATAATGGTTTTTCCATTTTCATTGAGTTCCTTGAGCATTTCAATTATCTGGACACCAGTTGCAGTATCAAGGTTACCGGTCGGTTCATCAGCAAGGAGAATCAGCGGGTCATTTGCAAGTGCCCTTGCTATTGCCACACGCTGCATCTGGCCGCCTGAAAGCTGGGTAGGGCGGTGATCAAGTCGGTTTCCCAGCCCAACATTTTTAGCCAGTTCCTTTGCCCTTTCTGCGCTCTCTTCAGGGTCCCATCCGAGATAATAGAGGGGCAGTTCAATGTTACGCTGGACTGTAAGCTGGGGGATCAGGTTGAAGCTCTGGAAAATAAACCCGAGATGCCTCAGCCTGAATTCACTCAATGCATCATCATTAAGCCCGCTCACATCCTCGCCTTCAAGAAAATAGCGCCCTTGTGTAAGGCGGTCAAGGCAGCCAAGTACATTCATCATAGTGCTTTTTCCTGAGCCGCTGTGCCCCATGATTGCCCAGAAACTTCCCTTTTTAAAGGAGACACTCACACCATTTAAAGCCCTCACCTCATCAGAGCCCATAGGGTAGATCTTGTAGGCATTTTCAAGCCTTATAACATCATCGGCTGCCTGTGTGTTAATCATCTTGCCCCTCCGGGGAAACCGAAATTTCCACCCTGGCTGTTGCCGCCAGGCATACCACCAGGCATACCACCCTGCTGTCCCATACCACCGCCTGGGCCTCCTCTCATCTGTGAGAAATCAGGGGCTTCATCAAGGGTGATAAAACCATCGCCGTTTTTATCCATGTTGCCGAAGAATTCTTCAGGCCCCTGGAATTCGTTTTTTGCTATCTTGCTGTCCCCATCCTTGTCGCTCCTTTTTATAAAATCCTCTTTGGTTCGGGGCATATTGGCCCTGTTGGGGTTGAAAGAAGGCATTTCAAATTCAGTGGCCTCAATGAAGCCATCGCTGTTTTTATCCATCTTCTTGAACTGCTCTTCTCCCATCATAAATTCGCTCTGGGCAACCTTGCCATCGCCGTCTGCATCGATTCTCTTGAACATCTCATCCTTTGAGGGCATAGGCATATTACCCATGTTGCCACCGCCAAAGCCTGATGGTGCCTGTCCGCTTCCACCCTGTTGAGGCATATTTGGTTTAGTCTCTCCGGGAAGAGTAACTTGTGAAGTGGCAGGGGCAGTCTCTATGCCTTCCACCATATCAACCTCTTCAGGTTCTGTTGTCATAGAAGCCTGCACCAGCGGAGGTGTAAGAGATACTACTTCACCCTCCTTTAACCCCTTTAAGATCCTGATATGGAGGTTATTGGCCAGGCCTATTTCAACCTGCCTGGGTTTGGGGTTTGAACCGCTTCCCACAAATACGGTCGGTTTATTATCAACCCTGATTACCGCCTGAACAGGCACATAAATGGCATCTTTATACTGTTCCACAATGATCTCTGCGGTGCAGCTCATGCCCGATTTTACAAGGTTTATCTTCTCGGAGTTTTCCAGCTCTATCACAGCAGGGTACAATTTAAGGTCAGGATTCATGAATGAAGACATGGCATCAGCTACCGGTGAAATGCTGGTCACCTTACCCCTGAACTGCTCACCGGGTAAAGCATCTATAATGATTAATGCTGTAAGACCTGCACTGACCTTGTCAAGGCTTGACTCATAGATGCCTATCTCTGCGATAAAGCCTGCTGTAGTAGGCAGGTGAATCAGTTCCTGCCGTTCACGAACTGATGAGCCTTCATCCAGGGGTTCTGTCATACCACCAAACCTTGGACCCCTTTCTGTGCTTGTGGCATAGAGCGCCTGGCCGTCAGCAGGTGAATAGATCTTTGTCTTTTCCAGCTGCTTAATGGTCTTGTCAAGTTTATCCTTTGCCTGTTTTAATTCTGCCTCCTTTGCCTTGAGGTTGGCCTCTGCCTGTACAATATCTGCCTTTGCCTTTCTGGTAACCCTTTCGAGTGCCATTTCCGCCTGACTCAAGTCGCTTTCAAGCTGTTTTATCTGGCGCGTGTATGTGAAATTACTTAACAGGTCCAGTTCGCTTTTTGCAAGATCTAGGTTGAGTTTCTTCTGTTTTTCAGCAAGTTCATCTGCATCGAGTTCCATCTTGGAAAGATATTTCTCTGAGTTCAGCCTTTTTGACCAGTCATACTTATCCTGTGCGCGCTTATACTCCTCTTCAGCCAGCGTAATCTTTGATTCTGCCTGCATCTTGAGGTTGGGGTATTCACCATTCTTGTATTTTTCAAGGTCCTGCTTTGCAAATTCAAAGGCAAGCCTTGCCGCGTCCATATCGCTCTTGGCCTGGTTTTCTACAACAGCGAGGTTTTCACGGGCGCTTATGAAGCCTGCATCCGCATTTTGAAGCTGTGTCTCCTCTGTCATCTTCTGGGTTGTAAGGTTGCTTGAATCAAGCTCAACAAGGAGGTCGCCCTTTTTTACAGTGGTGCCCTCATCTACTATGAAGATAACAGAGGTATTACCCTCAACTTCATTTTTAACTATTATTTTTTCCTTTGCCTGTATGGTGCCGGTCTCTGTTACGCTTATCCTTAAGGGGCCCTTTTTGACCTTTGCGGTTGATGCGACCTTACCTGATTCATCATCACCAAATAAGGCGTTCAGGATAAGTATTAAAACTATAAGGATCACCGCCCCTGCAATGGCTGCATGCAGCGGTTTTTCTTTTATTTTTTTAAAATCGTAATTTTTAATATTGTAATTTTTAATCAGCATTATTATTACCCTCCTGGGAAAATTCCTTTAAAAGGCCATCTTTATCTATCTCAAGCAATTCGGTATTCCGTTGAAATTCGAGTTCAGCAATCCTGTAGTCGATAACAGCCGAGGTGAGTGAGTTTCTTGCAGAAAGGAGCGCGTCCTGCGCCTCTAAAACATCGCGGATCTGGGCCCTGCCTGCCTCAAAGAAGAGCGTGGTACTGTTTACACGCTTTTCAGCGACGGAGACGGCCCTGTTCTGTATCTTCAATCCCTCCCTTGCCTCTGACATGGATCTTAAGCTCTGGCGCACGGATAATTTTATATCATCCTCAAGTCTCTGAAAGCTGCGTACAGATGATTCAAGGGAGATATAGCTTTCTCGGTAGGCCTTGCGTTCTGCTGTTCTTTCAATGGGTAGATCAATACTTAAAAGGGCGCTGTAAAAACCCATATCAGGCCTCAGTTTACCATCTTCCATGGTTGCCATGCCAAGCGATCTTGATTCCCCTGCGCGCGCCTGACCCAGAAAGGTGAGTTCTGTACCGAGTGCGTCTGCCCTTATAACAACACTCCTCTGAGCGTCAAACACCTTGCCTTCCTGTACCTTTAAATCAAGGCGGTTTTTAAGACCAAGCTCTATTGCCACCCTTTCTTCAAGCTCCATCGGGCCAACATCAGACCTGTCAGGTTCAATCAGGGTAATGGGGGTATCAGCAGGGGGTATGGTTTTACCTGTTTCAGATACATCTTCACCGCCGCTATTGGGAACTATGTTATCAATGTATGAGATGAGGCTTTCAAGGTCTGAACTGTCCAGTTCAATATATGCATCAGGAGGAAGACCCAGAAGCTGCTTGAATTGGTCCATCCGGTTATTATACTGCGACATTGCTGATATCCAGCGGTTGCGCGCAAGCAGTTCATTCTGTACTGCCTGGTCCACCTCTATCTCTGTGAGCCTTCCTGAGTCGGCTAGCCTTCTGGTTCTCCTGGCAGAGCTGATATTTATCTTGTAGTTTTCAGCGGAGTTTTCCAACTGGTCAATCTGCCTCAGCACATTAAAGTAGTTTGATGCAATGTTTACTGCAAAGGTCTTTTTGTATCTCTCAAAATCCCAGACCGCATACATTACATTTCGCTGTGCCTGGGTAAGGTTTTCTGAATAGATATATGTCTTGGAACCCCTTAAAAGCGGTATGGTTATTGATGCATCACCTGAAATCCCTCTTGATGAATCTTTACCCTGGGTAAGCAGGCTGACCAGGTCAAATGCAAGGTTTGCAGCCAGTTTACTGCCATCCTTTAAGGTCTGGTTCAGACCAAGGTTTCCACCATGTTCAAGCCCCTTTACAGTATCGGGCTGGGACTTATCTATACTCAGGGTTGAATCACCCTTTAGCTTGGCAATAAGGGAGTAATCGTTTCTGTTAAGGTCAAGAGTGAGGGCTGCCCTGAAAAGGGTTTCCTTCTGTGACTGGTAATCAGAGCTGTTTTCAGCTGCAATCTGGAGCGCCTTTGTAAAATTGATAACAAGCGGTTTTTTATCTGCCGGTATCTCAATTTTTTCTCCCGGAGTAGTTATTGCTGCCGGGTATTTCTTTTCTGGCCAGTGGGGTATCCTGGGAAGGGCATCGGTTCCGAGTGATTCCTCTCCTGATATGGCCAGTTCCTGTTCTGTTAAAAGCCTTCTTCTCAGGATGTCGCTGGGTTTTTCAATGCTGAAATCATCGGCCTTTCCAAGCAGCTTTGTCTGCTCCTTTTTTATAATAGTGAGGGCAGTCTTATCAGCCTTTAAACGGTGACTTTTTGCTGAACAGCCTGAAAACAGGGAAGGGACAACCAGTAAAAATAAAAAGGCCACCAATAGGATAGGTTTTCCCCATAAATTGGATAAAGAAGTAAAATTATTTGAGTTAACTAATACATATTTTTCCATAAAAGACCTTAATAATATATTTTTTACTATAAAACAGCATGTCAGATATCTCAATAACCTATGCTAATCAAGTTTGTTAAAAATATGTTCAAAATAAGTCTCGAAATACATGAATAGTGCATGCCTCTATCCTTTATGCTTATCATGTACTAAACAAATATTATGCCAAACAAATATACTGTGATTAATTAGTTTAAAATATGTTTAAATTATTAATACCATCTGAAAAACAACATACCCTATTTTAACACTGTGTAATATATAGTCATAGAACAAACATGTATGAATACTAAGTATCCACATGGATATACAATACATACCTGGTGTTCATTCAAAAACTGATGTTTTGTATAAAAGCCTTATGTCATCAGCTTTCAGCTTTGAGCTTTAAGCATTCCCCGGATGCAGGTTTTTAATTTGCTGCCAGTAAATTAAGTGGCGGGGGTTTTGGATAAGTTACAAGTGTAAGTTGAATAATTGATTACCTGATGATGAGGTTATTTATTTTTCAGGGAAGACTCCTTAATATTTTTGAAAGTCTTTCAATACCCTTGTCTTTTGTATTAGAAAGGGATGTTTACTTTTGAATTAATCAGTGCATATATTGAAAAGGTCTGATAATCGAAATATTTCACCAGGGATCACACAGCCGTTGTCTTAAAGGATTCAGCCTTCTTATAGGCTATGGTTATATATAAGAAACCCCGCCTGTCACGACGTAGCTTCAGCGAAGGCGGATGCTCTCCGTGTCCTCTGTGGTAATTTTTGGTTAATGATTTTGGAGTGTTTAAAAAGGAGAAGGGCATATGCAGGCTATCCATAAATGCGCATTGTGCGAAAGACTGATAGAGCCATATCAGGAGCCTTATAATCACATGGAAATAGACGAAACCCAGTCAGCAGATATTTGCCAGGACTGCATAAGAAAGATTGTGAAACTGCACCAGAAAAACACAGCAGCCCTTTTCCCGACAAAAATTGCTAAAAGATTTTTGAAGAACCATGATTGATAGTAGTAAAAAAAACATACTGAAACTATACAACCTCTGCATTAAGAGAACATTTTATAAAAATGCTATTGTTGTTTCTGTAAAAGTTTATTATTAATTATATAGCTTTTCTGTTTTATCTGTATTTGAAATAATTATGTTTACTGAATTAAAGTAAAAGATTTTATTAAAAATATTAACAAAGTTATGCTTGTACTGTTAAATCGGCTTAAATATTCGATAATAGCAGGATGCAATTCTATTGGAATAGAATTCGATCCTACTAATATATGTTGGCTTATAATATGACAATAGAAATGGAAGCTTTTATTGCTTATAACTCAGT
>CAZCMD010000108.1:0-15918 GCA_964499695.1 uncultured Desulfatiglans sp.
TCTTATCATACTTTGCCCGAATCTTACAATTATCACACGCCATTTTTATACCTCCCTATATAAAAAAAAACGATTTAATTAACCTGATCAAAATGCCTGATATAATATTCTTATTGAATTATAAAAACTTACCCCACCTTCCACAACAATAAACATGAAATGTCAAATGATATGTTTGGATTTTCACTGTCAAAAAAAATATTAAGTATATTTTAGCTTCTTTTCTATTAGTTATCGCAGAATCTACATTACAGCAAAATATATGTTTTAAAAGCTAAATAAAATTAGCTGCTTACAAAAGAAACCCGTTAACAAAATTGTTAACGGGCTTCTTTCATCAGGTTGCTAAAGCTTGTAACTTACCGGATAGAATTATGTAGTTTGATATTACCTTTTCTGAAAATATTTTTTTACGACTCAATTGCCAGCTTTTAAGTCGTCCAGCCCTTCCACCAAACGTCTTACCCAGGGAACAATAACAAATCTTGCTCGTTCAGCATTGGTTATACGATTTGCCCAGTCAAAATAGCCTCTGTCAGGATCCTCCCTGGTGTCTATCCAGCGGCCTAGTATTTCTCCGCTTACGGCATCATGAACTTCTAAAAATAATGTGGCACGACCGGCTTGTCTGATATAGGTTCTGGAGATGACTGATGAATTTTGAACATCAGGGGCGTATACATCCAGATCGATTATCCTGGGTTTAAAAAGAAGTGTATTTGAATCGGCCTGATCCGCCTTTTTAAAGCTACCCTTTTCCTGAAGCGCCCTATCAAATTCTTCTAATACAATTTTACCCATAGTTTCTTTTATCCTGGCCATGTCCTCATCCGTTACCTTTGCTTCCAGACTCTTTTGATCACGATTGTAGTCCCGCTTCCAGTCCTTCCGAAAACTCACCTCAACCGGAGATATTTGATATTTGGTATATTCTGCCCATGTGACGCCCATTTTTATCTGCTTTTCAGTAAATCGGGTCGATTTCATCACTGTCAGACCATCATTAGTCACATCACCTTTTTTTAGTTTTCCCTGCTCTGCTGCGAAAGTCAAGCCCCCGCAAATAAAAAGAAACGCCAATACCATGCAGCTAATGTATTTAAAACGTAAAAATCTATTATTAATTAGTTTTTTCATGTCTCCCTCCAATATAAAATTGAAAGTAAATAACCTTCTTTTAAAACACCTTTCCGACCCGGTAACAAAGTCTAATTCTTTATAAATAAAAATCAATACCCTTTTATTAAAGAAGTGTTTAAGGATACATGATTATATAATTGACATGTATCAGGCTACTCCATATATTCTTTCTTTGAAAAGAGAATTCTTTTTAGATTAACTCGACTCAAAATAAAGGGAATTTCTTTTAATGTCTTTTAATAAATATACGCTACACCCATTATTCAATCATTAAAGTATCTACTGTAAAGAAATAATATGAATGTCATATATATTTAAGAAAGGAGAACCTGAAAGATGAGTGAATCCAAATATGGTAAATACATTGTGAGAGGGGTTGCTTCCAAAGAATCCATGCCAGGGGTTATGCCTTCTGCTTTTGGTGAACCGAAGGACTGGGCAGGGATAAACCACCGCATGAAGTGGAACTATGTATCAAAACCAGTCCGGATCGAAGAGGCACACTCCCATGACTTTGAGGAATTCCTCTGCTTCATGGGGACAAATCCAAGTGACACAGAAGAGTTTGGCGCTGAAATAGAGGTATCAATGGGTAAAGATGGAGAAAAGCAGGTTATCAATACACCAACTGTGGTAGTAATCCCGAAAGGTATGGTACACAGCCCGATCAATTTTAAAAAGGTTGATAAACCGGTTATCTATTCCAGCATTTACATGGCAAAAGAATATGTAAAAAGGCATGCATAATGGCGTTTTCATTTTAGTACCTGCCATTATATGATGAAGGAGAATAAAGAAATGGCTGAATCCAGATATGATAAATATGTACTCCGCGGAGCAAAGGTAACTACCCCGGTCTTCCCGGTAAAAGCCCTCCTGAACATTGGCTTTGATCAGAAATACATGGAAAAACTGGGAAAGGTGGATATAAATTTCAACTTCGTCAGCATATTAAGCCCACATGTGCTGGCAGACCCGCCTCACAACCACAACTGCGATGAACTGCTATTTTTCATGCCATCAAGTTGTGAGAACTGGCCTGACCTTGGAGCAGAGGCAGAGATAGCTATGGGAGAGGAGTGGGAAAAGCATACAATCACCACGGCAGCTATAATCTGTCTGCCTGCCGGCGTGCAGCATGCCCCCATCTTTATGAAAAAGGTAGATAAACCTTTCTACTTCGGCCACTGCCTGCTGGCAGACAGTTACGGTTCAAGTCAGTTTAATGGGGTATAAAATGGCTTGTTTTTTGCGGGCAGACACGTAGGTCTGCCCCTACACAATATTGATCAAAAATCTTGCCTGGTAATTTATGCAGGCAGCTCACCTGGAAATCTTTTCATAGTGTCATCACTCTATTTTCCTATTGATATATTCTCCCTCTGTGCTTCAACCACCCATCTTCATGACTACCATCAGGGTCATGATGGGTCCAGTGTACAACCCCGCCATTTGAATTCCATTCATATTCACCATAGAATTCTATCTGATCGCCTTTACCAAGAGAATTGATTCCGGGAGCTATATCAATATTGTGGGCAATCAAGATTGTCTGACCTGAATCTAGTTCTATTATGAATCTCTGATGCCTGCTTCCTTCGTTGTCGTCCGGTAGTACACCTGTTACCCTGCCCGATCCGCTTACCTGTATGTTGCTTTCTTTATTGTTAAAGGCATCTGATAAAATCCGGTCATTTGTTAATGTACCGGAATCGGTATTAACGCTTTCGGATGACCTGTTTTGTAAATGCTGAACACCTGTATAAACAAGGCCGGCAATTACAAGGATTAAGATGATATATTTTTTCATATTTTTACCAAAGAATATCCGCAGGGGTTGCGATAAGGATTTGTAGGGGCACAGCGTACTGTGCCCTTCCTATGATATTGATCAAAAATCTTGTCTGATAACCTAGGTCGGTGGATCGCTCACAAACCTCTTCATGGGCGACATCGCGATCTGGAAGACAGGCTTGTTTATCTTCCTGAAATTGAGCCCGCCATGTTTTACTCCGGCAGGTATAAAGATAAAGCAGGTCTTTGTGATGGTCATCTTTTTACCATCTATACTGAAATCGACCTCACCGCCTAAATCTGTTGTATCAGCCATGTTGCTTCCGACAAAACCGCATATCTCATCAAAATCATGGGCGTGTTCAGGGTGTTCGCGCGGCAGGGAATCAACTGCCCATGCGGCCTCAACATAAAATGCCCCCGGTATGACCCTGTCATCAATATAGATAACCCTTTTTATCGGATCATCCTTTGGGGATTTGTCCGCAAGGTCATCTGATTCAAAATTGTGTACACCCTCAGGGACTATCAGGTTGGTGCTCACTACTGCCTTTGGTTTCTTTTTTGGATCTGTCATAATCATCTCCTGTTTCTGATAAATTTATCAAAACTTCTCACTTACTGAGAATTTTATACTAAACATAATCAGCTATCAGCAATAAGCTTTATGCCAAAAACCCTGGATAAATGGATTTTATTATGCTTAGGGCTCAAAAGAATAAAAATCAAGTAAAAAATAATTTAAGAAAGCATACCAATCAGATGGCTTGCCTGGCCCTTTGTAATCCCTTTTGGCACATCAAGGTTCCTGCTTAATAAAATGGCGAGCTGTTTTTCCGTTGCAGGCTGGTTCCTCCACTTTGAGTAGAGGCTTAAAAGGGGTATCAGGTCATTATACTCATTCTTAATAAAGTTTTCTGCCTCATATATGGCTGATGGCAGATCTTTTTTTTCGAAAATTATCCTTTCGACCCCCTTGTCAAAAAGGGCAATCTCGTAATTTTCAAGGATGGTTGGCATGATGGTAATCCTTCTTCCCTTTGATAGGGATAGTTTATAGCCACCTCCCAGACTCACCCATGCAAAATCTGCATAGTAAATGACCTCATCAGGTGTCTTGAGATCAAACAGGTCTATCTTTGTGCATCTGTACCTGAGGTCAGTTAGCGATGATGCCTTTTCAACAGGCACCCAGGGCCGATTGGCCTCAACCCACCTGATGGCCTCCCTTGCCTCATCTGTTGTATGCCCCTCAAGGTTAAAGTCAGGTGACAGGCCAAAAAGCGATGGGAGTGTAGCAAGGCTGTGCCCCTTTGTAACATCAACTATATCTATTACAGTAACATTTTCTTTACCCGGATGGAGCCTTGTGCCCCGGCCTATCATCTGTGTATAAAGCAGGGATGACTTTGTGGGACGGGCAAGTATGATCCCCTCAACCGATGGTTCATCATACCCCTCTGTAAGCACCATGCAGTTTGCCAGCACATCTATATCACCTTTGCTGAAACTTTGAAGTATCTCTCCTCTCCTTTCCGTGTCCATATCCCCTGTAATAGCGTCAGCGCTTATATCTTCACGCTTGAAAGCGGCCGCGACACTTAATGCATGGGCCACATCAACACAGAAACAGAGGCTCTTTTTACCCTTGAGATAGTCATGATACACTTTGGTAATGATCCTGTTTCTGGCCTCAATATTTACAGCACTTGAAAGCTGAGAGGTAACAAAATCGCCCATACGGGTCTTTACCCGGGTGAGGTCAACATCTGTCTCAACCCTGTAGCCCGCCACAGGAGAGAGGTAACCATCATTAATCATATCAGGGAGTGGTTTTGAATAGACAATCTCCTGATAGACTTCATTTAAGCCCACTCCATCACCTCTTTTAGGTGTGGCAGTAAAACCCACAAGGAGCTTCTGTGTTTCAGGATGAAACACCCCGAGGTATTCAAGTATCCTTTTATATGTCTCTGCTGTGGAGTGGTGTGCCTCATCCACAATGATGAGAAAAAACCGGTCAGGGTCAAGGGCTACCAGCCTTTTTGAGTCTGCCCTGCCAAGTGTGGGTACACTGGCGATTATTACATCACTCTCAGGTGAGGCAATCCTATCTGCCTGTTCAACCTCTACCTTTAATCCGGGGTTTGCCCTTGTTATCTTATCCTTTGCCTGATCAAGGAGCTCTGCCCTGTGGGCAAGGACAATCATCTGCTTTTTCATCCTGAAATAGCGCGGAAACTCCGAGAATATAACAGTCTTACCAGAACCTGTTGGCAGGGACACAAGCGCGCGTCTGATGCCGCGCTTGTATCCTTCATAAATAGCCTCAAGGCACTCCTTCTGGTAATCTCTCAGGCTGAATCGGCTTTCGTTTGTATATTCTGTCATCTGATAAATATTTATCCGGGTATCAGGGTTTAGATTGGATGCAGGATATACTTATATGCAAGGGATATCAAGAAGATAGCCACCCAGTCCTCATTTAATTCCCTATTTTTTTCTGTACGTATAAAAGAACTTGTTTATTGAAATACAATATTTTAGTGTGTTGTCATGAAACTATATTTTGAAGGTTACTAAAGGGTTAATGACTCAAAGGGTTTTGTTTTAAGTATTACTCACTTGAACCCCAGACCCCTTGAATCCTTGAACCCTGCTTTTAATACATATGATCGATCATGAAACAAATACAGAGGGCATTAAACCCCATATCTATTCTGTAAGCAGCCTGACCACCGGGATAAAAACCCTGCTTGAGGAGCAGTTTGAGTTTATCTGGATAGAGGCAGAGATATCCAATTTCAGGGCGCCCTCCTCTGGCCATTACTATATGGTATTCAAGGATGAGTATGCGCAGATCAGGGCTGTTATGTTCCGGCCACAGATAAGGTATATTAACTTTATGCCTGAAGACGGCATGAAGATCGTGGCAAGGGGCAGGGTATCTGTTTATGAATCAAGGGGTGAATATCAACTGATTATCGATTATATTGAACCCCTTGGTGTTGGCGCAATGGCACTTGCCCTTGAACAGCTTAAAAAGAAGCTCGCAGAAAAGGGGTTATTTGATGAGGCAATAAAAAGGCCCCTCCCTTTTCTGATTCAGCATGTGGCTGTAATTACATCACCTACGGGGGCCGCAATAAGGGATTTTTTAAATATCGCCCACAGAAGATTTACAAACCTTGAGATAACCATAATTCCTGTCAGGGTACAGGGTGAAGGCGCTGCTAAAGAGATTATAGAGGCTATCTCTATAGCCAATACAGAGCTTGATGCAGACACCATTGTTATTACCCGTGGTGGAGGCTCAATGGAAGACCTGTGGGAGTTCAACAATGAAGAGCTGGCTTATACAATCCGCGCCTCAAAGATACCAATCGTTTCCGCTGTGGGTCACGAAATAGATATTACCATATCTGACCTTGCCGCTGACATGAGAGCGCCTACCCCTTCGGCTGCAGCAGAACTATTAGTAGCGGAAAAAGAGACTATTGAGAAATGGCTCAGGGATATCAGGGAACGTATGACAACCAGTTACAGATATTATCTGGGCAATGTAAAAGATGCATTGAACGCATTTAAAAAGGGGCTAAAAGACCCGAGAAAAGGTATTGCCGATACATGGCTTAGGCTTGATGAACTTGAGGGCAGGCTCAAGAGGCAGATATATGTATTCATTAATGACTTTAAAGTAAATATAAGAAACCAGGGCAGATCATTGTTTGTGAACTCCCCAATAAAAAAGGTCGAACGATACAGAGAGGCAATCAACTTTAAACAGCAGTTGATGACCAGGTCAATGGAAAGGGTAATGGATGGCAAACATAAAAAGATTGATATCCTCAATGAAAAATTGAATGATCTGAATCCCTATGTCATTCTTGACAGGGGATACAGCATAACAAGAACAGTTGATAAAAAGGCAATAAGGTCCGCCACAGAGGTCAAGAAAGGTGACATGGTTAATGTTACCCTCTCTAAAGGCAGCCTTGAATGCCTTATTGAAAAGATTTTTGAGGAATAGATAAAAATGAATATCCTATATTCTTTTCTTAAATATATTCTTAGAAAGCACCTTCATTACAAGTATCCTGTTTTTCTTTTCTTCATATTAAGTGTACCTGCATTTTCAGATGACAATCCAATGTCCCTGTCATCAAAGGAACTTGATCAGGGAGAAGCTGCCTTAATAAAAATAATAAAAACAGGCGCAGATGAACCTAAAGTGAAATGGATGGATAAAAAGGTATCTCTCTTATACCGCCCTGACAAGAAAATATACGAGGGTTTTATTGCCGTAGACCTCGGGCAAAAGCCCGGTTCATACGACCTGAGCCTTATTTCAAACTCATCTGGAAAAACAACACGGGTAATGATAAAAATCCATGCAAAGGATTACGGTGTAAGAAACCTCACACTCCCTGCGGGCCAGGTAGACCTGAGCCCTGAAAACCAGGCCAGGGTTAATAAAGAAAAGGCGATCATTGACTGGCTTTGGAAAAAGGCCGAAACACCGGTTATATTTAAATCCCCATTTATAATGCCTCTTGAGAGCGAGGTAATAGGACCCTTTGGCAGAAGGAGCGTTATTAATGGAAAGTCAAGGTCTCCCCATACTGGCGTAGACATGAGGGGTAAAAGAGGGGTGCCTGTAAAGGCCGCAAATGATGGCAGGGTTGTTTTTACAGGGGATCATTTTTTTACCGGAAACTCAGTAATTATTGATCATGGTGCAGGTATATTCAGTATGTACTTTCACCTTGATAAAATAAATGTTAATAATAATACCATAATATCAAGGGGTGAGGTGCTTGGGACAGTCGGTTCAACAGGCAGGTCAACAGGCCCTCATCTCCACTGGGGTGTAAGGGTAAACAACATGAGGGTTGACCCGATAAATTTTGTTAAGGTCAGCAGTCACATGGAGGAATAATGGCTGAAAAAAAATTCGAAGATGCAATGAAAAGGCTTGAAGGCATCGTGGGAGAGCTTGAAGGCGGTGAGATGCCCCTTGAAGAATCACTCAAGGCATTTGAGGAGGGAATGAAACTGCTTACCTTCTGTTCTAATAAACTTGATGAGGTTGAAAAGCGTGTCTCTATTTTGATAAAGGAAAGTGATGGCAGATATGCAAAAAGGCCATTTGATGAAAGTGAACAGGAAGAATCCTGATTATGAAACTTAAAGAATATCTGAATGAAAAAAGAATAATAGTAGAAAAGGCCCTGAACAATTACCTGCCCGAAACACCGGGACCAGCAGAAGAGCTTTATAATGCCATGCGCTACAGCCTCTTTGCAGGGGGAAAGAGGATCAGGCCGATCCTCTGCATTGCCGCGGCAGAGGCAGTAGGCGGAACCCATGATGATGTAATGCCTGTTGCATGTGCATTTGAAATGATACACACCTATTCTCTTATACATGATGACCTGCCTGCAATGGATGATGATGACCTCAGAAGGGGTAAACCCACAAATCATATGGTTTATGGAGAGGCAATCGCCATACTCGCCGGAGACGGCCTGCTCACTGAGGCATTCAGGGTTATGGCGTGCCCTGAACTAATAGAGCGTGCAGGCGCAGAAAGATACAGGAGGGTTATGGAGATGGTTGCCTCTGCTGCAGGGGCAAGGGGTATGGTACTGGGTCAGGCACTTGACATAAGGGCAGAAGGTAAAAAAATAGAGACATCTCATATGGAGATCATCCATGCGCATAAAACCGGTGCGCTTTTAAGGGCATCGATTACAACAGGGGCCATACTCGGCGGGGGAACTGATGAACAAATAGAGAGGCTTGATAAATATGGTAAATATATAGGGCTTGCATTCCAGATATCGGATGATATCCTTGATATAGAGGGCAGCACAGAGGAGCTGGGGAAACAGACAGGCGTTGATGTGGAAAGGGGTAAAAACACCTATCCATCAAATTATGGTATTGAGAGATCAAAAAATATGCTGAAGGAGATAACAGAAAAGGCTGTTGAGATCATCTCCGGGTTTGATAAAAAGGCAGATATCCTGAGGCAGATAGCCTTTTACATAATGGAAAGAAAGAAATAATGACAAAAAGTGAAAAAGAATATCTTTTACAGAAAATAAATACCCCGAAAGACCTGAAGGGACTTACTGTCGGGCAGCTTGAGCAGCTTGGCAGCGAGATAAGGGATCTGATTATCAAGACTGTTTCAAAAACAGGCGGGCACCTTGCCCCCAGCCTTGGCGTTGTAGAGCTGACCCTGGCGCTGCACTATGTTTTTAACACCCCTTCTGACAAGATTATCTGGGACGTCGGGCACCAGTCATATGCCCACAAGATACTGACAGGAAGAAAAGAGAAATTTTCTACCTTACGGACATACGGGGGCTTAAGCGGTTTTCCCAAGAGGGCGGAAAGCCCCTATGACACCTTTGATACAGGGCACAGCAGCACATCCATATCAGCGGGCCTTGGTATCAGCACCGCAAAGGCATTAAAGGGAGAAAAATCAAAGGTCATCGCAGTCATAGGTGACGGCTCCATGACCGGGGGTATGGCATTTGAGGGGCTCAACCAGGCAGGAGACGCAGATAAAGACCTTATTGTTGTACTTAATGACAATGAGATGTCCATAGCACCGAATGTCGGGGCCATATCATCCTTTTTGAGCCGTAAAATGACAGGTCGCAGGTTTGTAAGTTTAAAGAAAGATTTTGAAAATTTCTTAAAGTCAGTACCGGGTTTCGGGGAAAACATACTTAACCTCTTTAAAAAAAGCGAGGATTCCCTCATCACCTTTTTCACACCGGGCATGCTCTTTGAGGCATTTAAGTTCAAGTATATAGGCCCTATAAACGGCCACAGGCTTGATATGCTTATTGACACATTCAAACATGTTAAAGACCTTGATGGGCCAAAACTTGTGCATGTCATTACAAAAAAAGGCAAGGGGTATGCCCCTGCAGAAAAAAACCCTGCCTATTTTCACGGTGTAGGCTGCTTTGAGGTGGAGACCGGCACACCCCAGAAGAAAGAAAAAAGCTGCCCCACCTATACAAAGGTATTTGGCGACACAATGGTTGACCTTGCCTCAAGGGATGAAAAAATATTTGCCATTACAGCGGCCATGCCTGAGGGCACAGGTCTCAATGAATTTGCACGCAGATATCCTGACCGTTTTCATGACGTGGGCATTGCTGAACAGCATGCGGTTACCTTTGCAGCAGGCCTTGCTACTGAGGGGTTTAAGCCGGTTGTGGCCATCTATTCCACCTTTCTTCAGCGGGCATTCGATCAGATAATCCATGATGTGTGCCTCACAAGGCAGCATGTTGTGTTCTGCCTTGACAGGGGCGGTCTTGTGGGTGAAGACGGGCCAACACACCACGGCTATTTTGACCTGACCTACATGAGAAACCTGCCCAATATGACAGTAATGGCGCCAAAGGATGAAAATGAACTTCGTCACATGCTCTACACTGCGCTTCAGCATGACGGGCCTGTGGCAATAAGGTACCCGAGGGGAGAAGCGCTGGGAGTCCCGGTTGATGAAGAATACAAACTCATCCCAATCAATAGCAGCGCGGAGATACTTACCGAAGGAAAAGACCTTGCGATTGCCGCAATCGGCAGCATGGTCTACCCTGCCCTTGAGGCGGCAAAAGCGCTTGAGGCAGAAGGGATATCAGTCGCAGTAATCAACTGTCGCACCGTATCCCCTGTTGACAGGAAGATAGCAGAGGTTGCTGCAAAGACCGGTTATATGCTTATCGTTGAAGAAAATGTCAGGAGCGGTGGACTCGGGGGTGCTGTACTGGAATTTCTTGAGGATGCAGGTATCCATTCTATAAAAACCAGAAGGCTTGCCCTCCCGGATAAATTTATCGAGCATGGCCCTATCGCATTTTTAAAGGAGAAATACGGGCTCGATAAGGCAGGCATCATCAAAGAAGCTAAGATACTGCTTGGAAAGTGATTATTGGAAAAGACGATCTCAAGGAAAAAGATCAGGCTTGACCAGTTGATGGTTCAAAAGGGTCTTGCTGAAAGCCGTGAAAAGGCAAAGGCCATGATCATGGCCGGTGAGGTGATGGTCGATGGTACAAGGGCAGATAAGTCCGGCCATATATTTTCTGAAGAAAGTGAAATCATCATAAAAACCCAATCCATGCCCTTTGTCAGCAGGGGCGGCCTGAAACTTGAGGCGGCTATAAACCATTTTAATATTGATGTAAAAGGGCTTGTGATGCTCGATATAGGGGCATCAACGGGCGGATTTACAGACTGCCTTTTACAACATGGCGCAAAGAGGGTTATTGCCATTGATGTGGGTTACGGGCAGATGCACTGGCGACTGAGAAATGACACCAGGGTAACTGTTATTGAAAAGACGAATGCAAGGAACCTCTCATCGGATATCATCAGTGAACATCCTGAAGGGGCGGTTATAGATGTCTCATTTATCTCACTAAAACTAGTTATCCCCCCGGTAGCTGCACTCCTTCATGAAAATACATTTATTATAGCCCTTATAAAACCCCAGTTTGAGGCAGGAAAGGGGGAGGTAGGAAAAGGGGGCGTTGTAAGGGATGAAGAGACCCATAACAGGATAATTAAAGATATCTCTGAATTCTGTTTAGAAAAAGGATTTACGATAGAAGGCGTAATCCCATCACCCATCCTGGGGCCAAAAGGAAACAGGGAGTTTCTTATCTATTTAAAAAGACAGACCTGTTCCCTCCCGTAAACCTCTCCTTTAAATAATAGAGGTTTACAGGATGGAAAAATCTGTCTGAAAGAGGAGGCTCTAACGAACGCCGCGCTTTGAAGCCTTTATTGGGTTGATCTTCTGTTCGACCTTGGCTTCAATCTTGATATGGGTAGCCATGTTGCAGTTTCCATTTTTCCATTTTATTGTAGGCTCAGGGAAACTGTTACAATACTTACCTGTAGGATATTCCTGAATTCTGTTACAACCGATACAGACATCAATAATCTGATGACATGCACCCCCTGCAAACTGGCAACCATCCTTTTTCATAAAAAAGCAGTCAACACCTTCTTTTATTGTCTCGCAAAGCATTGTATTCACAACCTTTCAAATATAGTTAACATATAAAAACAAAGCCAAAATAGATGCCTTAACATGAATATTTTGTCAAGGAAAATTAGAGCCCCGGGTTATTTTCAATAAAATACTTTATGTATTTTCCCTATAATGATAAAGATTAGCTTATATATTTTACAGAGCAAATTATTAAAATCATATTATTATAAACAATGCCTGCTCCAATGATATATCAGAGAAAAAGCAGCTTATGGAGTTGATTTAATTGAATAATAATCCAGTATCATCCGGCGGAAAACAGCCCGTATTCTTTTACGGGTATGCGATAGTCTTTGCCGCTTTCTGCCTTCAAATACTTGGTTTGGGTATGTTTAACAGTTTCGGGGTATTTATTAATCCCCTTGTCTCTGAATTCGGCTGGTCAAGGGCATCCCTTACCGGCGCTATCTCTTTTGTATATGTGATTGCGGCTCTGGTCAGCATTATGCTTGGGAGACTCAATGACCGGTTCGGGCCAAGGCTTATCATGACCATATGCGGAGTTGTCCTGGGGATTGGCTACCTGCTTATGTCAAGGGTCTGGTCTATATGGTCATTCTACATCTTCTGCTGCCTGTTCATCGGAATAGGTATTTCCGGAGTAGATGTAGTGCTTCTTTCGACAATAGCGCGCTGGTTTATCACGAAGAGGGGTTTATTAACCGGGATCGTGAAGATTGGCACAGGGGCAGGGATGCTTATCATGCCGCTCATAATCAATATACTGATAAATAACCATGGGTGGAGGAGCACACTCATCACACTTGGTATTGTTGTGCTGATCCTGTTTTTTATTGTCTCTCAGGTTTTAGTAAGAGACCCTTATATAAAAGGTCTTGCCCCGGATGGGGCCAGGGATATAGAAAACAGGGTAAAATCCAATATTGAAAGGGGAATATCCTTTAAAAAGGCCATCAGGACAAGGCAGTTTTATACCATAGCGATAGTCTACACACTGTTCTATACATGCTCAAATACCATGATGATCCATATAGTACCCCATGGCATTGATCTCGGGCTAACAGCAGGAGATGCCGCAAAGGTGCTGTCAACGCTTGGTGCGTTTAGCATTGCAGGCAGGTTATTGATGGGTGTAGCAGGGGACAGGGTTGGCAACATTAAAGCAATGTTTGTATGTTTTATTTTTCTCTTTATAGGGCTCATGTGGCTACAGTTTTCACACAATATCTGGATGCTGATAATCTTTGCCATGATCCACGGGTTTGCCCATGGAGGGGTATTTTCTGTCATTTCGCCTATCCTTGCCGAGCTGTTTGGTACAGTGTCACACGGCCTTATTTTTGGCATTACAGCCTTCATTTCATCTATTGGGGGGTTCATAGGGCCGGTTATGGCAGGTTATCTCTTTGACCGGAACGGAAGCTACAGCGCAGCTTTTCTGGTTCTTGCTATCATGAGCCTTACAGGGCTTTTGATCACCTTGACTCTTAAACCTGTTAAGATAGAGCAAGATCCTCATATTTGACAGGAATGCTTTCAGGCTTCTCATGGATGAATACTATTCCCTCCGGGGATGGGATATTGAAACCGGCCTTCAGAGATCTGACAAACTCAGGGAACTTGATATGGCTGATATTGGTGTTGGGCTTGACAGGTTTGGGCTTATAAAGTGAAAAGGTCCTGTTTTTATTTGGTATGGGGTGATAACCGAACCACTTTCAATGTATGCACCTCCATAACTCTCCCTACTATGATTTTCTGTAAGCGCTAATGAGTTGAATCAATAGATTTTTGTCTTTATCCACAGGATGTTCAGCATACAACACAACGATGCCAGCACATGCCTTGAGTGGGGGGCGTGGTTTAGTCATTACAATCGAGGCTTTTAAAGCCATCTTACCATTAAAAGACAGTTTCAGAGGTTGTTCGTATGCATTGTTTACTATTCCAAGGCTACTAGCGTTAAAAGTATGAACATCGTAACTGTAATTGATATTACTACTTAAACGAAATCTTGTAATGATTGACCATATAGGCAAATCTATAACCTGATAGACTATATCCTTAAATTCATCTATTGCCATAGCGGCAGAATAAAAGGAATTAAGAGCGAAATAAACACTAAATATCATACGCTCCTCACCATCTGTAGGATGCACTATCCTGGTATAAGGTTTCCCTTTCTCTAAATTACTTTCCGAAACAGGGTTTGATGAACCAATATAAAAAAGGTCCTTTGACTTTACTCCAACTGCTTCACACCGCTTTCTAAAGGCTAGAGATGTCTCAGCATACATGGACAGATCACAATTCAATTTTTCATGACTTATTAATACCCTGTAGGGGTTACTCAACTGCTTAATAAATCTTTCATCAGATTTGGATTCTGTTGCTGTAAATGGCCCGATAAGATTAAAATTCAAAGCAGCCCTGGTGTTTGTGAATTTAAATACCCTGCCGGTTGAAGTATAAATGGTTTCACCAGGCATAGGCTCCATCTGAGTTTCATCAGGAGAAAGATCGTCCTGTGTAATAATAGCAAGCCACTGTTGCACTGAAGAGTTGTTTTTTAATGTGATCAGAAAAGAAACGCTGTTACCTTTTTCCGGTTGTGATTCGTTTTCACCTATTTCAATACTGTTAAGAATAATCTCATGTTTGAAAGCAAATTTCACCAGCGATGGAAATGGTGTGTTCAAAGAAGCCGGCGTTTTTAATGGTAAGTCAATATTGTTTTGAGCTGTGGCGGTATTTATGCATAAAAAGAAGACAACTGTATATTGAATGATTTTAATTACCATTTTTTTCCTCAATGATCATGAAACTGATGTTTTTTTTGCTCGTCCACAAGATCACCGTTAGAATGTTTTCATTACCTCTCCGTAAATATCATAACCATGTGCCAAGTTGATTGTATACTTATATCCGTCTCCTAGTTTTTCATACAAAGAAAATTTATTGTTTATACATTCATGTGACCGCGATTTCTAGCATATGGAGAGAGGAAACCAAGATGTCTGAAAGCAGTCGTTCAGTATACTATTTTCCCCACGCTTTATTTTTGTATTTTTCAACGAAATTTTTTGCCTCTCTGAGCGTTTTTGGATAAGGGATATTTACTCCATCTTCATCATATATTTTATGGAAAGAGAAACCATGTTCAATGAGGAAAATAACCTTTTCCCATTGTGCATCATCACCTCTCTTTGGAGGTTTGAAGTGACGACCAAGGTTAACAGCAAGACTTCCACAATGTGGACATTTCCTATGTTTGATATTTGGCCCGGGTCTTTTAAAAGATTTCTTACAATTCAGACACGCAAAAGCCCATAAATATGATTTATCTACCTTCATTTTTCATTACCGAACTGTATTTGGTTCCGAATCACCTGTGTGTCTGTACCACCGTTACGATTTTTATAACATTATTTCCTGAGTCAAAAAATAAAAAACATAAAGGCAGACTAAAATATCTTAAGTCCGTAATTTTAAGCCCTTACCAATTAAAAAGATAAATACTTTGGGTTTTAAAAAGCTGATTTTTTATTACCGATTTCTCCGCTTACCTTCTTTTAATAAGAAAGGCAACTGAATCCTTACCGACTAATTGATGGGATTAATTAATGGGGTAGGACCAAGCTGAATAAAAAATGATTTTACTGCCTATCTTGTTCACCCTCTCCTTCCCTCTCCCATCAAGGGAGAGGTATTTCAGTTCAACAGGTAATCTGTTTGAAAAATCAGCTAGCATGGCAGCCTTCTTCTGGTTTAGAGACAGGTTTAAAACCTGTCTCTATTGGGGGGACGAATGGGGGCATTAAAACTTAATATTAAATCTAAAGCACAATTACTTAAGTTAATTTTAAACACCCATAACCAATTATTAGATGACCCGATCCATCTTTTCTGCTAGTATGGCGCATTAAAAC
>CAZCMD010000109.1:0-15897 GCA_964499695.1 uncultured Desulfatiglans sp.
TTAGCGGAGACTGAAGCCTTGGCGACGACGGCAGCCTGTGTTCTTAATTTTGAATTTTGAATCTTGAACCTTAAATTTTTCAATTAATTGTCCGCAATTAATTGAAAACTCCTTGCATTTATTACAAAAAGGTCTTAAACCTAACCCACTGTCTTAGAAGTCTTAACGTTTTATCTAAAATATTGTCGAAGATCCCGTGTTGTATACGGGGAATATTGAATCAAGATTTTTACTAATAGTCTTTTTGTCGTCATTCCACGGCTGGGATCGGGGAACCCAGTTATTTTTTTGGGTTGCTGTTAAGAGTCAATGTAAGGCTTGGCCCCTTTTAAAATAATGAGTCAAGGCAGATTTACCCCTTTTGTTTTACACTTGGTTTGGGATAACCTTGTTATATATTAGAGGTTCGTTTTGTCTACTGTTCAATCAAATGAAACAACATATGAACTTCATTCATTAGGATGGAAGGCTTTTCAAAATCTTTCTTCGACAATTGTGGCAGAGATATGGGGGCAGACCATACAAACATTTTTTGACTCTAATGATGGAGGTAGGGATGGTGCATTTCATGGCCAGTGGATTACAAACAACAATGAATTGTTTTCTGGATCATTCACAGTACAGTGTAAATTTACATCAAAACCAGACAAGGTAATAAAATTGTCTGATTTATCTGATGAATTTATAAAAGCGGAACGTTTAGCTAAAATGGGATTATCTGATAACTATTTCATTTTTACTAACGCAAAGCTTTTAGGGACAAACGATGTACTTATTCGAAATAAATTCGAGAGTATCCCCGAGCTAAAAAAATGCTCTATTTATGGTCAAGAGCGCATATGTCAAATAATCCATGAGTCTTCTAGGCTTAGAATGTTGGTTCCCCGTGTTTATGGATTGGGCGATCTGAGTCAAATACTTGATGAACGAGCATATGACCAGGCACGTGAAATATTAAGTTCTCTTGGAGATGATCTATCTAAATTTATTATTACCGAACCTTTCCGCCAAAGCGCACATGCGTTAATAAAACATGGTTTTGTGCTCTTGTTAGGCGAAGCAATGTGTGGAAAATCGACGATTGCTGCTGCACTAGCAATGGGTGCTTTAGATGAATGGAACTGCTCTACCATTAAAATTCGAGATGCCGATGATTTTGTAAAACACCGCAATCCACACGAAAAGCAGCTTTTTTGGGTTGATGATGCTTTCGGCCCAACTCAAATAGATTGGAGCAGTGCAATAAATTGGAGCAAAACCTTTCCACATGTTAATGCAGCCATTCATGCAGGTGCAAAAGTAATATTTACTTCTCGCGACTATATATATAAATCAGCCAAGAAATATCTCAAAGAATCAGCACTGCCAGTGATGAAAGAATCTCAGGTTGTTATTCATGTAGAAAATCTGACAAAAGAAGAGCGGGAACAAATTTTATATAATCACATTAAGCTTGGAACACAAAAAAAACCATACAAGGAAAAAATAAAACCATTTCTTCCGAACGTAGTTTCGCATAAAAAATTTAGCCCTGAAATTTCAAGAAGATTGGGGAATCCATTATTTACCAAAGATCTGGAAATATCAGGATATGGATTAGATAATTTCGTAAATAACCCCTTGGAGTTGCTTTGCGAAGTTATTAATACTATGGATGATTCTAACCGCTCAGCGTTAGCTTTAGTTTTTATGAGGGGAGGGGCTTTGCCAAGTCCTCTTAGCATTACTCCAGCAGAAGAACAGGCAATTGCCCGTATAGGTGGAACTGTAGGTGATGCAACAAAAGGTTTGGAATCTCTCAATGGTAGTCTTTTACTAATCCACGTTAAGGATGGCGATTACTATTGGCACTTTAAACATCCAACTATAAGAGATGCGTTTGCTACAATAGTTGCATCAAATCAAAATTTGATGGATATTTACCTTACGGGCGCACCATTGGATAAATTATTCTCTGAAATTTCTTGCGGTAATGTTGGTATGCAGGGTGTGAGCGTCATTGTCCCAGTCAACCAATATGATATAGTGATAGAAAGAATAAAACAGCTTGATATTACTAAATGGTTTAATAAATCAACTCTATATCGATTTCTTTCATATCGTTGTGACAAAAGATTCCTTACTAAATTTATTGATAAATTCCCCGATTTTATTTCCAAATTGACGGTTTATTCATATATTTATGCAGTTTCAGATGTAGACGTTTTAGTACGCCTTAAAGAGTTTGATCTTCTTCCAGAAGAAGAAAGAATAAGAGCAATATCTTCAATCAAAGAATTAGCAATATCGACTCCTGATTCTGGTTTTTTAAGTGATAATTTAAAAACACTAATATCACCTGATGAGTTGTCTGATATATTAAGATCGGTGAAAAGTTCTTTACTGCCCAATTTAAATGACACCATATCCTCATGGCGTGATAACTATGATCGAGAAGAAGAATCCGATGTGTACTTCGGTGAATTAAAAAGTGCATTAGACGATTACAAGTCGGTGTTTGAAGAAGATACTGTTGCAGTAAAACAGATAGATGATGCAATAAAGCGAATTGATGAACTTATTGCGGAATTAAAGGATGAATATATGCCCGATAGCGAGGAATCATTGTGGAACAAAAATGATGGTCCCACTCAATCTTCAAGTGATCGTTCAATTTTTGATGATGTAGATACTTAAAATGTAATACTATTAAAAAGAAAGCAGTATATTAAAAGATGGAAAATGGAGAATTCCCTCATAGTGCACTAACTTCTTGGAGTGGTTTTATATACCAGGGTAAAGTAGCTATTTATCATGTATTACATTTGTTGCTTGAAAAACGTGAAGTCTGTGACGGTTATTCACTACAACTAGATTCTTTAGAAGATTTTGCTATTTTAGATAATCATGAATCAGTGGTTTCTCTTCATCAAGTTAAAGCAAAAAAAACACAACTGTACAGTGATTATAGAGAAGCGATTGTAAAATTGCAGCAAAGAGCTTGTGCACTAGAATGTAATGATGCTCAATTTCACATAGCACAACAAATCAGGGATAAAACACCGGATGAAATTTTAAATAACCATAGACCTGTAGTAGTCTATCAATATGATGGTCTTTGTTATTGTAACGTAGATGATATTGATCATAAAATAAATGAAAAGATACAAGTATTATTGAATAATTATTGGCTTCATGATGGATCAAAACAAACATCTGAATACGCCAATAAGGTTAGAAGTCATTTCGATCAAATAATCCTTGAAAAAATCCTTACTATTCATCGGTTAATTCATAATGGAGTCATGCCACAGAATGAAGCGGCTTATACTCAATTAATACCCTTTTCCAAATTTAAAGATATATTACATGAAGATTTGAATCAGAAATATTTAGGAGAAGATTATTATCTGTATAAACTCATAGGTGATCTCCATAAGTACTATCAAGTCTACTGTATCGAAATTGAGGAAAATGAAAATGATGAAACATTAAAAAAACTTTCATATTGCATGAAAAAAATCGGAGAATTGGGTGTTGTTGAAATGATCCAATTTATACGCAATATCATCCCTCATAGAGAGTTTAAATTTAGTAATATTTTTGAGTACAAAGATCATACCTTTAACGGGGAAGAATTTCAGGAAGCATTTTTATCCATTCTGAAAGACCTTAAACAACCATCATATGATTCAAATAATTTTTTTCGTTGGTATGCAGACGGACGGCATTTCACACCTACGGCTATTAACAAAGCTGCAACACACGCTAAAGAAGTTTGCTTAAGGATCGTTGAAAATGCAAAATCAACTGATTTGGACATCATGTTTGAAGGTAATAACTTGATAACTAGTGGAATTGATGTTGAATCTATAATAAGTCATGTAAATAATATCATTAAAAAACCAATTCAGGATGAAGATGATAAAAATACAAATCGAATTACAAGTTGGAAAAAAGTATCGCTAGTATCACTTGCTAACGTAATAGAGGTAATAAATGATTAAGATAATTGATGATTTATTCCAAGCTTATGGATTTAGTGCACAAAGAGTTAATAACTCCAAACTATACTCAATAAATAATAATAAAAACAAGATTTCATTTTGGTTGGTGATTCAAGAGGATAATTTGGCCCTATTATTAAAGGACCAATCGGAACTATATTCTGAATGCAAAAATACCTGTGATCATTTGGCGCTCGAAAAAAACTTATCAATGCTCATTCTTTGGAATACTGGCGGTTATGTTGGAATTAAAGATATGAAGAGAAAAGTTATGTCTGTTGAAGAAGATCCTTATTTTTTTAAAAAATATGTTCTTTATTTCTCATCTAAAGAAAAGACAGCCCTATACGAAACTATAGGCCCCTATTCGACTCCCCAGTTTTTTAAAGATAAAATTATATCTCAAGATGTTTTCGCACGGTATAAAAAAGACGCATTATCACAGAGTTGGCAAGCTTTATTATACAGAATCGCAATTAAACTACCATTTATACCAATTGATATTCCGCTAACAGATGGGCTTAAATCCCTATTTCATGAAAATAAAATGAAGATTGAACAATCAAGTGACAAAGAATTATATATTTTTGATCAAATAATTTCTGAGAATTATGAATTAAAAACAATAGATGATATCAAAGCAATGGAGCCTAAAGTCGTACTCTCTGAATTGTTAAAATCATATCCAACTGAAGGAGACAGCAATGGCGATAAGAATTAATCGCATACTCATAAAAGACTTTAAACTCTTTGACAAATTAGAACTAAATTTTAATGACCCAGATTTAGTAATGTTTGATGGCCCTAATGGTTTTGGTAAGACGTCCTTTTATGATGCGATAGAATTGCTCTTTACCGGAAATCTTCGCAGATACAAGGAATTAGTTAGAGTAGCCGTTGATAAAAGAGAATCATTTAAAGGGAATCCTTTATTAAATGATCTCGGTAGGGGCGATCTTGTCATCAAATGTGAGTTGCAGACTGATGATAATAAAATATGTTTAATGCGTATCGGAAAGAGAAAAGAACTCGAATCTGCAAAAAGTTTTGATGAATTCAAGTTGCAGTTATACGTATCACAGAATTATGAGGCAGATGAAGAATATTTAAAAGTTAATGATGAGGAAAAATATCTTACTGGTTTACTAGGAACAACATATAAAGAAAACTTTGAATTTCTTAATTACATTGAACAAGAAGATAATATTTACTTATTAAAAAATAAAGATAGAGACAGAAAATCAGCAATTGGTTATTTGTTTAATACGATAGACTTCGAGGAAAATATAAATAAAATATCTGAGATTTCAAAAAAAATAACAGAATTATGTGGGAAAAAAGCAAGTGATAACCTTAAAGTACTTAGTGCTAAGCTAGATGATTATCGTATAAAATTTCATGGTGTAGAGGAAAAAATCCCTTATACTAAACTTGTAACATGGAAGGATATCACTTGGGATTATGAAAAATTAGAACTCTCAGATGAAAAATATATTGAATTGTTAGCTAAGGATGGGGAACTTAGCCGGATAAGTTTATTTTTAGAAAATGAAAGTGAATTCAGAAAAGATGTAAAAAATAAAAGAATTGATGAAATCCTTTCAAAAAAGAATCTGCTGAGTCAGTTATTAAACTGCTGGAATCATATCGATAGAACTTTAGAGTTTTCAAAAAAACAAGAGCTTAATCAGGCTATCAACAATTTATTGTTCATTTTTGATGGAGATTTTTTGGATTGGCTTATACAAAATAAGGCATATTTATCTACACAAGTTCAAGAGTTAATTAAACCTAACATAAATTTGGATGAATATGATAAAGCAGTTGGTAGTATTATCTCTATCAATAACAGGGCCGATTTGATTTCAAAAATACTAGTAGAAGTAAAAGATTCGAGACAAGCTTTTATTAATAAATATTTCGAATTTGAAAATAAATCTGATGTATCTAATGAATGCCCACTCTGTGGTTTTCTCTGGAAGTCTTCAGAAGAATTAAAAAATAATATTATTAAACAAGAACAACAACTTGAAAATTTAATTGAAACAGCTGGATCTGAGTTAAATGAATCGATTGATTCTTTTAAAAAATTATTTATTACGCCAATGAGATTGTTTTTTAAGGAATATCTGGAAAATAATAATATCGATGCCATGTTCATTGAAGAGCTGAAAAAAGCAGATAAAAACAGAATTGAGTTAAATAAACTTTATAATGACATCTCTTCACTTGATATTGATATCAATAATTTACTTAATAAAAAACCATTTCTTCCAGACGAAAATATGATTGAGATATTATATGAAAAAATCGAAGCACAGAAATATGTAATAAATACTAATTTACTTAAAACATACTTTTATTCTATATTTATCCATATTTTTGATGAAGACTTTAATAATATTTCATTATTACAAAAAACAGACATAGATAAAAAACGTAAATATCTTGAATGGCAATACTCTATCCAACAGAGTAATGAAATAAGAAGATTGGAAAAAGAATACAGCGATCAAATAATACAGTTTGATTGTGCAAAGTTATTTAAAGATAAGATTGATAAACTCAGTGGTATTTATAAAGAATCACTTCAAAATTATCAACGAAGCCTTATTAAGAATATTGAAATACTTTTCCATATTTATTCTGGAAGAATTAATCAAGAGAGTCAAAGTGGTTTAGGGCTATTTATTGAATCAGATAAAAATGGGATTCGGTTTTTAGAAAACCATTCAAAGCAGCATGATGCAATATTCACTATGAGTTCTGGGCAGCTTGCTGCACTGGTCATCTCATTTACACTTGCATTAAATAAGAGATATTCAAGAAATAAACTTCTTTTTATTGATGACCCAGTGCAAACATTAGATGAATTGAATATTGCGGGAATGGTTGAGCTATTGAGAAATGAATTTTCTGACAGGCAAATATTTATTTCAACACATGAAGATACGATGTCTGCATATATACGTTATAAATTCAATAAATATGGATTTCATACAGAACGATTTAGTTTTAAAGACATACAATTTAGATAGTAGAACATCCATAGGGGAAAAGAACGGGGTCCGGAAAAGAACGGGGTCTGTCCTTGATATTGGACATATAAAAAAATCATAGAGAGGAACGATGTTTAAAAAAACCAGAAGGGTCAGACCATCATTATTGACAGATAAAGGTGGCTTGTTAAAAATGACTCTTTAAGTTTTCTGTGAATGTCAAACATCTAAATGTCAAAGAAGAAAAAGAAATGGTAAAACACAAGACAGGTAATACTTTAATAGCAATTGGTATTTGTTTTATTGTCTTTTATTTTGTTGTAAGGCTGGCCTTCCTTTATTCACTTTCAAGATTAGTGACGAGTTGATTAAATTTTTTTAGGAGTTTAAGTATGTTAAAATTATTATTTAGAATTTTAATCTTTTTATTAATTCTAATATCGATAAATTTTCCTTTATCATTATTGGAAGATATATGTTGTCCTGTTTATGCGCAAGAATGGGATTGGCAATTTGCAGGATCACCAATGGGAAATTCCGAAATTAATGAAATTTATATTGATCCTGATGATGATAACATATGGTATGTAACTTCTTGGAATGGTATTTATATTACGAGAGATGGCGGAATAAATTGGGAGAATCATTTAAGTGACTATTCTTTTGGATTTGGTATAGATCCTAATAATTCCTCTCTTATCTATTGTAGTGCCAGAGATAAACTTTATAGGTCGAATGATAAAGGATATCATTGGACTTTAGTTTTTACTGCTCCAAGTAACACTGGCATTAATAGCCTGCGCATAAGTTCAATTAATAGTTCTGTTTATCTAGGATTACGTTGGGAAAGTAGTACTGTTAAAAATGGTATCTATAAGTCCGTTGATAAAGGGGAAAGCTGGGATTATTACTCATTTAATGTGCCTGAATCCGGATTAATTTGTTGGGATATAGAGGAAGACCCAATCAATGGTTATTTGTACATAGGCACCGAAATATATGATCATCCGAAACCATATAATCCACCATTTTTAAGATCTAAAGATGGTGGAAAAACCTGGGAGGAAATATCAGGCATCTTACCGTGGCATGTAATAGCAATCCAGGTCCATCCGGAGACTCAAAAAGTATATGCATTAACAGAGGGTGCAGGACTATACCAATCCTCAAATTTTGGTAATAACTGGGAATATCTAAACAATTATTTCTGGATAGCTTTATTCCTTGATAAAAAATATCCGGACAGACTTTTTGGCGGCAACCATTCCGCTAGAAATAGTTCCGGAGGTGTATATTTATCAGAAGATGCTGGAAAATCCTTTGATTTTATAGGACTTTCCAAAAAATTAGTAGGCAGCATTTGTATGAATAGCTCAGGTTCCAAGGTATTCGTCGCAGGTTATAATGTGGGAATACACGTAGCTGAGGTTAAATTCCCAGATAGTGATAATGATGGAATGAGCGATATATGGGAGAAGGATTATTTTGGTAATCTATCCCGTAATGGAACTCAAGATTATGATAACGACGGACTGTCTGACGTTCTGGAGTTTCAGAATAAAACCAACCCCTCTGATATGGATACAGATGATGACAAAATGCCGGATAACTGGGAAACTCAATACGATTTAAATCCTTTAGTAAATGATACAGAAGAGGATTTAGATAATGATGGTTTCTCTAATATACAAGAATACAACCATGGAACAATTCCTAATGATCGTGGGTCACATCCCCCAAGGTCTATGCCGTGGTTACCTATACTGTTGGAGGATGATTAAATAAGGAAAAGAACGGGTCCTGCCCTTGACATTGGACATATAAAAGCATCTTAGAGAGGAACGATGTTTAACAATTTAATAACTCAAAAAATATTGAATTATAAAACATCGTCTCAATTTCCACAGTTTTAAGCTTCTTTTAATAGCAGGACGATAAATGAAAATGCAATTGCCGGGAGGATAAGAATGAAAATTATTCGTGCGGGATTCATGTCCACTCTTCTTGTGTTTGTTTTGTGTTTGCCATCCGTAAGCTTCATTGCACAGAGCCGACAGGAAAAGGACGTAAAACCGAAGCCGGCGAAGACCATCTCCGAGCTGAAGAAACAACTGGAGAAGATACTCGCTGATTCGCATACGCCGGGCTTGTCAGTGGCCATTGTGCACCGTGACGGTCCGGAGTGGGTGGCAGGACTGGGAAAATCAAACGTGGCGTCGAACCATGCTACGACGGATGGAACCTTATTTCGGATCGGTTCAACCTCGAAAGCCTTTGCGTCGATGTCGATTCTAAAGCTGGCGAATGAGGGAAAGCTGTCTCTGACGGATCCGGTACATAAGCTCGTTCCGGAGATATGGTTCGAGAATCGATGGGAAGCCACCGATCCAGTACGCGTTGTACATCTTCTGGAACATACGACAGGATGGGACGACATGCATCTGCACGAATTTGCCTGTGACGCCAAGGGTATGACGCTCCGGCAAGGACTCGATTATTACCACGGATCGCGTTACTCGCGTTGGCGGCCCGGAACAAGGATGTCCTATTGCAACTCGGGGCCGGGGGTTGCCGGGTACATCGTGGAGAAGATTACCGGGCAGCTATTTGAGGACTATGTAACGCAGAATTTCTTCCTGCCGATCGGGATGAAGACCGCAACCTATTTCGAGCAGCCTTCACCGCAATTGGCCACGCTGTATAAAGCGGATGGCAAGACACCATATCCTTACTGGAATATCCTGCTGCGGCCTATCGGATCAATCAATGCTTCGGCAAAAGACATGGCGGCGTATGTGCAGTTCTACCTGAACCGTGGATCCGTGAATGGAACTCCTGTGATGCCGATGGCCTCTATTGAACGAATGGAGATTCCCACGTCCACCTGGGAAGCACAGCAGGGATTGAAGGCCGGTTATGGACTGAGCGACTACGTAATGGTTTATGATGGTTTTGTGTATCACGGGCACAACGGCGGCGTTAGCGGCGGTCTGACGGAAATGGCGTACATGTCGGAATATGGCGTGGGTTACTTTTATAGCATCAACTCCGGTAACAATGATGCCTTTGGAAAAATCGGCACAGCTATACGCGCATACATTACTCAGGATCTGACCAGACCCGTTGTGCCGCCGGAAGGTCCATTGCCCGCCAATGCGGCCGAATACGCGGGCTGGTACGAACCTGACGCGCCGCGCATGGAGATGAGTCATTCTCTGCTACGGCTGGCGGGGATGTCGCTGGTCAGCTTCGATAGTGGCAGGATGCTGGTGACGAGCCTTGGCCGGTGGAAACATCCTCTTGTTCCGGTGAGCGGCGGGCAATTCCGGTCTCTGCCGAAAAAGGATCCGGCCGAACCAATTGCCACGGCCATGCTGCTGGCGCCGAATGCCGAGGGTCGCTTCGTGGCGATTGGTACAACGATGAAGCAAATTCCTACATATCTGGCGTGGGGGCAGATCGCCCTGACTGCGTGGTTTTTGCTGTCGATTGCAGGGATTCTGCTTTATGCGCCCTTCTGGGTCCTTGGCGGATTGTCCAAAAAGCGGCGAAGACCGGCCGAGCGCGGCATGCGGTTGTGGCCGCTCATTGCGGTGCTTAGTTATCTGACGATTGTGGGAATCTTTAGTGCGACGAGCAGTGATACGTTTGCTCTGCTAGGCAATCTGACGGTGTGGTCGCTCGGAATCACTCTGGCTACGTGGTTGTATGCATTGGCTGTACTAATGGCCGTCCTGGCACTGTGGCGCGCGCGCAAAAAGGAGATCCGTAAATTCGTGCGCCGTTTCTCGATTGCGGCAACCACTGGGTTGGCAATTGCAGCGATTTACCTGGCCTACTGGGGAGTGATCGGAATCCAGTCGTGGAAATGATGAATAAGTTGTTATGATCTACGAAAGGAGAAATAAATGGGTATCCGGAAAGTGCTGATCTGTTTAATTGCCCTTCTTGCATGTTCACATGTGTTTGCACAGGATTATGAGATTCGCATGACTCGAGCTGTTGAGACAGGAGAACGGTATGAGCTTATTGCATCAGGATCTTATTCACAACAAATAACAATGTCTTCTCAAGGCCAGGTTTTGCGAAAAAACAAAAAATTTATTTCGGCAAAGCTGGAAGGAATTGTTACCGTCCTTGAGGTTGATGAGTTGAAGCGGGAAAAAAAGCTCAGTTTGCTTGTATCCAAATCTATGATGTATACTAATGTAAATGACAAGGAGGAAGAAGCCCTGCCCAAAGGTACTCAGGTTATTGCGCAGCGACGAGACGGGAAAAAAGAATATCTTATCGATGGTAAGATTGCGAATGAAGACATTGATGACATGCTGGATATTTTCATTACCATTCCAGCAACGCAAGCTACAGATGATGATATTTATGGCACAAAAGAACGCAAAAACGTGGGGGAAAGTTGGGAGGTTAATAATGTCAATGCATTAAATGACTTCGCTTCCGATGGCATGGTGGTTGACTTAGCGAAGATGGAAGGAAGCACAAAGCTGGAAAGAATAGTTGAGGTTGAGGGTATTAAATGTCTTTTGCTCAGTGCCAGTACTGAAGTAAGCGGAGTAGTCCCTCCATTACCATCAGGGCTGACTGTCGAAAAATCAAATGTGTCAGCGATTTTTACAGGTGAGTTTCCTTTGGACATTTCGATTCGACCTCTTTCCCAAATTCATAAAATGACATTTGAGTTTGTGGCCAAAGGAAAATCAAGTCCTGATGCTCCAGAGGTCACACTCTCTATGGACTCCTCAAAATCAGGTAATATTAAGGCTAGATTTATTAACTGAAATTGATTTTTTGCGAAGAAAGGTACCATAACAAGACTGATGAAGGTGAATGAAAGGGGATGATGTTATTTTATAGGGTTGGTGCGATTTAGCCTAATAACCTTACAGCGTCCTCCTTTACTAAAGACAGTATATAATAAAGATTCTGCTATCAATTTTAAACTATTATTCGGGAGGTGTACCATGGCAGTAACACTGGAACAACTGGCAGCGGAAATCGAGGCACTGAAACAACAGCTGGAACCCGGCCGGCGCGCCCTGGACGAACTCGAAATTCAAAAGGTGCAGTCCCTTTACTCCCACTTCTACCAGGTAGGCATGCGGTCGGAAGTAGCCTCCCTCTTCGCTCAGCATACGCCGGGTGTTACCATGGAGATCGAGGACAGCGGCGTCTACGAGGGCATCGAGAGCATAACCCGCTTCTGGAACACTGTTTTTGCGAGGGACACCCATTTTTCACCTGGATTCATGGCTGTTCACATGACCTGCAACCCGGTCATAGAGATAGATAAAAACGGCGCCATGGCCAGGGGTGTCTGGCACTCCCACGGTTTCTGTACGCTTCCCATGGAAGAACTCATCCCGTTTATCTGCAGCGGCAAGTACGATATGGCTTACGTCAAAGAGGATGGCCAATGGAAAATTTTTAAATTTTTGTACCGCCAGATTTTCATGTCCCCCTACCACCAGGGCTGGGTGGAAGCGCCGTCTGTGGGCAGCATCGCCGCCCACCCGGCCAACAAGCCTGATAAGCCCACGACATCGCATAAACCCTACACACCGGACGCCGTATATTTCCCGGCACCGCCACCTCCTGTACCGTTTGAATAGGGGGCTTTGGTAGAATAACCTACATGAAAGTAGAGAACAGGAAAAATCAATTAGGAAGGACAGAAGATGATTGTATTGTGAATAGAATTTGTGCATCATCTGAGGAAATAAATATTCCCTGTTCTGAAATTTAGAAAATATTAAAAAGAGGGTGATTTACCATGATAAATGCATTTGAATCGTTTCCGCACCTGTTATCCCCACTAAAGATAGGAAATGTACTGTTCCGTAACAGAATGTTCGCTTCCCCGGTTAACTCAGCTGAAATTATATACGATGGTCAACCTTCGCTTGAAGGGGTCGCATATTTTGAAAGGAAGGCGATGGGCGGCGCAGCGGCGGTCACATACGGAGAAGCCGACGTAGACCCTGAAGATTACCGAGAAGGGCGGTATCCACGTGAGATCACCCGGATGAGCAATTATAACTACGCGCGCCTGGCAAGCGCTGTAAAGCGTCAGGGCTCTGTCCCTGTTTTAGAGTTGGCCTTTGCGGGCATCCATGCCCGTATGTATACGGGAGGGGATAAACCCGCCTGGGGGCCGGTCGATATGAACCTGCCAAACGGCGAGAGAATCGCGGGAATGCCTGAAGAGAAAATCCTCCGGATTATAGAGGAGTTTGGAAACGCAGCATTTGCCGCAAAAAATGCCGGTTTTGAAATGATATGCCTGCATGGCGCACATGGCTTCGGCCTGCAGCAGTTTATGTCGCCGACCATAAACACCAGAACCGACCGATGGGGCGGTAGCCCGGAAAACCGCTGCCGCTTCGCGGTCATGGCAATCGATCAAATCAAAGAGCGCTGCGGCCTGGATTTCCCTGTTGAAATTCGCATCAGCGGCAGTGAAATCGTGAAGGATGGCTATGGCATTGACGAAGGCTGCCGAATCGCCGAACAGATCGACGGGCACGCGGATATCATCCACGTCTCAGTCGGCGCGATCAATAGATTCGGGTTTGAAACATTCTCGCGCACCCACGTCAGTATGTTTTATCCCCATGGCGTCAACGTCGAATACGCGGCTGAGGTCAAAAGGCATGTGAAAAAATCTCTCGTCGCCACTGTTGGGGGCTTAAGCGACCCTTATCAAATGGAGCAGATCCTGGCAACAGGTAAAGCGGATATTATTTATATGGGCCGTGAACTTGTCTGCGACCCCGAGTTCCCAAATAAGGTGCGGCGCGGTCTTGTCGATGAAATACGCAGATGTATGCGCTGCCTTAACTGTTTCGCCGAAGGCGTGTTTCACGGCGACCTTGTTTGCGCCATCAGTCCAGAAATAGGCCGCGAACGCGAGGTGTACAGGGCACTTCCCACGCCGGAAAGACAGCGTGTACTCGTGATCGGAGGCGGTATTGCCGGAATGCAGGCGGCCATCACCGCGAGTAAGAATGGGCATGACGTTATTTTGTGTGAAAAGGGCGGCGAGCTTGGCGGAAAAATCCTGTGTGAAACTGAAGTGCCGTTTAAAAAGGATCTGCATCATTACATACTGCTGCAGCGGTCGCTGATAGCAAAATCGCGTATTGACCTGAGGCTGAATACGGAGGTGACACCGGAATACGCGATAGCTGAAGGCCCGGACGTTATTATTGCAGCTGTCGGTTCAATCCCAATAACGCCGGGCATCCCGGGGATCAACAACCATAACGTGTATCAGGCGATAGATGTGTATAAAAACCCGTCGCTTGTTAAAGGGAGAGTTGTTATTCTCGGGGCCGGTTTTGTCGGTACAGAGCTGGCCATTTATCTAAAAGAGTTCGGAATCGACGCCGAAATCGTTGAAATGCTCGGTGATATCAGCGACGGCGGTAACAGCACGCACAAGATGGCCGTTTTAGATATGGTAGCGCAGAAAAATATCCCAATCCATTTTAATACGAAGGCTGTTGAGATAAAAGAAGACGGGGTAAAATGCCAGGGCCCGGATGGCGACCTGTTTTATGCCGCTGATGCGGTGGTTCATGCAGTCGGTATGAAACCGCTCCATGACGAGGCCCTGAAATTCAGCCGCTCTTCAAAGGACTTCCACATGATCGGCGAATGCCGTAAGGCCGCAAACATCCTTTACGCAACCAGCACCGCATACGCTGCTTCTAGGCTGATTGGGAGATATTAATCCACACAGTCAGACAGAATATTTGATTATAAATATTATTGCCACCATGACGTTATGGTACTATAGTTACACAACGTTATGGTGGTGATAATATGGGAACAACATCAATGAGAGCCACAGTATATTTAGACCCGGAATTACACAAGGCCCTGAGATTAAAGGCTGTTGAGACATCACAGTCTTTATCAAAGCTGGTCAATGATGCTATTAAGGAATCCCTCGCAGAAGACGCGGAAGATATCGCAGCATTTGAAGACAGGGCAAAAGAACGGCTCACCAGTTATGAAGCGATGGTGAAGAGGCTTAAAAAAGATGGGCAAATGTAATACTTTCATTAAAGAATCCGTAGAAAAAGACCTTTGCTCCATTCCAAAAAAAAGATATAAAGAAAATTCTCACGCGCATAAAAGTGTTTGTACAAGAACCAAGACCACAGGGCGGCGAGTAACTTTCCGGTCAGGAGAAGTATCGTATCCGCCAGGGTACCTATAGAATTATTTATTCCATTCAAGATCAGGAACTTACAGTATGGGTTGTAAAAATCGGGCATCGCAAAGAGGTTTATCGTTAATAAAGATAGGAGGAAACAATATGATTAAGAAACAGTATATCAGGATTGCGATTGTTAGTCTTTTTTTATGTATCTGCAGCTTTTCCGGCTATGCACAAAAACCGGCCGATGCTGTTGCAGATGTCCCGGAACTGGATTCGTTTCATGAAGTCATCTTCAAGATCTGGCATGAGGCATGGCCAAACAAAGACACCACCATGCTGAAAGAGCTGCTACCATCAGTTGAAAAAGGTATTGCAAAGGTGGCGGGAGCCAAGCTGCCTGGGATTTTAAGAGAAAAGAAACCTGCATGGGAAGAGGGGATAGAAAAGCTAAAGAATGCAGGCTCTCTATATAAAGAAGCAGCCACAGCGGATGACAGCGCCCGGCTTCTGAATGCAGCCGAAGAGCTTCATAGCCGGTTTGAAGCGCTCATGCGCCTTACCCGTCCGGTTTTAAAGGAACTGGAGGATTTTCATTCCTCTCTTTATATGCTGTTTCATTATTATTTGCCGGAATACGATATAGAAAAAATCCGAACTTCGGTTGAAGAATTGAAGCAGAAGATGCAGGCTCTAATGAGCGCAACACTGCCGGAACGGCTTCAGTCAA
>CAZCMD010000110.1:0-13375 GCA_964499695.1 uncultured Desulfatiglans sp.
AACTGGCATAGCCAGTCAACAAGATTCAAATCATTATCAAAGTAGGCGCTGTTTTCCATTGGAAAATATTCTGTCTTGATGGTAACCCCCCAGCTAACACTGCCTTTGTCCGGCGCCATTTCACCCGCAAGGATCTGGAAAAGGGTTGTTTTGGCATGATTATTTGTCCCCACAAAGGCAATCTTATCCCCTTTGTTAACAGTAAGATTAAGATTGTTTAAAACCATGTCGCCATCTATCTCCTTTGAAAGCCCTTTTATCTCAAGGATAATGTTGCCGCAGGGACGTTCGGGCTTGAAGTTGATATAAGGGTATTTTCTTGATGAAACAGGCAGGTTCTCTATTGTTAGTGAATCCAGTATCTTCTTCCTGGCAGTGGCCTGCTTTGATTTGGAGGCATTTGCGCTGAACCGTCTGATAAACTCTTTTAAGTCCTCTGCCTTTTCAAGCGCCTTTTTATTCTCGTTCTGTTTTTGTTTAAGCAGAAGCTGGCTTGACTCATACCAGAAATCGTAATTACCTGAATATACCTTTATTGCCCCGAAATCCATATCCGCAATATGTGTGCAGACCTGGTTTAAAAAATGGCGGTCATGGGATATGACTATAACAGTATTCTGAAACCGGCATAGAAACTCCTCAAGCCATGCTATGGATTTGAGATCCAGGTGGTTTGTTGGCTCATCCAAGAGCAGCACATCAGGATTACCATAGAGTGCCTGTGCAAGGAGCACCCTCACCTTGTCGCCAGACTGGAGCTCCTTCATCTTTTTATCAAGGAATGACTCGGGTATACCCAGGCCCTTTAAGAGCACTGCCGCCTCTGCTTCTGCCTCATAGCCGTTCATCTCAGCGAATTCACATTCTATCTCACCGCAGAGAATACCTTCTGCTTCTGTGAGTTCAGGTTTTGCGTATAAACTTTCACGCTCTGCCATTATGGTAAAGAGCCTCTTATGTCCCATTATTACCGTGTTGATAACCGTCTCATTATCAAAGGCAAACTGATCCTGGCTTAAAACTGAGATCCTTTCATTTGGCCCGATTGTTACCTCTCCCTTATCCTGCTCCACCTCGCCTGAAAGTATCTTTAAAAAGGTGGATTTACCTGCACCGTTTGCCCCTATCAGGCCATAACAGTTGCCCGGTGCGAATTTTATATTTACATCCTTGAACAACACCCTCTTTCCATAAGAAAGGCTGACATTTGTCACATTTATCATACTTAAACACCCCAAATTAAAAATAAAACACCCCGGAGTATGCCCCCGGGGTGCAAAAGGAAACGGGTATATACAGGATTTTAGCGAGTGCTGCAACCTATTTTGTATTTTAAGGGCAGGCGAAAACTTCGCATCACCGGTTTTTCACCTCTCCTGCCATTACATGCCTCCGGTCTAAAGTGACTATAAAATCTATCTCTTTCAAATACAGTCTTCTGTAATAAAAACCTTTCGATCTATTTCCTTGCATTTTCTTAAAATCTAATTTTATAATATTGTCCAGTTACAGGGAGTATTGATTGATGGAAAATCTTGAAAAGCTTAAATCCGAAATTGAATCACTTCCACAAAATGATTTTATCCAATTGCGGAAATGGTTTTCAGAAAAAGACTGGAAAGAATGGGAAATCCAGATTGAAGAGGACTCAATGTCTGGCAAACTGGATTTTTTGTTTAAGGAGGCCCTTGATGAAAAGAGCAAGGGAAGACTCCGGACAATTTAATGCATAGGGCTACTTCCAGATTCTGGAAATGTTTCCAGTCATTACCAACCGTTATACAGAACCAGGCAAAAGAAAATTATACCATTTTATAAGAAAACCCGCGTCATCCGTCACTCCATTTTAAAAAAGTCGGGAAAGTCTGGTCTGTACGAGTAGGCCTTGATTACAGGGCTATCGCAATTGAGGATGGCACGGATTTTATATGGGTCTGGATCGGCAATCACGATGAATATGAAAGAATGATATCTTGAATTGCCTGGCACTATCAAACTTTCCCATGATCACCGTGGGAACATTTTGATTTGACGCTCTGCGTCTTCTTCCTAAAAATGATGACCAATAAAGTCTACTACCTGTTTCGCCTTAAACAGCCTTGGTACTGTTTTTCAGAATTCCTTACTGTGTTAATTATGTTCCAATCATTACATGGTGCATTATAATTTTAAGTATCCTGATTGTTAACTGACGACCTTACGCCAACCCATTTTAAAGGTGGAGTTGGAAAACTGGTGGGGACAGAAATTTCCCCTCCACCAACCCCGCTCACAAAGGGGTGTGAAGTGTTTTATTTGGGAGCGCCCCAGCGAGAGATGGTAAGTATTATTTTAGCAACCAGCACTATTCACAAGGGGATTGGGAATTTTCGTTTTGGAAATGGTTGAATAAATTGAACGTCTGACAAACAAAATATAGCTACCTTTTGCCAATCATCTCTTCAAGCTTTTTAACATGGGCATTTTCTTCACGGATGATCTTATCAAGGCCTGCCGAGACCTTTTTATCATCCACAAATGCCTTTAACATTTCATAAAAGAGAATGGTATCCTTTTCAAACTCGAGAGAAAGTTCAAGAAGGGCATTCACATCTTTTATCCTGGAAAAGTCTGCATCATCCATGGAGAATGACTGTTCACCCAGCACATTACCTAAGATCTCTCTGCCCATCTCTTCAAGCCTTGGGTCTTCAACATTTTCATCAATCCCTTTTTTGAGGTCAAGGAACCACTTCTCATGTGTCTTTTCATCATCAGCAAGCCACTTGAGTACAAAGGCAAGGTCGCGGTTCATCACCTCTTTTTGTGCCCTGCGATATGATTTCTCACCGTTCTTTTCCACATGAATTGCAAGATCAATTATTTCACCCAGACTGAACATGATTTTCTCCTTATTAACAAGATTGCACTCTCATCAGTTTCCATTAACACTAGATCAAGTGCATGGGGCTCCTAATATCATAAAGAAAAAAAATGTTAACTCTTTGAATAAAAAGGGCAGACACTCAGGTCTACCCCTACAAATATAATTAATTTTTTTACCCCTCAGGCCCGCCATAGCATAAGCGATGGCGGGTGTTCCCTGCACCTTGCGCCCTGCGTCCTGTACCTTAATTCATATACCTGCTTTGTGCCTCTCTTTCAAAGGGCATCTGAAAGATATGCGGGGGGATGGTTTCTACTACATTGGGGAATTTTAACCTGTTAAGCCCGATGTTGCAGAGGCTTTTTTTAACATACTCTGCATCTAGCCTTTCAAGCTCCTGTCCCACAAGAAACCTGGACATGATAAGATCCGCAAGATATACGACACTTGAAAGCGCCTTGTCTTTTTCAGATTTTTCCGGGTTATGGTGGTTTCTTATTGCATCCGTGAGGTTTTCAGGCAGGGCCCATTGTTCGGCAAGCATTGCACCCACCTCATCGTGGGAAATGCCGAATATCTCCCTTTCCGCTATTACCAGTTTTTCGTTTTCTATCTGGGTTTTTCTGTAGAAGAAGGGGTAAGCACTGCCCATATACTGATCCAGCACCACTTTTCCTATATCGTGCAAAAGACCTGCGGTATATGCGACATCAGGCGCAACACATTGACTCTTCCGGGCAAGGTTTTCGCAAATCATGGCTGTACCAATGGCATGGTTAAAGAGCCCTCCTTTACACTGAGAATAGCCTCTTAAATTCCCCGTGAAAAAATCTTCAAAGGCTGCTGACATTATTGTCCGAATAAGCTGCTTTTCACCGAGCATCACCAGCACCCTGTCTATGGAGTCAGCAATTATTCTCCTCCCGAAAAATGCGGAATTACAGAGCCTCAAGAGTTTTGCAGATATGACCTGATCCTGCCTCACCTCATCTGCCAGATCCATAAAGCTGTATCTCTCCTCACGCATTATTCTGAGTATCTTGAAAATCATCTGCGGAATAGAATGAATCCTGTTTATCGCATCCCGGATCATCTTTGGATCAGGCTTTATTATCTCAGTCTCTTGGTTTACTGGCATGTTATAAATCGGATGAATAATGCTTTCCATTGTGTCCAGGTTAAGGCTCAAACGGCAACTGAAAAATCCTCCGGTCTCCCTCCTTATTATGCATATTCCCGCATTGCGCAGTATCCTTTCAGTAACCTCCACAGTCCTGCCGCCTATATCAAGCTCAATATCGGCCTTTGAAATATCTCCCACAAGCGCCCCGCCGGCCAATGTGGCCTCAAGCCTTGATATCTCGGACCCGAGTTTATGCAACTCCTTTATAAAGATGGGGAGCCCTGTGATTGCATAGTTTACAGGCTTTCCAAGGTAATCGTTCCCGCCTGGTTCAGGTAAAAGGATATGTATGAGCCCCCCAACCCTTGCCTTTTTATCACACAGGGAGAGCCCTACACATGTGCCCAGATATGCATTAAGTATCTCATTCTTTTTCTCGCTTACCCTGTATGCCCCTGCCGGCACAGGATATGCTGGGTATCTACTGCTGTTTGACATCTGATATTTTCTCCACGCTGTTTATATGGAACCTGTAAGCTATCATCCGTTAAATAATCATGATAACTTGAGTACATTGTTAAGTACCTTCAACATCCTGTTTATCTCATAGGGTTTGCTTATAAAATCCTTTACACCCCATTCCCTTGCACAGGCTGCCGTTTCCTGGACATTATACCCGCTGGCAATAATGACCTTTGCCAGGGGATTCATTGAAAGTATGGTTTCAACCATCTTTTTACCACCCATACCGGGCATAATCAGGTCTGATATGACAAGGTCGATCTTCTCAATGTTCTCCGAATAGAGTTTTATTGCCTCTTCACAACCGGATGCAGAAAAAACACTGTAACCTGATTGCTTGAGCAACTCCTCAACCACATCTCTGGTTGTCTCATCATCTTCTACAAAGAGGATATTCTCATTTGATCCCCTCTGTACCGGTTCTGATGTTGTGGCCTTGTTTATATCAATATTCTTTTTTATGGCAGGGAAATAGATCTTAAATGATGTCCCCTTGCCCGGGATGCTCTCGCATGAGATATGGCCCCCATGACTTTTTACTATCCCATAAACCATTGAGAGCCCGAGGCCAGTACCCTCCCCTGCCTTCTTTGTAGTGAAAAATGGCTCAAAAATATGTTCAAGGGTGGAACTCTCCATGCCTGTGCCAGTATCTGAAACAGTGAGTAACACATAGTCACCTTCAGATAGTCCGGTGTTTTTGGTAACTGCACCCTCCCCTACATAAGCGGCTTCTGTCCTGAATGTAAGTTCACCGCCTTCAGGCATGGCATCCCTTGCGTTTATGCTCAGGTTCATCATGATCTGCTCAAGCTGATTCGGGTCAGCGTTTATCATGCCGATCCTTTCATCGAGTTCAAATTTTATGTTGATCATTTTAGGTATGGTACGTTTTAGTATCTGCATTACCTGATCTATCTCATTATTGAGATTTACAGGCATTGTCTCATTATCCATCTTGCGGCCAAAGATTAAAAGTCTTTTTGTAAGCTTGCTTGCCCGCTGGATCGCCTTTTCTATGGTGAGAAGTTTTGAATAATCAGGGTCTCCCTCCTTTTTACCCAATAAAAGTATCTCAGTGCAGGCAAAGATGGCCTGCAGGCTGTTATTGAAATCATGGGCAATACCTCCCGCAAGCGTGCCTATTGCCTCCATCTTCTGGGCCTGAATAAGCTGCGCCTCCAGATGTTTCCGCTCGCTTATATCCCGTAAAAGGTATAAAAGCCCTGCCGGTTTTCCCTCATGATCATCATATCTTGAAACACTCAGGCTTACATTGAGTATACGATTATCTTTTGTACATCTAATTGTTTCCATGTCCTGGCATGGTGTACCTGAGCCTGTTATTTCGGATATCATTGAATCGTGGTCACACCTGACATCCCTTGGTATGAATGGAATCTCCCCCTCCTTTATCTCATCAAGGGTCCAGCCAAACACCTGGGTAAATGAGGGGCTTACATAGTTCGTTTTGCTTTCAAGATCGGTTATTACAATAGCATCCGCAGAGGAGTTTATGAGTGATCTGTACAACTCCTCAGCCTTTTTTGACTCCTCATACAGCTCTTTGTATCTTCTTTCGCTTTTTGCCAGGGCCTCAAGGACAGTTTTTCTCTCCCAGTAGGTGCTGATCATGCCCGAAATAACCCTGAAGGTCTGCACCTCTTCTCCAAGCCATTCTCTCGGCTTTTCAAGGTCTTCAAAATAAATAACCCCGAAAAAGGAGTTAGTCGGCGAATAAACAGGTATTGCGAGGATGGCCCGTGTATCTCTTGTGCTCAGTATCCTGCCCTCGGTTTCCGTTTCATCCATGAGAATCGTTGTATCAGGCACCATTATGAGATTATTGCACCTTAACCTGCCGGCAAGCCACCTGTAGAAGCGTTGATCTGTTTCTTTTTTTTCATGTCCGATAGGTAAGGATGGACTGCACCATTCATGAATCTCATTGATTTCGTCCGTATTATCACTGAAACAGATAATACCTGTCCGGCTTACTGAACATGTATTACCGATAACGAAAAGGACATCCTCAAGCTCAATGCTGTCGGATGACAGAAAGATCCTCGATATATTTGATACAGCTTCCTCGATCGCTAAATGATCCTTTAGCCATTCCTTAGTCAAAACTCCTCCCGAAACCATCTCAACCTCAGATATAATTTCACCATAAATAAAACTCTGGTTTATGCATTGTGGCTGTTTAACCGAGCTTCAGTAACTGTCACAAAACAAGATTTCCGTATTACCCCCTGGATATCTTCAAGTCCTGTGCCAGATACGAGGATATCTTATGGAACAGACAGGGTATTTTGAGTTTTGATGGAGGCTTGAGGGAAAGTGCCTGAAATACCGGGATATTAAATGAAAATAGATTATTCATGGGATAAAAACTGCCTGTAAAAGAGGGGTAGATTATGTAATATTTCAGGTTAAAATATGTAACATGTGTATCATTTCCGTTACATGTGTAACATTACACTATTACATGTTACACTTTTATTGGATATCCCCTTCCCTCATTTTTCTATAGAGGGTCTGCCTGCTTATACCCAGGAGCCTGGCGGCCTTTGCCCTGTTTCCTTCGGCCTTTTTAAGAACTTCCATTATATGATGGAGATCATCCTTATTGTTACTGTCAGGACGTTTTTTTATTGAGGTGCCATTCTCCCTGATTTCAGGAGGTATATGGTCTATAGTGATTATGTTACCGTGGCAAAGGACAAAGGCATGTTCGATTGCATGTTCAAGCTCCCTTATATTGCCAGGCCATTCGTATTTCATGAATGCATTCAGGACATCATCAGTAACGCCCTCGATAACTTTCCCGAATTTGGTGTTAAAGAGGTCGCAGAAATGGATTACCAGAAGCTCTATGTCTTCTCTTCGTTCCCTCAAGGGTGGTAGAATAATCTCCACTACCTTGAGCCTGTAATAGAGGTCTTCCCTGAATAGACCCCTTTCCACCCTTTGTTTAAGGGGCTGATTGGTGCTGGTTATTATCCTTACATCCACCTTTATTGACTGCGAATCGCCCACCCGTTCCAGCTCCTTTTCCTGTATGACCCTGAGTAACTTAAGCTGAACAGAGGGGGCTATATCGCCTATTTCATCCAGGAATATGGAGCCCTGATCCGCTGCCTGAAAGCGACCCACCTTATTTTTAAGTGCGCCTGTAAATGCCCCCTTTACATGGCCGAACAGTTCGCTTTCAAGGAGGTTTTCAGCGAGGGCAGAGCAGTTTACTGTGACCATGGGCTTAAAGGCCCTTGGCCCGCTATAGTGGAGGGCCTTGGCAATAAGCTCCTTTCCGGTACCGCTTTCACCCGTGATAAGCACGGTGGTATCTGTCAGGGCAAGGTCGGAAAGCAGCCTGTATATCTCCTGCATCCTGCTGCTTTTGCCTATTATATTATGAAACTGGTGACGTACCCTCAGCTCATTTTCAAGGTCATTCAATCTTGTCACATCCCTTATCACCATTACAGCGCCGATGGATTCATCATTTTTGCTGATCAGGGGTGAGCTTGTTATGGAAACCACCTGATGGATCTGTTCCGCCTGCCTGCACTCAATGCGCGATTCACGGATCAGGGACTGGTTTTTAATGGTCTCAGAAAGGATATTCTGACAGGCATTACTGCAATGGGTCTCCATATCGGCAATATTCTTTCCCAGAAGATCCTTCGGTTCCATTTTGCAGATCTTTTCTACCGCATCATTTGCATCAATCACCCTCATGTCACGGGTGAAGGTGATTATACCGTCATTGACACTCCTGAATATGGCCTCAAGGTTATTCCTGATCCTCTCGTTTTCCTCTTCAACAGACCTTTTCATGTCTATAAGATTCTTATGACTCAGGGCAATTTTTGTGGCCCGAAGCAGGGGTTCTTTGTATATGGGTTTTAACAGGTAATCAAAGGCACCGAGCCTTACCGCCTCTGTTGTTGTCTGGATGGAGGGGTTACCTGTCATCATTATCACAGGGCAGGTAAGCCCCAGTTCCTTGACCTTGCCAAGTATCTCAATACCGGTATGCCCCTTGAGGATAAGGTCGACAAAGATCAGGTCAAGGTTGTTTCTTTCTATGATCTCGATGGCAGAGGCATAATCCTTTGAGGTAAACACCTCATGCCCCTCCTTGGTCAGGTGGGTCTTGAATGTAAACCTTATGCTCTCTTCATCATCAATTACCAGTATCCTGGCGCTCATTTTTTTCCGCCTCTCTCCCCTGTTCCAGTATAAAGATGCTGTCAAAATTTTTGGCCAGAAAACCGGATATCTCCTGGGGTGTCCTGATGTAGGTAAACAGATTCATCCTGCCTTTAGTGTCCCTGTAGCTGATCCCCGGGACTACAAGCTTAATGTTGCTCCGGCTATCTTCAGCCACTGCATAAAAGCCCTGTTTCGCGTCTTTCCAGCCTTCCCCCAGAAAATCAAGCACCCTGGAAGCTGCCTTGGAGAGATCCTGTTCTCCAGCAAGGGAAAGCACGGAAAACCCCCGCTCATTTAAAAGTTTAATGACATCATCTTCAAGACCATTCAGATCTATAATATAGTCTTTTTCTTTTCTCTTGAAGGAATAATCCGCCTTTATGGTCAGGTTGAAATTGGCCCCCTCTTCTCCCCTGTACAGGAGTATATCCCTCTTCATGGAATACTGCTGCTCAGCCAGATCAAGTATCTTCTCTATGACACTGTTTATGTTACCGCCAAGATTAATGGGATTAAACTCCTTATCACTCTCTTCATATGCCTCACCTTCGGGGTAGTCGATTATCCTTATCCCGTGCCCCTCAAGGTATTTCTTTAAAGATTCAGGGATATCTTTCCTGCCTTTTTCACCAAGGTTCAGGCATAATAAATTGATCTCTCCAGGGGTTGGCTCTGACAGAAGTTGTATTATCCAGTCAGCAGTCACCTCCAGCCTGAATCCCTCTTCAAGCACAAGGCTTTCATCCTTTCCATATACCTTTGCGTAATTGCAGGCCCCTATGGCCTTCGCTATTGCAGCGGTGAAATCATCGGTTTTATCTATATGTATGATACGGTATGTGTCCCAGTTTGACATTATAAGATCGGCCATCTTTTCAGGGAGTGTGGAATAGAGATCCACAATAATCTTGTCCCCGCTCCTGAGGCTAATAATAGGGTAAGTCTCTGTGTTCAGGTCTATCTGACCCCCTGTCTTAAGGGGAATATAGTGTTTCCCCTGATTAAGCCACTCCTCACCGATCAGGGTGAAGATTTTGCCCAGGTGCTCCCCCTTTTCTTTGTTCTCTATCTTTACTGCCTCTTCATCAGCCTCCTTTTTGGGGAGCTCTTCCCTGATCTTTCCCCTTGCGATCTTAGGGGAAAAAATAGGAAGCCTGACCTTCTGCCCCGGATATATGGTGTCAGGATCCCGGAGCTCCGGGTTGAGTTTTTTAAGCTGGTCAAGATATTCATTATAAAACTCGCTTTCAGGCACAGCGAATTTCTTATCAAGTACCCGGATAAGAGTGTCACCCGGCATTACGGTGTAGAGGTCAGGGTTTTCTATGTCTGTAATATTGACAGTTTCAATATCTTCAGTATTTTCATGGAATTTTCTGCCGTCAACTGGCGTGATAATAAGCGGTATCACTATCTTCTGCCCGGGGTGTATCATGTCCATATTGGATATATTTTTATTAAGTTTTTTAAGGGCATAGAGGATATCCCCCAGTTTGTTTTTATTAAAAACCTCCCTTCCCCTCAGTATCTGCCAGATATGGTCTCCATCCTTTGCCACATATGTTTCAGTGAGCACCTTTTTATTACCCAGCTCGATTATTTCCTTAGATACTTCAGCGGTTTGCACCAGATCAATGGAATATGTCTCCTCTTTTCCCTCCTGAGCGGCAAGACATGTAAAAAAATGAAGGGTAAAAAAGATGGCTATCGTTAAAAAAAATATCAGGCGACAATTCCCATATTTCCTATTCGTCAATTTGATCTCCAGGGGTTTTTTTACAGTTTACATACTTAAATATTATAGTCAAAACAGAAATTTATTTCGACTATTTCATTCTATTTAGTTCATTTGAAGTATGTCAATGTTTTTCTCATTTAGAGTGAAAATTATACTATATATTGGCAGAAAATTCAGATCCATCACATTATGTTGTATTTTCCCCTTTACAATCCTGATTCGAGATGCTAATTTCATGACCGTTTTCAGGTCATATCTCAAGCAATTTTAAGGAGGTCCTGATGAGAATAAAAAGGCTCTCTATCATGGGTTTTAAGTCATTTAAGGATAAGGTTGATATCCCATTTCCGGCAGGGATAAGTGCGGTTGTTGGACCGAACGGCTGCGGAAAAAGCAATATCGCTGATGCGATCCGGTGGGCAATGGGTGAACAGAGCGCGAGACAACTGCGCGGGCGCAACATGGAGGATGTTATCTTCAGCGGCGCAGGCGACTTTAAACCCCTTGGCATGGCAGAGGTTTCCTTAATCTTTGAAAACGGAAACGGATCACTGCCCGGTGAATTTGCGGGCGAGGAGGAGATAACCGTTACAAGGCGTCTCTACCGGTCGGGCGAGAGCGAATACATGCTTAATAATGTCCCATGCAGGCTCAAGGATGTCCAGGAGATATTCATGGACACAGGCCTTGGGAATAAGAGCTATTCCATAATCGGGCAGGGCCGCATAGGCTCCATTGTTGAACAGAAGCCGGAAGAGACACGGCTTATGATTGAAGAGGCTGCAGGTATTACAAGGTTTAAAAAGAAGGAGGCCGAGGCCCGCAGAAAGCTTGAACTCACGAGGGAAAACCTGAACCGTGTGGAGGATATACTTTCCGAGGTTCAGACACAGATGAGGAGCCTGAAAAGACAGGCAGGAAAGGCCATCAGGTACAAGGAGATCGGTGCTGAAATACGCAGGCTTGAGCTTGTGCTTAATGCCAATATGTACAATGACCTTATCTCCGCTTCAGGCGAAAACAAGAAATCTGCTGACGGTCTTATTGAAAATGAGACTATGCTTACGACTACCCTCTCCGTTTTACAGGGCAAAATCGAAAGCATGAACCTTGAGCTGGATGAAAAAGAGCAGGTCATCACAGGGCTCAATAATACATATCTTTCTCTTAAGGAGGAGTTTGCAAGGAAGGAATCTGCCCTTGAATCCATGGCAAAGGAAAAGGAGATGCAGGCAGGACTTGAAGAGCGCCATAACAGGGAGATCGAGGATATCAGAAGAAGGCTTGTCAACCTTGGCGAAGAAAAGGCCCTGCTCCAGGAAAAGATCACAAGGCTGAGGGAAGATGCCCGCACATGCCAGGAGGAGATCAGCGTTATTGAAGGAAGGATGAAGGGGCGCAAGGAGCTCCTGACAGAGATCAAAGAGGAATATGAGGTGACCCGCACAAGGGTTAATACAGGTGTTTCAAAGGAGGCAGGCCTGAGTAAGGAGCTCGATTACCTTAATAAAAGGATACTTGAAATAACCGATAGAAAGGCAAGGATTGAAAGCGAGAAGAATGAGCTGGATGCCAATATACAGACGCTAATGGAGACCTCCACAAAGAAGGGCGAGTTAAGGGAGGCATTATCCCAAAAGCTAAGCGATATAGGAAATGACATCCGGGAAAAGGAAGGGCGTGCTAACGAGCTTGAGGCTATAAAAAAGTCAGCAGAGAATGACCTTAAAACCATAGAGAACGAATATAACACTGTAAAGACAAGATTAGCGGGTCTTAAATCCCTGAATGAAAACTATGAGGGTTATCAGGTGGGCGTCAGGACCATCATGAAGGCAAATGACCTTGCTGCAAAAAATGAGGGCCGTGTATTGGGTCTTGTTGCGGATATTATCAAGGTTGATTCAAGATATGAACAGGCGGTAGAGGCGGTTCTTTCTGACAGGCTCCAGTACGTACTGGTGGAGAACCAGGAGGATGGCAAAGAGGCGGTAAGGTACCTCAAGGACAAAGCAAGAGGTCGCGGCAGCTTTATCTCTGTGAGTGATATAAATGGAAACGGAAACGGGCATGGACACAACGGGTACCCGCTGCTCAAGGATGTGGTAAATGTCTCTGATAAATACAAGCCTGTAGTAAACATGCTCATGGGTGACATTGCCCTTGCTGAAAACCTTGACCAGGCAGTTGATGCCTGGAGAAGTAACGGCAGGAATACCACCCTTGTAACACCGGAGGGAGACCTTGTAGACCGTCATGGGATTATAAGTGGCGGCAAGCTCGGTGCACACGGGCTCTTAGCCAGGAAAAGGGAGATCACCGAGCTTGAGGAAAAGGGGACCGAACTCTCCAAAAAGGTTTCAGAGGTAAAGGATCGTCTTGACACCATACTGCTCCAGGAAGAAGAGATAAAGGTGGCCCTTTCAAGGCTCAGGGAGGAAAAATCCAAATGCCAGGATGAGCTTAATGAGCTGGACAAGATAATCTTTCAGCTAAGCAATAAACTGGATCAGTTTGAAAGGCTCTCTGAAAGGCTCCAAAAGGAGCTCGAAGAAAGGCTCAACGAGGAGGCAAAACATACAGAGGCTATTGACAGGAATAAAAATGAGCTGATCCAGTGCGGGGAGAAAAAGCAGAAGGAAGAGGAGTTCCTTGTGCAGAAAAAGAGAGAGCTTGATGAATGCGAAAGGGAGTTTGATGAGATCCGTGAAGAGCTTGAGACCACAAAGATGAAATTCAGGGTCTCAGTGGAAGAGGGAAAAGGGCTTGCACGGGAGATTGAGAGGATCGATAATTTTCATGATGAGTCACAGCACAGGCTTGACAAAATCGCTGAGGATATAAAGGAGTGTCAGACAAAGCAGAGGACGTTCACCGAAAGAGAGGCAGTGCTCAAGGAAAATATCAG
>CAZCMD010000110.1:13475-15699 GCA_964499695.1 uncultured Desulfatiglans sp.
AGACAAAGCAGAGGACGTTCACCGAAAGAGAGGCAGTGCTCAAGGAAAATATCAGCAAATATTATGAAAAACTCAGGGATGCCAAGGAGACGGTGGATAATGCACAGCAGGAACGTAACCTCTTTCATGTTGAGATACGCGAGAATGAAAAGAGGCTTGAAGGCCTGAGGGAAGAGCTGAATCTCCTTAAGGAAAAGATAAGCATTACAAGGATGGAGCAGTCAAAGATAGATGTGAGGATGGAAAATCTGGTGGAGCAGGTAAGGGAAAAGGCAAACCTTAACCTTTCCGAGATATACAGGGACTACCTTGATGAAAACTATAATGAGCAGACAGTCAGGGAACAGCTTGACCAACAGAAGGACCAACGTGAGAAGCTCGGCGAGGTAAACCTAATGGCCATACAGGAACATGAGGCGCAGAGTGAACGCTATGAATTTATCCTGAAACAGAAAGAGGATCTTGTAACATCCATTGAATCTATCATGCAGGCGATCAGAAAGATTAACAGGACCTGTCTTGAAAGGTTTACCACCACATTTGCAGAGATCAACGAGCAGCTTAAGAATGTATTCCCCATCCTGTTTAACGGCGGACAGGCATGGCTGACCCTTACCGATGAAGCCAACCCGCTTGAGAGCGGTGTTCTGGTTGAGGTGCGGCCTCCCGGGAAAAAGGTAAGCCACATGGGGCTGCTTTCAGGCGGTGAAAAGGCGCTGGTTGCAATGGCGCTGCTCTTTGCCATTTATCTCATCAAGCCGAGCCCGTTCTGCCTCCTGGATGAGGTGGATGCTCCCCTTGATGAGGCCAATGTTGACAGGTTTAATGACCTTTTAAAGGAGATAAGAAAATACTCCCAGGTGCTGATGATAACCCATAATCGCCGCTCCATGGAGATAGTGGACAGCCTTTTCGGTGTCAGCATGGAAAACGCCGGCGTTTCAAAGATGGTTGCGGTTAACCTTAACGGGAACATAAATAACTGATAAAGGAGGTATTATCTTGAAAAAAAAGAAGATACCTGAAAAAACGTTTTTCCCGGTAAAAAGGATATTGTGCCCCACCGATTTAAGCGAACCGTCATATACAGGGGTCTCTGCTGCGGTGGCAATAGCAGAAAACCAAGCAGCAGAATTGATACTTATACATGTCGTAATACCTGTTTATCATGGCAGTTCTACCCTTCTTCCTTTAGGTTTTGATGCAAAGGAATACTATGAGGAGATGAAGGAGATTGCCAGGAACAATCTCGAAGAGCATATAAAGAGGCAGATCCCCAAAGAGGTGAATGTAAGGATATTGATAAAGGAGGGCAATGCCAGCGATGAAATAATAAAGGCCTCGGAAAAGGAAGAGGCTGATCTCATTGTTATAGCCACCCATGGCTGGACAGGCTGGCGCAGGTTCATGTTTGGTTCAGTTGCCGAGAAAGTGGTACGGCTTTCTACCCGCCCTGTAGTCACCATACCGGAACCCAGCTGAAAACTCATTTTAAAACCCGCCGCTATTTTACCTGTACACAATGGCAGTAAATATGATATCCGCATATCCTTTGCAGGGATAATGCACGGGCTATATTGTAATGGACCTTAAAAAAACAGAAAGAGAATGGGGAATGTTCGGATTTAGAAACAAAAAAAATGAAAAAGACGAAAGGCCTGTAGAGGAAAAAGCAGGCTTTTTCAGTCGCCTGAAACAGGGGCTTAAAAAGACAAGAGATGGATTTACAGGCAGGCTTGACCGGCTTTTTCTTGGTAAAAAGGAGATAGATGCAGAGCTCCTAGACGAACTTGAAGAGATACTTTTCACCTCTGACCTCGGGGTAGAGGCATCAAAAGAGCTTATTGAACTTATAAGAGAAGGGGTGGAGAGGAAGAATCTTGACAACCCCGCACAGTTAAAGGCTGCACTTAAAGAAAAGATCATACAATTTCTGACCATAGCTGAACCGGAAAAAAAAGAACCAAAACCGGGTGAACCCCTGGTTATCATGATGATAGGCGTAAACGGGGTTGGCAAAACCACCACAATCGGCAAGGTTGCAGCTCTTTATAAAAAAGAGGGTAAAAAGGTGATGCTTGCAGCAGGAGATACCTTCAGGGCTGCTGCTGCCGAACAGCGGTCACGCCTGTCCGCTCTGGGCGATCTACGGTGCGTTCAGGCAGCCGGACATGATCGTGCGGCAGGCCGTGCGGTTTTCGGATGGGTCGCGGTATCTGTTCAT
>CAZCMD010000111.1:0-15682 GCA_964499695.1 uncultured Desulfatiglans sp.
CCTATAGGAATCATAATAATAGCTGAAAAAATAAAATACATTATTGCTGCAAATTTTGCTGTCTGTACTACCCCTATCTTTTTTATTCTTACCATCTGATTCTCCTTTTATTTTACTTTTAGTCGGAATATTTGCCATGCAGATGAAAATTGCGACCCAAATTTAACCTTTCAGATTTAATTTGCAACTGTTTTTATAGATACCCATGTGATGCACAGAGTACATGCTGGTACATACCGCCATCGCAGGGAATGTTTGCACCCCTGATCCAGTTGCTTCCGTCACTGCATAAAAAGGCGACAAGCGGTGCAATGTCTTTGGGTTCACCTGGCCTGTCCATCACCCTGAAATCCTCTTCAGCCCTTTCACCAAGGGTCTGTTTAAAATCCGGGAGTATGGGGGTGTCAACCGGCCCCGGGCTTATGCAGTTCATCCTTATGCCCCTGTCACGCCATGTCCACCTGTTTATCATTGTCCAGACAATAAGGGTCTCTTTTGAAAAAAAGTAAGAACGGCCTGCTTCGGTAGAAATCCCGATCCTGTCACAAAGACTGTCTACAGCGCTAAAATCCCTGTGGGCGAGTAATGCCTTAATCTGGTCTTCGGCCTTGTACCATTCAAAGCCGGCAAGGGAGGCCATGTTAACGATTGAGCCATTGTTATTGAGTTTATCGATCATAAGCTCTGTAAAATGCCTGAGCCCTAAAAAATTAACCTTTATGACCATTGCCCTCTCTTTTGTCGGGGGGAGGCCGGCAATGTTACATATTGCATCTATCCCATCAGGGATCTTTTTCACAGCAGACTCTATAGACACAGGGTCGGATAAATCGGCCTTAATATATTGATCAATATTTTTCTGAGGCTGATTCAGATCAACACCAATCACTGTCCCACCCAGTCTTTTTATTTCTTTAGCGCTCTCTGCACCTATACCTGACGCGGCCCCTGTAACTACTATTTCTTTATTTGTGAGATACATAGTGCCTCCTGATGGTTTATATTAAGAGGTTAATTGGATGCTATTAAGTGGTTTTACTATTAGCATATAATTGATATTGATAGGAATAAAAATAATCCTCACCTTTATGTACTTAAATTTTGTGAATAAAAACAGTCTTTCGAGCCGCCTTTTTCTTTTAGAGACGGGTTTCAAACCCATCTCTACTGCTGAGGAGCCTGATCCTGGTACCAGGTGAACCCGGAATAACATATTGAAAATACCTTAAAATTAAAGTACATATTCAGGCCAGACAGTTTTATTGGTAAGTTTATTTGAACCAGGATAGAAACAGAAATTGTATTGGTAATGTTTGCCAGCCCTTTTTTATAACAAACAAGAAGGAGACATAGCCTTGAGTGAATTGGCATTTGAAATAATTATCATTTTATTGCTCCTCGTGGCTAATGGTGTTTTTGCCATGTCCGAGATAGCTGTTGTTGCTGCCCGAAAGATCCGTTTGCAGCAGTCAGCCGACTCTGGTAATAAACAGGCACAGGCAGCCCTGAGACTTGCTAAAAGCCCCAATCAGTTTCTTGCCACTGTTCAGGTGGGTATAACGCTGGTAGGTATCCTGGCTGGCGCTTTTGGCGGGGCAACGATTGCCGAAAAAATAACGGCTTACCTGAACACCTTACCTGCCCTTGCGCAATATAGCGAATTAATCGGTGTCGGGATTGTGGTTATCGTCATTACCTATCTCTCCCTCATCATCGGTGAACTTGTTCCCAAACGACTGGCGCTGAACAATCCTGAAAAAATTGCCTCAACCATGGCCCTGCCTATGAACTTACTCTCCAGGGTTGCTTTACCGATTGTACGCCTATTAGATACTTCTACCAATATCGTTTTTCGCCTGCTGGGTATCAAACCGTCTCTTGAACCGGCTGTCACTGTTGAAGAAATCAAAAAACTTATTGAACAGGGTACAGAAAGCGGGATTTTTGAGGAAACCGAGCAGAGTATGATAGAAAATGTCCTGCGCTTAGATGAAAGGCCTGTGGGTGCATGGATGACCCCCCGCACAAAAATTGTCTGGCTGGATATTGATGAGCCTCTTGAAGATATCCGGCGCAAAGTGGTGGAATATCATTATTCCCGCTTTCCTGTAGCAAAGGATGACCTTGATCATGTCATTGGGGTGGTCCGGGCCAAAGATCTACTGGTGCAGAGCCTGAACAACCAACCTCTGGACTTAAAAAAGTTGTTGCGCCCACCCCTGTTTATTCCTGACAGTATGTCAGCCCTTGATGTGCTGGAATTATTTAAGGAGCAAAAAACACATATTGCTATAATCACAGATGAATACGGCGGCATAGAGGGCATGATAACCCATAATGACATACTGGATGATATAGTGGGGAATATTCCTATCGCAGGTGAGTATTCTTCTGAACCGCAAGCCCGCATGCGTGAGGATGGATCATGGTTAGTGGATGGTTTATTGGATATTGACACCCTTAAGGATATTTTTGAAATAGACCAATTACCAGGTGAAGAAGATAGCGGGTATAATACAGTTGGCGGATTTATTATGAACCATGTTCAGCATATCCCTGCTGAGGGGCAATACTTTGAATGGCAAAATTTGCGTTTTGAAGTGTTGGATATGGATGGCAGGCGTGTGGATAAGGTGCTTATTACACCCTTAACAGAAACAAAGCACTGAAAGGAATAACCTGTTGAAAAGCGGTTTGTATTAATATACATTTGCACCCGTTTCCATTCTAAACAGGCTTTTCAGGGGTATCATTGTACACAGGATACGGCAGTAAGTTTATATGATCCAGTTTTCAATTCTAAGGTTATCTATTCTTTCATAATGTCTTATATTTGCTGTAACAAGAATGAAATTATGGGATATGGCTGTTGCTGCAATGTAAATATCTTCAACCCCGATCATTTGCCCCTTTTTCTGTAATTGCGCAAGTATATCTCCAGCAGTATAGGCTTCATTTTCACCAAATTCCAAAATCGTAATCCGTGAAATTATATTTTCAGTTATTCTATTCCAGAACATATCAAAGTCATCCCTCAATGCACTGCCATGACGCAACTCTGTCACGCAAACACTTGAAGTGTACAGCATCTCGGAAGGCTCAGAACGAAGCCTTTCTAAAAAACCGGGATTGGGTTTCTTTTTTACAAGTTCACTCAGAATATTTGTATCGAGCAGGTACATTATTATTCCGGGTTTTCCTGAAGAATTCTTGGTGTGTGTTGTCTCCTGTTGTTGATAATAGACCCTATAGAATCAAAGAATGGATCACTTTCATCCAGCCAACCTTCTGCATCTGCAAGGTGTGAGTATGACTCTTCAGTGGGAATCAAACGAGCCATAGGTCTGCCTCTCTTTGTGATAACTATTCGCTCCTTACCATAGGCAACCTTGCCAAGAAGCTCGGAAAATCTTTTTTTTGCATCTGCAATATTGATTGTTTGTTCAGCCATTGGTTTATCCCGTTTGATTATTTGCAGCCATGATGATCCATTAGGATGTTAATGTCAAGTTTGTGCTTAATGAGGATGTGCACAATCTTTAAACGGATTAGAAGTTCATAACCGGTAAAGTCAAAATGTAGGATTTAACTAAAGGATATCGATTGCAGAATTATCCAGAATAACCTGTTGAAAACCGGTTTGTATTAATATACATTTGCATCCGTTTCTATTCTTAACAGGCTTTTCAGAAGTATCATTGTATTATAAAAATCAGGTTTTACCGGGTATGTTTATTGATGCCGGAAGATTAATAGAGCTATATAATAGTAGGGAGTAACGAATGAAAAAACTTATTATCTTTCTGTCAGTTATTTTATGCTTTAGCTGCGCAACGAAAAAGATTCCGAATCAGGCTCAACCTGAAAAGGATACAAAACAATCTACTTCTGAATCTGCAATTGAAGAGAAATATGCAAAATTACTCCAAGAAGGATTTAACAAGCTTGCTAACAGGTACACAAAAGAATCTATCGAGAGATATTTTGATCCTGTAATTGAAGCCTATAACTCTCACTATGGTAACAATGGCAAACATATATACTGCTCACGTGGCCTGACAGAGACCTTATTATATCTATCTATCGCTGCGACAAAAAAAGAAGAAGCAGTAGTGATTTCCCAGCTTTGGGCAGATGCCTTTTACTTCAAAGGATACGCCAGTCTGGATCTGGGCAGGGTTGAGGATGCCAGGATATTTGTAAATAAAGCAGTAGAGCTTTCTCCTTCAAACTCCATGTATTTATCTGAACTTGGGCATCTCTATCAAATCGATCGTAAATGGGTTGAGGCTCTTGATCTTTATAATAGGGCCGAAGAAGCAGCAAGTGTATTCTCTCCGGATAAATTAAAAAATGATGAATTGACAAGGGCACTGCGTGGTATTGGTTATTGTTTAATTGAGCTTGGAAGGCTTGATGAGGCTGAGAAAAAGTATAAAAAATGTCTCGAAATCAATAAAAACGATGCAAAAGCCTTGAATGAACTTAATTATATCCAGAATCTAAGGCGTAAGAACAAGCTTTAATGGGTTAGTAATGTAGGTCGGATTATTAACCCAACCCACATGAAATCAATGGCTGAAAGCGGTAATGATGTTGTTAAAACATAGCTATGGCATTTATTAGAATAATGGTTGGAATATTGTTGTCTGTTGTCAGCAGGTTAACACTCTTTAAGAAATAGGACAGCAAAATGAATGAAAGTAAGCATCGTGTTTGCCCTGTTGGCAATGCATGGTCACTCGATAATAAAATCCGAAAGCTGTTTCAAAATCCTGAGAAAATATTGGGTCCATATATTCAAAAAGGGATGACGGTGCTTGATGTCGGCTGTGGCCCTGGATATTTTACCATTGATATGGCTGAAATGGTTGGTGAAGCAGGTAAAGTTATTGCTGTTGACCTGCAGGAAGGGATGCTTCGAATATTAAAATCTAAAATAAAAGCAACTGAGCTAGAAAGCCGAATAGTACTTCACCAGTGTGGTCATAATAAAATTGGTATATCTGAGCTGGTTGACTTCATTTTACTTTTCTATATGGTTCACGAAGTGCCAGAAAAAATATCTTTTTTTACAGAACTGTTTTCTCTTTTAAAATCAAACAGACAAGCTTTAATCGTCGAACCACCGTTTCATGTATCAGGGTCAGCATTTCGAGAAACTCTGCAAACAGCAGACTTAGCTGGCTTTAAAATAGCTGAGGGTCCTAAAATGTTATTTCATAAAACAGTAATATTAATAAAGGGTTAAACTATGGGTCAACAAGACCACTAGAGTTCTTTATTACAAAATTATGAAGAGGAAACAAATATAGATATTACAGGAAAACTCAATGAGAACTGACACAACAGAATTACCTGATCTGGCTGAATTGCTGGTGGAGCAAGCACCTGATGGTATTGTATTCGCCGACAAAAAAGGAATCATCCGCGTCTGGAATGCTGCAGCAGAGAGGATTTTCAGGTTTAAAGCCAAGGATGCAATTGGTGCAAACCTGAATATCATAATTCCAGAACGTTTCCGGGATGCCCATTGGCGCGGGTTTGAACGTGCCATTAATGATCGAGCCACAAAGTATGCAGGCAAAAGTATGCCGACTAAAGCAGTTCGTTCGGATGGTACTCAGATATATGTTGAACTCAGCTTTGCTATTATCTTAGACGCAAAGGCTGATGCCATTGGCGCTCTCGCCCATGCACGAGACATTACTGAACGCTTTGAGAAGGAGCGTGCTGATCGAAAACGTTTACAGGAACTTGAGAAAATATTGGGTCGCTAGAGCTAATAAGGTTAATACATATATGACATATCCCTGCCGAAAACCCTGCGCTTCCCATAAAGTGCATCATCTCCATACCTCTTTTAAGTTTTCCATTGTCAAGCGCCCAGCACATTGCCACAGGTATAGATGCAGACACGGTGTCCCCAGACATGGGATAGAGGTTAAAATTAGCTATTTAACTCGCTTGTTTTTCGTTCTGGGTAATTGCATAATGCACAGGAATGATATAAAAATAAGCCTAATAAATTTGTATTTCTAAACAGGGAGGGCTCTTTGTTATGAACAGAAAGTATGAACATCTCATTAAACCGTTGAGTGCAGGCAGGATAGAAATGGCCTCCATCAGAACCTCTGATACAGAAGAATCCTCAACCTTCAACGGGCCGGGTAATGCAGACAAGATAGTATGGCTGAATGGCCGTGACCACCTTGAGGGGCTTGAGCTTAACTTCTCATGGGGATTTTACAGCGGCCTGGGTGACTGGCATACAGGTCAAGACCCACATGTGCACCCCTATGCAGAATGCCTGGTGTTTGTGGGGCTGGATTCAGCAAAAATGAACTACCTGGGTGCAGAGGTCGAGGTATATCTTGGAAAGGAGCAGGAGGTCTACACATTTGATGAGCCCACGGTTGTTGTTATCCCTGCGGGTATGCCACATTGTCCTTTAATAACAAAGAGGATGTTCAGCCCAAAGGGTTATGGGTTTTTCCTGCTCTGTCTCGGTGCAACGCCAACCACCACATGGATGGGTGAAGGGATATCTGAAGAGACCTTGAAACAGATGGCAGAGATGGCGGAAAAACAGGGGCTCAAGCTACCCATGAAATCAAGCGTGTCAAAGAAAAGGGTCTCTAAAAACCCAACCCCGCCCACTGGCAAATATGCCCATCTGGTTCGACCGATAAGATCAGGTGTTTTTATGGAAAGGGGAAGTATCGCCGGTGCATTATCTGAGACATGCGCAACTCACTATGATGAGATAAAAAGGAGAGGAGAAATATCCGGGCCGGGGTATGCTGACCACCTTGCATGGATGTTCGGGAGTGATCTAGATAATCTCAATATGAATTTCAACTGGGGGTATTTTAGCAAGCCGGGCATATGGCAAAGGGGTATGGGTGCAGGTGCAGGCTCATCCCCCGAGGTTACTGTCTTTACAGGGCTTGATCCCAAAGATATAGATTTTCTGGGTGCGCAGATTGAGGTAGAGATCGGCCATGAAAAAGAGAGATATATCATTGAAAGACCTTCTGCCCTTATCAGACCGGTAGGTGTGCCATTTTATCCGGTTGTGACAAGGTGGGTTGACAGGCCTTTTGCAACGTATACTGTTGGCTTATCCAGCAGCCCTGAAACGAAGGTTGTAGACTGAGTGATGTATTTCAAAAATGCAGTAACATATGATGTACTGAATTTTATCTAACCACGGAGGATACGGAGAACACGGAGTAAAAGCCTAATAGATAATATTCTCCGTGACCTCCTTACTTGTATGGTTGAAGTGACAGACTAAAATTGAACCGCAAAGACGCAAAGGGCGCCAAGAAAATCAAAATTTATTTATTGATAATATAATAAAAAGATTTTCTCCGTGCCCTCCGTGCTCTCCGTGGTGAAAATATACGTTTTTAATTTTTCTTAGGTTATGCTGTAAAAATATTCCAGGAGGGAAACAGATATGGAAAATAAAAAATATTCACACCTTGTTAAACCATTAAGTATTGCAGCAATGCCCGGTTCTGAAAGGGCATTCAGGAACACAGGTAATGCGGATATAAATTTATGGTTGAACGGCCGTGATCATCTTGAAGGGCTTGAACTCAATTTTTCGTGGGGGTTTTATACAGGCCTTGGTGACTGGCATCCGGGCATGGACCCCCATGTGCATCCATATCCTGAGGCCCTGGTCTTTGTGGGGCTTGACCCTGATAATATCGAATACCTGGGCGCTGAGATGCAGTACTGCCTCGGTAAGGAGCTTGAGGTGCATACCTTTGACAAACCCTCTGTGATAGTGGCAAAGGGCGGGGTGCTCCATTGCCCCTCAGTTACAAAGGAGGTATTAAACCCTATTGGTTACAGTTTTTTTATCCTTTCACTCGGCGCAGAACCTCGTACCACCTGGATGGGAGATGGGATAAGTGAAGAGCAGATAGCAAGGATGCAGGAGATTGCCAGCAGCAAGAAACCTTTCATGGTCTCCACCTTTTCAAAAAAGAGGTACCATGTATCACCTGAGACCATGACATATGGTGATAAACATGCACATCTGATAAAACCATTAAAACTATTACCACCTGCAACCGCAGAAAAGGATACGATGATCCCCGGGCCTGGAAACGCGGACAGGCTTTTCTGGATGACGGGTAGTGATCTTGAGGGTATTGACCTTAATTTTACATGGGGATTTCATAAACGGCCCGGGTTATGGCACAGGGGGCCGGGTAAATCCGACGGCGCACATTATCATCCCCATGATGAGGTGCTGGTTTTTGTGGGCACAGACCCTGCGGATATCAATTACCTCGGTGCTGAGATATCTATAGATATGGGCGATGAGCATGAAAGGCATATCATTGACAAACCTACTGCGGTAGTAATCCCCAAAGGTGTTGTGCATAACCCCATAATAACCAGGTATGTTGAGAGGCCATTTGCCTTTTTCATGATCAGCCTTGCCCGCGACTACGAGTTAACTTATGTTTAGGAACATCTTTTAACATACAGGCTGTTTCAGATGAAGATAGAGCATGCAGCCATCTGGGCAAGGGACCTTGAGACCCTCAAAAATTTCTATGAAAAATATTTTAACGGGAGAGCCGGGAATAAATATTTAAATGAGGCGAGACAGTTTTCATCATATTTTATCCAATTTGATGCAGATGCCCGTCTTGAAATAATGCACATGCCTTTATTAACCTATCCGGAAAAAGCTGAAAACAGGCAGTATACCGGTCTCGCCCATATCGCCTTTTCTACGGGCTCAGAGGAAAATGTACGTATCCTGACAGAAAGACTGAAAAAGGATGGCTATATGGTGGTTGATGGGCCCAGGACAACCGGTGATGGCTATTTTGAAAGTGTTGTGCTGGACCCTGAAAATAATAGGATCGAGATAACTGTTTAATGTTTCTAAGGTTTTATGGATTCAAGCAGTCAGTTATCTGCGTTCAGTGTTGAGCTTTCAGCAAAAGGCATTCAAAACAAAGAGTTAGCTGACAGCTGATCGCTGACTGCTGAAAGCTCCATTGTTTTTTAATTTGAGCTTTATATTATAAAACTTTTGTTGCCAAATTATTAATTCTACTGTAGAAAACAGATATGCTTTTATTTCTAAGTTTTGCACGTCTTACGGTGACAGTTTTTTGCTTTAATGTATTACTCCGTCGTAGAAGAGAGGATAATTAAAACCCTTTTTCTTCTCCGGTGGTTTAAGTTTAGCCATTTTATTATACATAGAAGGTTATAATATGCCCTCAGCAAATTTGGATCTTATTCGTGCAATTAATCAGTTCAATATACTGAACAGTATTCGCATCAGAAAGGCGGTCTCCAGGTCAGAAATAGCCGATATGACAGGCCAGAGCAGGGCCTCTGTAACCACTATTACCGCCCAGATGATAGATAAAGGCCTTATTTTTGAAAAGAATGTCGAGGTGACAGGTGAACGTGGCAGAAACCGTGTCCTCCTTGCGATTAATCCTGATGCCGCATATGTTGTTGGCGTTAAACTCGCAGCAACAAAGGCAAGCTCTGCTGTGTGTGATATGCAGGGCGAGACCAGGAGTACGGTTGTAAAAAAGAATAATTTTTTTGGAAAAGATATTGATTTTTTTGAAGAGTACATTAGTGAACTGGTCCTTTCTGCTGTAAATGAGGCAGGCCTTTCTCTGGATAATATTGCAGGAATAGGCATCGGTGTGCCGGGTGTTGTTGATTTTCGTACCGGCATATGTCACTGGAGCCCCCTTTATGATGCTGGCAGTGTGCCGCTCAGAGACCGTATTCAAAACAGGTTAAATATAACAACCTATATAGAAAATGATGCTAATACACTTACCCTTGCTCATCAGTGGTTCGGTGAGGGCAGGGGGGTGGATAATTTTCTTGTTGTTTCAATTGAGTATGGTATTGGGATGGGGATTATCACCAATGGCCAGTTATACCGTGGCGTAAGTGGCTTCGCAGGTGAGATGGGGCATGTTCCTGTAATGCCTGACGGTGAACTCTGTGTATGTGGCAAAAGGGGCTGTCTTGCATCTGTTGTCGGAGGCATGGCCTTTATAAATAAGGCAAAGCGCCTTTCTGAAACAGGATTATGGGCAAGGCAAGCAAGTGGTGATATAGAATTTGAAGAGATAATTGACGCTGCAAAACAGGGAGAAAAGGCCCTTATTGAGATCCTGGAGACAGCAGGACGGTATCTGGGGGTTGGCTTATCAGTCTTGATTAATATCTTTAACCCTGAAAAAATCATTATTTCGGGTCAGGGTGTTGAGGCTGGAGATATCATATTTAACCCCATGAGAGAGGTAATAAACAGGCATACGTTCAGTGATCTGCTGGCTCTTACAAAGATAGTCATCCCTGAATGGCAGCATACTGACTGGGCAAAAGGGGCAGCAAGCCTGGTGCTTCAGGAATTATACAAATCACCTTTTAATACAATACGTCCCATGATCTAGAAGGCCTTGATATATCTTTAACTCTTTGGATACCCAAACCTGCACAGTGTTGTGGATTTTTATGGCTATTTGCCTGTTGTCATATCATGACAATTTCAGTGTCAAAATGTTGCCATCTTTATCAGTCACCTTTTCTGATTACTGTAATATGTTGATATAGCAATTAATTTTTAAGCCAGCCTTATGGTATGTTTTTTGCTTAAATAAATAACAGGTTGTTTTTTTTAAGCATTCTTGCAGGTTTAATAATAAACAGCTATAGAAAACGGACGGTACCATGTCAGAACAGAAAAATCCGGGATTGGGTAAAGACACCCAGTATGAAAGCATTCATGACATCAGTAACAGGCTTGCAGATACCCTTCTTATCTGTATCTCCATTTTTGGCGTCCCCATAGTATTGGTTTCACTCCTGCGTTATTTTAAGGTTGGAGGGATGTTCATCCTTTCCCTGCATATTTTTGTATACATTTTCTGTCTTCTTTTTATGGTCAGCCGGAAAAAGATTTCTGTTAACTCAAAGTGTCTGTTCATAATTGTGTGCACCTTCATAATGGGTATCACCTCGCTTATCAAATGGGGGATTTTCGGTACTGGTGTGGTATATTTTATATTCATGAGCATCCTGACAACAGTTTTTTTTGGGGCCAGGCCGGGCATCATTATAACAATCATTAATCTTGCAGTGTTGATTGTAACGGCCATGTTTTTTGACTCAGGTTACTTATCCTATAATTTTGATGTGAACAAATATACCACTGAAACACTTTCCTGGATGCCTGTATCATTTGTCTACGGGCTGTTTACCCTCGCCATTATCGGCGGTATTGGCCGGTTTTTATACTCCATGTCCATAAATATTGAAAAGTTATCCAACAGGACCTCTGACCTTAGTGAGACAAAGGAACAGATGATTCAGGAGATAGGTAGTTGCAGGGAGACTGAGATTGCGCTGAGGGAGAGCGAGGAGAGATTCAGGACTGTGCTTGAAAATCTGCCATGCGGTGTATCTGTTCATGACCTTGAGGGAAGACACTTGATAATGAATGAAGAGACATGCAGGGTTAAGGGATTTTCAAGAGAAGAGCTTATGAGGCTTACGGTCATGGAGACAGCGGGCCCATCTTTAGGCAAGAATTTTAATGTTGTCAGGATGTGGGAACGAATAGAACTGGGGAAATCAATAACTTTCGAGGCGCTGACACAGCGTAAGGACGGGTCATTATATGACAGTGAGGTGCATCTCTCCAAGATAATGCTGGATGGCAGGCCGGTAATACTCTCGCTGGTATTTGATATAACCGAAAGAAAGAAGATAGAGGCAAGTCTTGCGCGAAGGTCAGAGCTGGAACGTCTTGTAAGCGAGATATCCTCAGGCGCTGTTGGAATTAGCCATAAGGAGGTGGATAATTATATAAACGAGGCGGTTGCCTCCATTGGCAAGAAGACAGGCGTTGATCATGCATACTTTTCGCTCTTTAACACCAGGAAGGAGGTGTTAGAATTAATAAGTGAATGGTCTCTTGATAATACAGCTCTCCCCGGTTTTGAAAAGGAGATGAAGATTGAACAGGGGCTAACCTGGTTTACCCGGACGATACGGTCACAGAATGTTGTTCATATCCCTGATATGGATGCCCTGCCTGATGAGGCACAAAAGGAAAAGATATACTTTAAAGGCCGGGGTATACAATCATTGCTCATCCTTGTCATACGCCAGGGTGAAAACATGGTAGGTTTTCTTGGCTTTGACAGCATGAACAAAAAGAGGGCCTGGTCAGACGAGGAAATAGTTATCTTACGGATCATTGGTGAGACCTTTACCAGTATCCTCTACCGCAAACAGGCTGAAAAAGAGGAGGAAAGACTCAAGGCACAGCTCTCCACTGCTGTAGATATTGCCCACCTGGGGCCATGGGAACTGGATATAGAAAACCAGATATATACCTTCAATGACCATTTCTACAGGATATATCATACCACCGCAGAAGAGATGGGCGGGTATAAAATGACCTTTGATGAATTCAAGCGGAGATTTGTTCATCCTGATGATATTTATACATTTGATGATATCCAGAGAACTATTCAGAGTATAAACGCACCCCAGACCAGCAGGTTTGAACACAGGATGCTCTATGCTGACGGGAAAACAGGTCATATTATGGTACAGATATCCCAGATAAAAAACGACAGGGGTGTACCAGTAATAGCATACGGTGTAAACCAGGACATAACCGAATGGAAACTTGCGCAGGAAAAACTGCGGGAGAGTGAAGAAAAGCTTGCCAGATCCAGAAAGATGGAGTCACTGGGGCTTCTTGCCGGGGGCGTGGCCCATGACCTTAATAATGTTCTGTCAGGTATTGTAAGTTATCCTGAACTGCTTTTACTGGATATACCCCATGAGAGCAAACTCAGAAAACCTATCGAAACCATTCAGGAGTCTGGTTACAAGGCCGTTGCCATTGTACAGGACCTGCTCACCATAGCACGGGGGGCTGCTACGGTTAAGGAACCTCTGAACCTGAACAGGATAGTCAGGGAATACATGAGTTCACCTGAATTTAATAACCTGAAAAATTATCATCCCGGGGTAAAATACAGCACAGAGCTGGATGCAGAGCTGTTCAATTTCAATGGCTCTATGATCCATATTAAGAAGGTTGTAATGAATCTGGTTTCAAATGCCTCAGAGGCGATAGAAAATGAAGGCACTGTCACCATATCCACATACAACAGGTATATAGACAGGCCTTTAAGAAGGTATGAAGATGTTAATGTCGGAGAATATATAGTCCTCTCGGTGATGGATGACGGCCCCGGCATATCACCGGAAAACCTTGACAGGATATTTGAACCCTTCTTTACAAAAAAGGTGATGGGCATAAGCGGAACAGGGCTTGGTCTCACGGTTGTATGGAATACGGTGCAGGATCACAAGGGTTATATTGATGTAAAGAGTGATAAAAATGGTACAGTTTTTGAGTTGTATTTTCCCATAACCAGGGATGAACTGGTGGGGAAGGTATCTGCAACCTCGCTGGATGACCTGAAAGGGAAAGGCGAACTGGTGGCTGTGGTTGATGATGTTGCAAGCCAGAGAGAAATATCATGCCGGATGCTTGAATCCCTTGGATACCGGCATATCGATTTTCCAGATGGTGAAAAGGCGATAGAATACCTGAAGAATAACAATGTTGACCTGATCCTGCTGGACATGATCATGTCTCCCGGCATTAGCGGAAGGGAGACATATGAACGCATATCAAAGTTTAAACCCGGGCAGAAGGCCCTTATCATAAGCGGTTATTCTGAAACCGAGGATGTTGTGGCTATACAGAAACTGGGAGCAGGCGCATATATCAAAAAGCCTTTGTCACTTGAGACCCTTGGCCTGGGTATGAAAAAAGAACTGGCCAAATAGATGCTCCTGTTTTATCCTGCCTTTTGAAACAGATATCCATAAAGGCAGGCAGAATTTAATGTCCGATTTTACATTTATTGAATGGGCCGTAATAATCATATGCGCCCTTCTGATCGGGTTTACAAAGGCTGGGATACCCGGCATTGGCATCCTGATTCCCATCCTTGCGGCATCCATCATGCCTGCAAAGGAATCCACCGGTTTCATACTTCCTATGCTGACCATGGCAGATATCTTCGCCATAATCTACTGGCGGAGGCATGTGGTATGGAAACAACTTTTAAAGCTTTTACCCTGGTCTTTAACAGGTATTGTAGCCGGCTATTTGGCCATGCGTCACATCACAAACGATCAGCTCCGGACATTCATCGGCCTCCTTGTCCTGATCCTTTTGTTTTTATCATGGATCAAGGATAAAAGGCTCCCGGATGATTACATCCCTTCCCACTGGCTTTTTGCCGCTGTGATGGGCACCCTTGCAGGGGCAACAAGCATGATGGCAAATGCGGCAGGGCCTGTTATGGTGATATATCTCACCTCCAAGAGGCTCCCCAAGGCCAATTTTATCGGTACAAACGCATGGTTTTTCTTTATTGTTAACCTGTTAAAACTTCCCTTCAGCCACAGGCTTGATCTTGTAACTCTAAAGTCTATTCAGGTTAACCTGATGTTATTACCCTGTTTGATAGCAGGAGGGGTTGCAGGGATCATGCTGGTAAAAAGGATTCCGCAGGGGGCATTCAATATTATTGTGAAGATACTGGCTGGTGCGGCGGCCCTTATGCTGATATTGAGATAGTGTGAGGTTGTTTATCTTTAAAATTATGAAACGACTTTTGAATATATTGTAGAGACAAGGCATGCCTTGTCTCTACGTAGTAGATGTCTGGTTCAGTATTCAGGTTCTAATCTTTATGGGCAAATAAGAAAAGCACCATAGGAGAGGTATATTAATAGCATTGTATTTGCGCCATTTTTATCAGCCCCATCGGGGCGACATATTAACACTATTTGTTCTGTATTATGCTGTAGAAATCCGGATGGTGTTAAAACCTTATCGGGATTGACACCTCAAGGTAATTCTGAGACAATCCCGCTTTTTCAATCAAGGTTTTAAGGAGATTTATTAATGACTGACTATGATGTAATCCTGTTCCACCCCCCTGCAATATATGATTTTAGACATACCCCCATGTTTCCCGGCGCATTCGGAAGAAACGTGGAGGGGCTTCAGTTTACAAAGGTCCCGATCGGGATGTTAAGTATTGCTGATTACCTTGATAGAAACGGGTACAGGGTAATCCTGGATAACCTGGGTGACAGGATGACTAGTGACCCTGAGTTCGATCCTGAAAAACATATTAAGGGATCTTCTGCCCGGGTCTATGCAATAGGGCTTCATTTTCAGCAGCATTCACAGGGGGGGATTGAGATTGCAAGGCTCTGCAAGAGGTACCACCCCGATTCCCTTGTGATTGTCGGGGGGCTCACAGCCACCTGTTTTCACAAAGAGATCATTGAGAAATATGATTTTATAGACGGTGTAATAAGGGCAGAGGCAGAAAGACCAATGCTCAAACTGATGCAGGCATATGAAAAGAGCGGAAGGCTTACAGATACACCCAATCTGACATACAGGACAGATGAAGGTGAAATCATAGTGAACCCTATGATGGAGGCCAGTACTGATCTTGATGATTTTGAATATACCAGGTTTGACCTGATTGAACCCAGAACCTCCATATTCCCGGAAGAGGCTGATGCGCGCTACAGCCTTGAGGTGTGC
>CAZCMD010000112.1:0-8508 GCA_964499695.1 uncultured Desulfatiglans sp.
ATCTTTCTTTAATAAAATCGATCAGCCTGTCGGCAGTCTCCCATGACATGTAGAGGTTTCCCTTTAACCCACCCTCAAAACAGTATTTACAGGCAAAGTTGCAGTCAAGGTTAAGGACTACAATACAATCCATTCCTGTGCTGTATTTGTTGACCCGGTCGAATAAGGTAAGGACAGACCTCTTTTCATCTTCCCTGTCCGGGACAAGCATCCCCAGGCTGGCAAGAAGTTTTTCATTTTCATGGGAGATTTCTCTCTTCTCAATAGCCCTGAACAGCTCTTCCCTTACCTCGATCTTTGAAAGCCGCCAGGTAGAAAAGAGGATAAAATTTCCAGGGCTTTCACTGGAAGGGTAATATTTAAGGTATCTGGAGAATTCCATGCTGATAAGCTGAAAGATAAGGAGGGTTTTCCCCCTCCCTATCTTTTCATTAAGGAATCATCCTTATGGGAATGAAAACTGCATAACAACAAAAGGCTATCATGATGATCAGATCATCCATATTTTGCCCATTATCAAGTACCCTGATCTCTTCATTCTTTTCAATTTTTTTTTGGCTTTCCATACAAGACCTCCATTGTTAAGGTTAATAATGCCATCCGGCCTTAATGCATATAGGTAAAGACCTAGAATCTGTATTTTATCCCAAGTTCAAACCACCTTCTTGGATTAATGTTTTCTATGTATGGATACTGAGAGCCATTAAACAGGTTGCGGCCAACAGCAAAAAACTCTACATCATTCCCCTGGGAAATTTTGATTATCTTACTAATGGATAGATCCCATATAAAATCATCAGGACTACCACCGGATATGTTATTCAGGTCGTGCCAGTTGTAATAGCCAACTAACTGACCGTTTATAGTATTATCTTGATACTTAAGAGCAGTCACAAAGCTATAGATTTCAGAGGAGCCTGCAGCGTTGGGCGGATTAATATCTACATATGATAAACCGCCCTTAAAGGATAAATTATATATCGGCACACTCTCTGCCTCTATTTCAATGCCCTTGCGCTTAATATCCCCACTATTGATAAGAATATCATTATAAGTGGGAGGCCCTCCGCCAAAAGGGCTGTTAACAATGGAATTTCTCAGATCGTGTAAAAATATGTTTGCCTTTAGCCACATAAAAGGGAATGCAGACTCTGCTCCGGCCTGGTATGACCATACCTCTTCATGTTTAAGAGAGGGGTTTGGGTCAAGAAACATGCCCCCTCCTGATGTCCATGAAAGACCAGGGGCTGAAAAACCCCTGGCAATTGTGCCTCTTAAGAGAGTATCTTTTGACAACAAATAGGTTAACCCCAGGCTCGGACTTATAAATGAACCTGTAATGGTTTCATGGTCATATCTTATTCCTGGTGTTACAGACCATGCCCCACTTGAGATTGTATCGTTTATATAGAGAGCCCACTTTGTATTGTCGGGTGAAAATCTTGAGATATAAGGGACCCCGAAACTCTGGAGCAGAGAGCCAGCATTAAGGGTTTGATCATATTCTCCCTTCCCAATGTCCATTCCAAATACAAGGGAATTGATCTCTTTATCCCATACTGCCTGAAACCTTGCTCCCCAGGATTTATCTTTTATATCTGAGCCGAGATATATTTCGCCTGGTTCTCCTGTAATGCCAAGTCCGAGGCTGTTACTCCTCTGCGCGGTCTCCTGCTGGATATAATATGCAGAGAGGTTAATATCAAGACCTTCTGTCACAGTTGCTGACACAAAAGGCGAGGAGTAAAAGGTTTTAAGGTTTCCCCTTATATTTATATCTTGATCCAGATAATCTCCAAAACCGGTTTGGGTATCACTATATCCCATGCTCAAACCTGTTTTGACATTTCCTGAAAAAGGGAGTTCTATCTTGGAATAGAATTGTTTATTATCGGAAAACCTTGATTGTACGAGCCCATCAGAATCAAGCCCCCCCGCATAGAGGTAATAACCTGCTTTTCCGATTTTCCCATACAGGTCTGCCCTGTAATCCTGGCTGTTTTTCTTTCCATAGGAGGCGTAAATTGAGCCACCCGGTTTGTTGGTGGTTCCAGCCGATTTTGTAATAATATTAACGACACCACCGAGAGATGACCCCCATGCCGATGATGCAGGCCCTTTTATTATCTCTATCCTTTCAATGATTCCGACAGGGACTGTAATTGTTTCAGCAGACCCTTCGCTGGTAAGATTCCAGGGGATGTCATCCACAAGAACAAGTGTATGTCGCGGTTCAGAGCCTTGCATATTCAATAATGAAGTTGCCCCGAAATCCCTGTTAGTGCTAAGAAAAAGGCCGGGAACCCTGTCCAGCACCTCTGCAACCGAATGGGCATTCATGGCATCTATATCACTAGATGTAATCACAGTGATATTCTCGGCCACCTGGGTTACTGGTTTGAGGCTTCTTGTAGCAGATACAATAAGGTCTTTATCCTCATAGAACAACCTTAGCATCTGCATTTCTTCTTCAGACTGACCAAAACAGTTTATAGAAATAGATAATATTATTGAGATGAAGAGAAATACTTTAATAAATTTTTTTCGCGGAGCTGTTTTCATACTGATTCTAAAATAATACCTTTACATGTAATAAAATTATGATAATGTCTAATATATGTAATATACTTCAACATTGATTGCATTTTTACTTAAACAATAATCATTTGTCTATAACATAATTTTTATATTAAGAAATAACAGATATATAACTGCCCTATTTCTTGCTTGAGCAATATAACTCTGAATTCGATAATCGTGAAAAAATATTTACTTATAATTTTTTTGTTTATCTTTTCAGCGATGCCAGCCTTCGCTGAGGGTGAAATATTTGTTATCCAGAGTGTGAAAATAGCGCCTTATGATGAAGCCCTCCATGGATTTATAAGTGCGCAGAGACATGAAATAAAACAGATTATTCTGACAGAGTCACCATCCTTCGACATCAGGGATGAAATCGAAAGGACAAAGCCTCCCCTGATTTTGGCCATCGGGCGTGATGCACTTATGAATGTAAGGGGAATCAGGGATATCCCGGTTATATACGTAATGGTTCTTTCGCCCGATCAAATTATTGATAACCCCCCAAATTTCTATGGGATAAGCATGAATGTGCAGCCGGAGAAGCAACTGGAGGCATTTATTAGCGCAATTCCCAACCTCAATAACATAGGACTGATATACAACCCTTATAACACAGGAGATCTAGCTGAAGAGGCTATTAATGCAGCAGAAAAAAAGGGTATCAATCTTGTTATAAGGAAGGCCGAAAAGCCTGGTGATGTTGCTACTGCGCTTAAGGGTATGGCTGAGAGCATAAACGCATTCTGGATGTTCCCTGATGTTACCCTGCTTACACCAGAGTCAATGGAGCTTTTGCTCATTACTTCAATGGAAAAAGAGATCCCGGTTTTCACCTTCTCAAGTAAATACCTTGAAATGGGTGCTTTAATTTCAGTTTCTGTAGACCCTTATGATATGGGCCTGCAGGCCGGAGAACTGGCTCAAAAAATTATGCCTGGTGAAAATCAATTAGAAAACAGGGTCATATTCGCAAGAAAAGGTGTAATAACCCTTAACAAAAAAGTAGCTGCTAAAATTGGTATTGATCTGAAACAGGATGCAGAACCACAATTAAAAAAAGATTAGTAAGGGTTAATCTCGTGAGTCTCAATATTTTTAAAACACTGAATGAAAATTTCAGTATAAAGCTTTTTTCCATTTTTGCGCTTTTTGTCTTTATTATCTTCTTTTCATTCACGGCAGTATTTATCAGCCTTGAAGGAAAATCCCTTAATGATTCGCTTATCAGGGACGGTGGCCTGCTTACAGGTGTGTTAGCCCAAAACATAAGAATAGGCGTTTTTAGTGAAAATGAAGAATTGCTGAAAGACCCGGTTGAATCCATCTTCCAAAGGGGAGATATCCTTGGCATCTCCGTATATAACCGGGATGGCCTGTTGCTGAAAAAGAAAATAAGAGAGGGTAAAGCAGTATCGGCAAAACCTGAAAGGGATGAGACCACAGGCGTAAAAGATATTTTTGACAGTCTGAAAAAATCCGGCAAACCCCTGAATTATGAAGATCATGGGAACCTGAAATTCTGGGCTCCGGTCTTTTCAAGATACGATAATTCTTTAAATGGGACGGTTTTCACAGAAGAGCCCCTTTTTCAGGAAAAAGACCGCCTTATAGGCTATGTACAGATAACACTGGGGAAAGGAAACCTTAACGAACAGCTTAATACCCTTTTTATGCGAAGCGTAATAATTGCGGTTATCTTTTTCATCGCAGGTTTTGTTTTCCTGTACTCTGTAATGAAACGTTTTACAAAACCTCTCGACAGATTGACCGTTGCAGTAAAAGATGTCGGAGAGGGTAAAGTCGTAGATAAGGTGAGTGTAGAGACGAAGGATGAGATAGGCAAACTCGCTAATGCCTTTAATAATATGGTTGAATCCATCAGATGGAGAGAGCAGGCCATTAAAGAGAACGAAGCAAAGTACAGGGCCCTGTTTGAGGAGTCAAGGGATGTAATTTTTTTAATAGATGCTCATGGTAAATTTATTGATGCAAACCAGGCAGCGGTTGATCTTTTTGGTTATACTAAGGATGAAATACTTGAAGAAGGTCTTGATGTCCTGCTTGTACAACCTGATGAATTAACTTCGTTAAAGAGAAATATAGATCATAACAATTATGTAAGGGACATGGAGGTTAAACTAAAGGGAAAAGATGGCAAACCATTAATATGCCTGCTGACCCTGAGCATTCGCAGGGCAGAAAACGGTGATATATGGGGTTATCAGGGAATTATCAGGGATGTAACTCATCAGAAGATACTAGAAACACAACTCATACAGGCACAGAGAATGGAATCCATAGGCACCCTGGCAGGTGGAATTGCGCACGATTTTAACAATATACTTTCCCCGATTATGCTGCATACTGAAATGGTCATGGATGACCTTCCTTCTGATGATCCCTTACGATTCAATATGCAGCAAATATTTAAAGCTGCCGAGCGAGCAAGAGAGCTGGTAAAACAGATATTAACCTTTGCCAGAAAAGGGGAAGAAGAAAAAATAGTCATTAAATCATCCATGATAATTAAAGAGGCTATCAATTTTTTACGCGCAACCATCCCTACGACCATTCAAATCAGGTATGAGGCAAAATCAGCAAGCGATATGGTTATGGCAGATCCAACCAGATTAAACCAGATAGTCATGAATCTTTGCACTAATGCAGCCCATGCAATGAAAGAAAAAGGGGGTCTCTTAGAGGTCATTCTTGACCATGAAGAGATTTCAACTGAAATGTCCAAGAGATTTATCAATCTTACACCCGGTAAATATGTAAAATTGACAGTAAGGGATACAGGCACAGGCATACCCCCTGAAGTTATTGACAGGATCTTTGAACCCTATTTTACGACAAAAAAATTTGGTGAAGGTACAGGTCTGGGCCTTGCCACTGTTCATGGTGTCGTACAGGATTATGGAGGAGATATTACGGTTGAAAGCAAGGTCGGTTCCGGGACAGAATTTAATGTCTATCTTCCTTCAGTGGATGAGGAAATGGTCGAAACCTATAATGAAACAGACCCCGAACTGCTGAAAGGCACAGAACGCATCCTTTTTGTGGATGATGAAAGGAGTGCTGTGGATATAAATTGCATGATGCTTGAAAGGTACGGCTACACAGTAACAGGCCTGACAGACAGCAAGGAAGCGCTTAAAGTATTTCAGAAAAACCCTGATGCGTTTGATCTTGTTATTACAGACATGACCATGCCGAACCTGACAGGAGAGGCTCTTATTATTGAAATTATGGCGGCCAGACCTCAAAAGCCTGTTATCCTGTGCACCGGGTTTAGCGATAAGATAAATGAGGTGACCGCCAAAAAAATAGGGGCCAGGGCATTTTTAATGAAACCGGTCATTATTAAGAAGCTGGCAGAGACCATTCGGAATGTTCTTGATAATAAAATATAATGGTGTCTCTTAATATAAAAAGGAGTAAAGCCTTATTTCCCATATAGACTGCACTGAGTTTCAATCATACTATGATTTCATTCGCTGGTTTGATTTTTATTAAGAGACGCAATAAACTCAGTTTTTAATCTAAAGGTTGTCCGGGAGGGAATAAACAATAGATTTGTTAAAGGCTTATTGCGTCTCTTAATAAATTTTTAATGGATGCAACGGTACATAAAAGGAATAGATATGTGAATCAGGAAATTCCTGATTTTTTATGTGAGAACATTTTTTTGTTCAGGAACTAATATTCGATAAGATTTTTTTTAATGGCGATCTTTGTCAGTTCAACTATGGTTTTTGCCTTAAGTTTCTCCATTAAATTGTATTTATGGGACTCGACAGTCTTAGGGCTAATGCACAATCTGTCGGCAATTTCCTTTATGCTTATCCCTTCGGCCAGGAGTTTGAACACCTCCTGCTCCCTTAGGCTCAGGCTGTTATACGGGTCTTTTCCTGCCCCCTTTTCCTCTATCCCATTCATCTGTTTTTGCAACTCATCAGGGGTCATTGTGCTGAAATATGTCTCACCGGAGGCTACTGCCTTTAATGAATGTATAAGGTCTGTTACAGGGTCTTCCTTGAGGACATAACCTGATATACCTGACCTGAATAGATCAATAACGAATTCTTTGGATGAATGCATGGTGTAGATAACTATCTTGATATCCGGTGTAGTTTGTTTGAGTTTCCTTACTACCTCAATACCGCTCAGGCCCGGCATGGAGATATCCAGAACCATTATATCCGGCCTCAGGGCATCAGCAGTCTTTAATGCCTCCCATCCATCAGTTGCCTCTCCTATAACCTCAAACTCGGGGATTTCGCGTAAGGCGCTTTTAATGCCTTCAATAACTACCCTGTGATCATCAGCCAGTACAATTGTGGTTTCAGTCATTCGTTCATCCATTGTAAATCAATTTATATATTAAGCCATTTGTTCAAACCGGGATTTCCACAGACACATAGGTGCCCTTTTCTATTTCCGATTCAATTCTGAATTCCCCATTAAGCTGTTCAGCCCTCTCCTGCATGATAAGAAGGCCAAAGGGGCTTTGCCCTTGTGTATTCTCCATTGTCTTTTCCAGGTCAAAACCGGTCCCGTTATCCTCAATGCTCAGTGAGATTTTACTCTCTTTCATTACAAGGCTTACATGGACAGTCGTGGCATGCGTGTGTTGGACAATGTTGTTCAGGGCTTCCTGCGTGATCCTGTATATGGCAAGCTCCTTTTCCTTTTCAAGCATAGAGGGAATGTTGTGAGTAAAGAAGTTAATATTTATACCGGTACTCATTTCAAAATCACTTAATAGTTCTTTGATGGACGATACCAGACCAAGGGTCGAAAGAACACTGGGTTTAAGGCCCCGTGAAATATCTTTTATATCCCTGATAGCCTGAATTGCCCTTTCTTTACTTTCAATAATTTTATGCCCAATCTCAGGGTTATAAGAGCCCACCTGCCCCTGGATTATTTCAAGGTTAATCTTTAAGGAGGTCAGTACCTGTCCAACATGATCATGCAGTTCCATGGCAACCTGTTCACGGTCCTTTTCCAGCAGATCAATAAGTCTCTTTGATAACATTTTCCTCTGCTCATGCTGCTCCATCAATTTCCGGTTAACAGCCTTCAGCTCATTCTCTCTTTTTTTTAAGGCATCCGCCATATCATTAAAGGACTCAGCGAGCAAACCTACTTCATCCCTTGTCTCTACAGAGATTTTTTCAGCAGCCAGCCCCTTACTTATAGCATTTACACCATCCATCAAACGGTTAAGGGGTTTTGCCATGCCCTTTGCCACAAAATATGAGGCGAAAAATGAAGTCGCCAAAAAAATTATAAGCAGAATCAAGTTTGTAATCAGAAGTTCTTTTCTCTGCCTGTTTAAGATATCCTTACCAACCTTTACCATTGCATAACCTATTAAACGGTTATTTGCCGGTTGTGGAATATCATCCAATCCGGGAGATGCTGGCAAGGAATAGTTTGAGTTTGACCTTGATAGTATGGGTGCCCAGAACTCAAACCCATTCCTGTTTTCAAAATGTACAGGACCCATTGTATTTCTTATTTTTTTCAATACATCTTTTTCAATAAGGTCTGTCTGTTCTTTAATTCTATTGTCTGTCTCTCTTTCCTGTTTTCTGTATTCTTTTAACAGCTTACCTTCTATGTTAAAAACCAAAACCTCCAATACCTCATCCTCATGGGAGATTGCCTCAACCGGGGCATCCAGCAGCTCTTTATTTTCTGCAAAAACGCCAATCCTGGAATTATGGGCAAGCATTTCAACCTGAAATATCCCCTTTTTCAGGGTTTCAGTAATGAGCAGATTGCTCTGGTGAAACAGAAAAATACCTGAAAAAAGGCAGGAAATGAGAAAGGCTATTAAACCGAACACAAAAAACAGTTTGATGCTGAAGTGCTCTTTGATTCTTTTTATAAGGTATATTTTCATCTTTATCGTTT
>CAZCMD010000112.1:8608-15637 GCA_964499695.1 uncultured Desulfatiglans sp.
TCCATATTGTAATGAGCAGGCTCCTTTTCTTCCTTCTTTTCCCAGCAGTTCTGCTCCCATTTTTTACATACGCCGCACTGCTCTTCTATCATCCCATGTTTGCATCTTTTTACGTTCATTTCTATCTCCCTTTCGCCTTTGCAAAGGCAATAAAAAAGGGCTGTTCATTTTTACTGAACAGCCCTTAAATTATTTTTAGTTATTCTTCCCGATGAGACACGGGAAGTGCAATGCCATCCGGCACTGTCTTGAACCTCCGAAAAAACACATAATACTTTTTACTAACTGACTTCATAAAAAACATTACCTTTAAAAAAACCGATAATTTTTATCACTGTGAAAAAGGAATGTCAAGGGGCTAAATTTTAAGTTTGCCTTATATGTCACCGGATAGAACTAATTGGTGTAATCTGGAGAAATCCATCCTCTTTAATTATTCTGCAATGAACTCCATAAACCATGCCTATAATATTTACGGTTAAAACTTCTGTTGGTGCCCCATATGCCTTGATATGCCCGTCTTTCAATATAGCCACTTTATCAGCATATCTGGCGACCAGATTAAGATTATGTAATGCAATAATTGTGGTTATTTTTTTTTGGACTGTAAATTTTCTTATCAATTCAAGAGTTTCCAGTTCATGTTTTAGATCTAATCCGTTTAGCGGCTCATCTAAAAGAAGTAGTTTCGGTTGCCTGACTAGGGCCTGTGCCATTGAAACCATTTGTTTTTGACCGCCGCTTAATTCATAAAGATATCTTGAGGCTAGGTTTCCTATCCCAAGTTCCTCTAAAACTTCCAGCGTAAGATTGAGGTCTTCCTTTGCAACTCTCCATGATAATGATTGAATTCTTCCCAATAGAACTGTTTCAAAAACTGTCAAAACAGCCTTTGAAGCGTTTTCCTGTGGAAGGTAACTCACACACTGACCTGACCTGACTTTCTTTGTCACACTTACGCTTTCCCCATCAAAGCAAATATTGCCAACGGGTTTTAATAGACCTGCAATGCATTTCATTAATGTTGATTTTCCGGAAGCATTTGGTCCAATAACTATTGTTACCTCTCCAGGTAATGCCTCAAGATTTACATCATGTAAAACCATTCCATTGCCGTTGTAGGAAAAGTTTAATCTATTAATCTCCAGCCTCACCAGTGCCCCCCCTTCCGTTTAAGCATTAAAGATATGAAGAAAGGTACACCAATAAAGGAAGTAATAATTCCTATCGGTAAAATAGCGCCTGGAATAATTAACTTACTTAACACTGATGCTGCCGAAAGCAAGAACGCTCCTGCCAGGGCAGATACAGGTAAAAAGAATCTTTGGTCCTCGCCAACAAGCATACGCGCTATGTGTGGGCCCGCGAGCCCTATAAAGCCAATAGTGCCTACAAAACAAACCGCAGCGCCGGTAAGTATTGATACCCAAATAAATATTTTGAGTCTGAGTCTTTCCACGTTTATTCCAAGACTTTTGGCCTTTTCATCTCCAAGCCTCAATGCGGTAAGCTTCCAGGCGTCTCTGGCCAAAACAGGGCTCGTAACCACAAGAATTGTAACCACAATTGCTAATTTAAGCCAGGTAGTCCTGTAGAGATTTCCAAAAAGCCAGAATACTACTGACTGCAATTGTTGCTCTGAAGCTATATATTGTAGCAATGCTGTTGCCGATTGAAATAAAAAGAGTATAGCAATCCCTGCCAGCACCATTGTTTCGGCACTTAATTTTGCTTTTCCTGCAATTGCAAATATCAGTAAGCAGGTAAGCATTGCGAACATAAAGGCATTTATTGGTACAATGAATTGTTCTCCATAAGGGATAATTTTAACACCCAGGACCAAAGCAAGGGCCGCACCAAAACCGGCTGCGGCAGAGATACCCAGTGTATAGGGACTTGCAAGCGGATTGCCCAATATTGTTTGCATTTCTGCACCGGCGATAGAAAGAGAAGCTCCAACCACTACGGCCATGAAAGCAACTGGTAGCCTTATATTCCAGATTATTACTGATGTCGCAGTATCAGATGAATTAAGTTTCAGAATTGAACCAACAATTTCAGAAATTGATAACCAGGCAGGACCAATCGCTATATCAGCAAAGAATACTATTAAAACACAAACACATAGTAAATAGGCAATTTTATATTTCTGTCCGGTAATCTGTTTATATAACCCTTCAGCCTGAGTATGCAATGCATCACCTATTATTCCAGGATTCCTACCATCCATGAACTGTCAGTATCAACAGATAGAAACCTGTTATAAAAATCTCTAAGATCTGCCTCTGGGTTAAGATTTCTGAATTCATTAGGATAGAGCCACTTGGCAAGGGCTTCGAATGCTGCAAAATTATAAATATTATAAATTATAAAAGAATCAAGAACAGCATATACCCTGCCATTCTTCACTGCGGTTATTGTATTCCACCCTGAGCGTTGTGCAAATTGAGTCAAAACTTTTTTTGAATCTTCATATGCGGATTTGCTATCTATATTTGCTGTCTTTGGTAGTTTAGGTTCGGCAATGACAATAACTTCAGGAGAAGCCTTTATAAGATATTCCGGATTTATTTGCCCCCATCGTTTGATGATCCCATCCGCAATGTTAATACCTCCAGCTCTTCCAATAATATTACCCCATGCGTACTTGCCGCATGAAAAGCCATATTCTGATGGATCTCGTGAACCATTCTCAAAGTATATACTTGGACCTGGGCGATCTATTTTTGCGAGTAAAGATGTGACAGTATTGATTTTATTCTGCCAGAATTCACTAATTTTTTGTGCCCTGTTGTTTTCATCCAAAATAGTTCCCAGCAGTTGAATACTTTTCACAGTGTTTTCAAAAGGATCTTCCCAGCAATCAATAAATACAGTAGGTATCCCTATCTGCTCAAGTTTGTTTATATCATCCATGGTGCCTTCATACTGATTATTGAGCATCCACAAAGGGAATATTATTACATCCGGTTTTAGAGTGATCACTTTTTCGACACTGAAGGTCCCTTGTGCATGACTGCCTACGTCCGGGATATCTTCTATTTCGTTGTATTTGTCTCTGAATTTACGATATATCTCCTCATCGTGTATGGTTCTGGACAATCCCCATCCAATAATTTTACCTGAAAAAGAATCACCTGTTATTGCAGCTAAGCTGGGAAAATCCTTTGCGTATCCCAAAACAATTCTTTTTACTGGCGTTGTTACTTTCACATTACGCCCAGCTAAATCAGTTATTATTATCTGTCCGGGTGTCGTACTTTTTTCTTCAGATGCCTTAGCATATACGGGTGTAACCAATAGCAATATAAAGGAAATTACAACCCGAATAAGTTTTTTATTATTCAAAAGTATTCCTCTGTCAGGCTGTCTGGTTTTTTGCCTGTGAATGTTGTTTGTTTTTCATTAGTCCACCGGTTTCAGCTAAATGGGTTAAGACCCATTTGTGTGACCAGGGGCAACCACCACATTTTTCGGTTATTTTCAAATTTCTTTCTATGTATTCTTGATAATCCTGAAGGGATTTAAGATCAAAAATATGAGTCGATGAGGTCAATCCTGTACAGCAGGTTACGAGCCTACCATCATTATCAATAGGCAGGTCATAGATACCCCCTTTACAAAAATGTGGTTGTTCCTCGCCCATAAACATCTGATAAATTTTAGCTGGTGTGCGAACTCCCATTCTCACCTCTAACCTGTCACACACATTGGAGAAAAGGTACCCTTCTGATTTCATGGAATAAAGTTTAGTAAATATCTGTCTAACATTATCAAGATCACTTTCACTAAGCGCAAGATGTTCAGCATATTTATGATTCAGCACACCCCTTACCATGAGTGAAAAACTGATAGGTATGCCTAATTCTGTAAAATAGCGGAGCATCTCAGGCAGGATAGGCAGATTATACTTTGTGACTACTGATGCTATGCTTGTTGAAAACCTGAAACCTGATTTTGAGATAATCTTTAAAATATTTTCAAGCTCAGGTGTCAGTTCTTTGCCAAATTTCGGCTGCCCTTCAACCTGAAAAGTGTCGATTGAGATGCCCAAGCTGTCAAGTCCTGCTTTATCCAGGGTCCGCAGGAGTTCTTCAGTTAAACAAATTCCATTGGTTAACATGGAAACAAATGTGTCACGAGCAGACATGTATTCGATAAGTTCTGATACATATGGCACTAGCAAAGGGTCTCCGCCTACAATGGATATACTGCGGTTTCCTAAGTCATAGGCTATATCAGAAGCCCGCTTCCATTCATCAAACCCCATATCATTATTGATGAGCATGTTTCTTTCGACACAATAGCCGCATTCAAGATTACACTCGCGTGTAATCTTCATATATGTAAGAATTGGGTGCATATTTCCAGAAACTGCACTCTTTAAACTCGATTCATATGCTTTTTGTTTTGCCCCCCGGTTATGTCTATACATATTTTGGTTCCTCTTAAAAAAGATGAAAAAACTCACATATTAAAACCTGATCATGAGTTCACTGAACCATGATCTTCCTGGTGCCTTGTCAGAAGAAAAATAATCTTCATCAAATAAATTATTAACAGAAAGAGCAATAGACATATTCTTCATAATTGCATAAGAAACCTTAACGTCCGATATGAAATATGAATCATATGAACCGTATACACCTTCTATGACGTCGCTATTGTTGTCATTTTTAAAAACTTTATCGACATACCTTCCAACAATGCTGGCGGTGAAAGGCCCTCTTGTGATATCCGCACCGATGTTGAACAGATTTTCAGGAAGGAAAGTAATTTTTTTCCCGACAATCGTTGGGTTGGCAGAATTTTTTGTTATTTTCGAATCAGTATATGTATAATTGGCAAAGAGTCTTACGCCATTTTCAAAGTCTTGTTCGATCTCAAATTCTATACCTTTGCTTTCTGCTTCACCTGCATTTTTATTCTCATATAATGTTGGGGTTGTCATTCCTCGATAAATAAGATCTTTCAAATAGTTTTCAAAATAGGATAACTTTATTTTTGCCCCTTTCCATATACCGTGTTCAACCCCGATATCCCATGAAGATGTGGTTTCAGGTTTTAAATCAGAGCTTCCCTGATAAATAGTTCCATCAGGGCTTGTATATGTCCTGTAAAGTTCAACAATTGTTGGAGCCCTGAATGCCTTTCCTGCTGACGCTCTCAATGTTGTACCATCCGTTGGGGTATAAACCAGGGCTAACTTTGGGCTAAAGGATGACTCTGAAATCGAATTATATACACTGAAAGGAAGGCCTTCCTGAAATACCGATCCTTCATATGTTTTCCACCAATCTTCCCTGAGACCAATATATGCAGTCAAATTGTTTAAGATACTCAATTCATCCTGGACAAATAAGGCATATGTTTTATCTTTGCCCTTTGACCTGTAAGTAAGGTTAGTGGTAGTGCTTTCATCCTTCCAGTTTGTACGGTTATACTCATCCATTTGCCCTTTATTATGCCCGTAAAACATACCAAAAGTAAAAACATGTCTGTTAAATATTTGTGGGGTAATAGCCTGCAATTCAGCATTATAATATCTATCAAATGGATTATCCCATCCCTTGCCAGGACCTCCTGTGATTGTTGAACCGTAGCCCGGCATGCCTGCACCGAATTTGCTGTCAGTATAGCCCAGGGATAGTTTTGTTGTAATTCCTGAAAGTTTTGTTTCATAACTTAATTTATAATATTCCTGCTCCCTTTTCATATCATGATAATTAAAAAAGGTAGACATTGGCAATACACCGTAGGACCAGACAGGATTTCCTGCATCATCTCGTAAAAAGGTGTTGGGATCATCGTAATGGGTTTGAAACCTGGTCCTGTAATATGAAAAATTTAACTTTGTAGAGTTGGGTAAATCAAGAGCTGTTTTTAATGAAAAATTATCATCCCACCATGATGTATCACCCTTATTTCCTATTAAGTATTTAGGGGTACCGGTTGGATCAGTAGTATAAATCCATCCTGTAATTCCTGCTGTTGGCGGGAGACTTTGAGTATTATAGATTGTAGGGAAGCCATCCGTTTCATTCCGGCCATAACTTAGAAAAACACTGAGTTTGTCGTAAAATTTATCTCCATATGAGGCATGTATCCTCCATAAATCATCCATTGCCTCTCCCCTGTTCCAGCTTGAACCATATCCGCTATTAAAGGAAATTTCTCTTTCTTCCGGCATCTTAGTGATGACATTCACAACTCCTCCCATTGCCTGTCCACCGTATAGACTTGAGAAAGGGCCTTTTACTATTTCAATTTTTCTTACATCCTCCGATGCGAGTCCGGCAAGACCATATGTGTTCCCCAGCATAGGGTCAACCAAGTTAATACCATCTATTAAAATCAACGTTCTACCTAAGGCCGCAGGCATCCCTCTTAAAGTTATCTGAGGTGCAATATCCATCATTTTAGTACGGGTGTTATATACCCCAGGGACAATATCTAAAGCCTGATCAACAGTCTGGATATTTCTTTTTTCTATATCCTTGCTTGTAATGATAGAGATATCTCCTGGCGCTACCGCTGCGTTAATTTCGGTTCTTGTTGCAGTAATAACTACTTCTTCCAGTTCAAATTCATCTTTATCTTTCTTTTTTTCTTCTGCATAAACATTTATTAAAATTGCCAAGAATAAAAAAAATACCAATATTATAAATCTCTTAAATGCCATTTTTCTCCTCTTATAATTATTATCTTAATTATTTTTTCCTGATACAATTTGTTCAATAAAACCCTCTATACGTAGCCTTAACTGCCCAGCATCAGACTGCGAGTAATCGGTAACAATGTGTAAAAAGGGCAGGCCGTACTTACCCTTTACCAGTTCACCCACACGGTATGACTCTATGTTGTAAGTGTGGCAATACTGCCATGTGAGGTCAATAACCCCCTCTATGTTGAATTCTTTTATAAGGTATTCTATGTCATCAAATCGTTGATTATTCGGGGTCATGCAGGAGCATGTTACCCTTAAATATCGATCAGCGATTGCATCAAGCGGATCTTTTTCAGTATCTA
>CAZCMD010000113.1:0-15592 GCA_964499695.1 uncultured Desulfatiglans sp.
TTTTAGGCGGCATAGCCAAGTGGCTAAGGCAGCGGTCTGCAAAACCGTTATTCCCCAGTTCAAATCTGGGTGCCGCCTCCAGTAATAACAGGGAGTTAGCTTTCATAGTTAACTCCTTTTTTATTTACTGCTACCATTTTGCTACCACTTTCTTCAAAAATCGCATTTCCAAGCCTGTTTGCTGCCTCTTTATTTTCAGTTTTTATAAGGTGGCCATAGATATCAAACGTAACATTGATTGATGCATGACCCATTTGGTTTTGTATGTACTTAGGGTTTCCTCCAAGGTCAATCTGGATGCTTGCATATGTGTGTCTGAGATCATGGAACCTTACCCTGTCGATCTTTGCTTCTCTCAGGGCAGGTTCAAACCTACGCTTTACCATGTTAATGGGTGATAAGGGTTTACCTTCTTCATTAGGAAATACAAGGTCAAGCTCACTCTTTGGGCATGCCAGTTTCCACTCTTTTAACTGGGTTACAAGTTGAGGTGCAAGGTCAATCTTTCTTCTGGATGATTTTGATTTGGGTTCATAAAACCGGCAGTGATTAAATGTCCTGTTAACATGTATCTGTCTGCTGAACCAGTTAATATCAGACCACTTGAGACCGAATAGTTCGCCTTCTCTCATCCCGGTTAATACCGCTGTCATAAACAGGGTTCTATATTTTAACTCTGGTGTGTTATCAAACAGGGTCTTGCATTGTGCAGGTGTAAGGATATTAAGTTCATCCTCTTTGTGTTCACTCCTTCCCTTGGGCTTTTCTATATCCCTGATAGGGTTGTAATCGATATAACGCTTCCTGCATGCATAGGTCATTATAGCACCAAGGTTAATAAGGATTTTCCGTAAGGTTGGGATTGTTACTTCCTTTTCATAACAATGGTTAACAAAGTTTTCTACAGAATCATAATTAATGCGGGTTATCTTGGTATTTCCAAAATAGGGCTTTAAATGGTTATCAACATGGCCGTTATATTGATCATATGTACTGTGTCTGATATTCGGCTTTTTGGATTCTAACCATTTATCAGCAAGCTTTGAGAAGTCCGGTACTTTCTTTTCTGAAATGTAAATGCCTTTGCTGATCTTTTTTTCAATGTCTCTGAGTTCATCCCTTGCCTGTTTTTTTGTTGCTTCCTCTGGCAGGGTTTTCCATCGTCTCTTTCCATGCTGATCATAGAAATCTATAACCCACCTGCCACGCCTTTTTGTTATACACGCCATGTGTTTTCCTCCATTAAAAAACGCTTAGAGACTCTCCCGGTCTTAGGCAAACCGTCCTTACCCTCACGAATAAGGATATCTCCAAGCGTTCTTTTCAGGATTAATGTTTTCATATGCCTAATATTTGGATAAGTTATATTGTTATAATGTTTTATATATTACAATATATCTTTTTAATATTCAATGATAATTTGCTTTCTTAAACAAATAGATGTATCTATTACCCTCATGGGAGAGAAAAAAATATTCAGCACAAGAGTTGATGATAACCGCATCAAGGATTTAAAACACCTTGCTGTTGATACGGACAAGTCTTTGGGCGAACTACTTGAAGAGGCTATTCAGGATATAGTTAAGAAGTATGAGAAAAAAATAAAAAAATAGTAATGGAGTTTCTAAGATCAAAGCATTGCCAATGTTTTTACTATAATTCAAAGTCATTTATTTCTTAGCTGGGAGGTTAGATTGATACTATGAGAAATATATTTATTTTACTGTTTTTACTTACGCTATGCTCTTTTTGTGTAACTGGCCCTAGTTATAGAGTTTCGGTAGATTCAATTTCATTCCCCTAATCTCGAATTAAAAAATAAAAAATACATCTTGTTACCAAGCCAAGAAGAAATATATCAAGGGAATCGCAAATATAACCTAACTTTTTTAAAATAAAAAAAGGAGTAAGCAGGTTGAACAAAGTTGAAATAAAAAAGTTTTTAACATCACCATATTTATTTTAAAAAGTTCTATCGAGAGGGGAGAGACCGGATTTAACTTCCTTTATAAGCATGCTTTATGAAGCTAACCGACAATCTTATGCAAGCATGAATTTTATTACTTATATATGGAATTAGTTTACACATTGATTTGGTAATGAATTACATATGAAATGACAGCACTATAATTCACACCTTTAACACCCTGATATTATAGTTAAATAGTTCAAGGTTTTTTGATTATACACTGGCATAGTAATTGCTATATTTTTACGTGATAGTTATGCTTACCTTCCACCCAGTTAATAATTTGGAGGAACCATGAAACGTCTTGCTCTAGTCTTTTTAATTATGCTTTTTTCATCGCCTGCCTTTGCTGAGGCTATTTTATGGAGTGAAGCGACGGTCTTTTTAGATACTCTTACACTTACAACCACCGGCGATCTAAATGTTTCTTTTGCTGATTCAGAACCAACGGGAACATTGACATCAAGAGATGAGGTTTTCTTGACTGACATTGTGTCCGGTGATGCTCCTAGTTTTTACAATGGGCCTGATGGATCTGGGAAGAATTACTATATAGAGTATCTCGGTTTGACCGCTGCATCCGTAACCGAACAGTCTTGGGGACTAATATCATCTGGGACCGGGAGTTTAAAAGTCGATTTCTCCTTATATTGGGAGTTTCTGTCTTTGTCATGGGCGACACCAGATAGTGTCGCAGGTGGCCCAGATAACATGCTAATTGTGGCTACTCTAGGCGATTCAGACGGCGGTGAAATTTCTGCCGGTCTGTTCGCATTGAACTGTCAGGCGCCAATTACGCAATACGGCAATCTATGGAGCAAGGAAAACTACATCGATTTTGATTTAACATCCCTAAAGATTGCCGTTTATACAAATGCAAATGGGGCGTGGTATGAAATGCCGACTCAACCCGTCCCCGAACCTGCCACGATGCTCCTTCTTGGTTCTGGTTTGGTTGGGCTTGTAGGGTTTAGGAGAAAAATCAGAAAGAATTAAAAACTAATTACAGCAGCAAAATGCCTACTGGTTGGGCAACGGTGCTAAACCGTCAAATATCAGGTTCAAGTCCTGAGGCTGCTACCAAAATAGTAAGAAGGCAGGGTCTATTATGGCTCTGCCTTTTTTATTATATAAACGCCGTATTACGGTTAGGTTTCCTACCTCCCTTGACAGGACATGTTGTTACATCAAGTTTTCTTCCATGATTTACAACCGATTTCTGGCTGGTTGTTATCTCACCTTTCTTAAATTTTCAAAGATTATAAACTGATTGATTCAGGTCTAGTTTTTTAAGCCCAGTAAAGCTGGCCAATGCTTTCCCATGAAAGACGATCAAACCTGTAATAATCAGCTTCTAAAAGCCGATATGTCTTCCAATGCATCCCTTTAGGCTTATCAGGAAATGGATTTAAAGAACCTGCCCCCCCTCCTAAACGCACCTGGATATTATGTGCCTTTCTCACATAACGAAATGCTTTATTTTCATGCTGGCTTCCATAGTTGAGATTACAGCAATGACGGCAATAAAAATACTTACTCGCAAGATAAAGCACGGCAACCCTTCGCCCACAGTTAGAACATGAAAACCATTTTCTATATCCACCATAATTACAGGGTGTAAAGGTTAATTTGATTTCTTGTTCAATAGATTCCCAATCTTCACCCACAGGCCGGCAACGATAATTTAAAAGCATCTTATCAGATGACATTATATAGCCTATAGAGCCAGTCTGTTCACCACGGGATTTCCATGATATCGAACCAATAGACCCATTTCTTAACAAGCCCTTTTTATACATCCAATGGATATCTATCCGGCGGGAATTCTCAGTGATTTTTTTAGAATTCCACCTAACCCAGTTCCCAGAACTGCCCATTTCTATACCTCTATTCTTTTATCGAAATCATTAGGCAAATGATGTCTCACCTTACTTAAATCTTTTATTTTCCTATATATTAAATCCAGTACTTTACCCACCCTTACCCGCTTCCCACCGGGGCACGATAGAGAAGCACACCACACACAAAAAAAAAGCCAATTTATTATTTTAGGAGTAGAATAATCTCACTGAACACATTATGGGTTAGTACTATAATGTATTCACTGATTCTTACCTTTATACTCTCCACTTTCGGCCTAAAACCCTTATGATTATTGGCTTTCAGCATTATATTCCAGTTTTTTACAGTTTTCAGAAAAGTTGTTCATTGAGCCTCACTGAACAGTTTTTTAAAAATTGCATTTTTTAAGCGACCTTTCGATATTCATAAAACGCATTAAGCAAATTCCTTTTTTCTTCTACAGGTACAGGCAATAAATGTTTTTTGTTCTCTTCTGCCTTAATGCCTTGCTTTTCAAAAAGCTTAAGAACCCTTTCTTTGTCTTCAATTTTACATAAGCATCCATCATGTACTGGTAAAACAACTATTCCCTCATTCATTGCAAGCTCCATAATATTCAGCATTATTCCTGCCTCTGTTTTCTGCAATTGCCCCCAGTTCGGTTTGTACAGTAAAGGCAAAATTTTATGGTGAAGCCCTTCAAGTTCAAGAATATATTCTTCAAGCCCTTCATCCTTTTTACTGAATCTACTCCTGTACGTTCTGACAACTTGTTTCCGACCAATTTCAGGTGAAACTTCAGCAGCCGTGTTCATCATTAAAAGCATCAAATTTTTAGTAATCTTCCTTCTCTCATCTGTATAAGTGTAGATATCACCTTCAGGTAAAGGTTCACCTATTGTTTTATACAGCAATTGAACATGCATTCCTTTTCCATCAATGTCACAGGTCTCTGAACCATCAATCAATATTCCCCTTCGTAGTTCTTTTTTCATACCTATCCAGAAGGCACGATACATTCTTCCACCCATTGTTAAATCACGGTCATTAAAAATAATATAAGGGAGAATGTCTGATTTATTCGGCTTTATTAATGCAGGTTTACCAAACACCAGAGTTTCACATTGATTGAATATTTCAAAATCATTGGTTGTGATACCTGGATCAATTTCATGTTGTTTGATAAAATCCCACCATGCCCTTAATCGTTTATTCAATTCTTGTTTTTTTGGTGTGTTGATTTTTGCCACCTCTGTGCATTCTCCTTTTAAATGTATGTAAATTGTACTTTCAGGGTAATTAATAATTCGACTGGGGATATATCTCTTTATCCTGTTTGAAAAAGTTATTGTTGAACTTGAATAACTGTCATTATCCCGTTCAATAAGTCCTGCACATTTTAAATGTTTAAATACATCTAAAAGTGTCCGCCTCGAATATCCTCTTTTTGAATTGGTTAAACCTCCAAAATTTCGAACTGCCAATTTATCCCCAATAGTTATATTTGACAGCACAGTATTAACAGCCTTCACTTGTGCATCAGCTATGATTCTATTTCGTGCTGTCATTGGATAATCTGCCAATAACGATACAGCCATAGCTTCATCACCCTGTAAACCAAACCTGAAAAAATTAGTTATTAATAACCTGTTTCCCACTGTCTTTATGCCCCGGATTTACTTTAAAGGTTTTATACTTGTGCCACTGTATTAACCTCTAAAACGGGGCATATATGCACTTTTTCAAGCTTAGAATCGATTTCTACAGACCTATCAATCTCCTTTAGCCGATAGGCGAATAGAGGGCATGTTTGTGATACGCATTTTTTGACCTCACTGGATTGACCGTTCATACACCATAAGCAATATTTCCTGATTGCTTCTTTTCTCTTTTTAGGAGATTGCTTTTCATTGCCAGTCCGAAAAGTAAATAAATGACAATCTGTAAAAGTACAGTCGGTTACTTCACTTGGTATCCATCCAGAACAGTTAAGGCATCTTTCATGGATTGCCATTCGCCGGTTAAGATCAACAACCTCAAGCCCGTCTTTACGCAATATTTGATATTTCATGGTAATTCCCCATCCCAAAGACTTCTTCAAGGATATCTTCACGGTAGCTGTTCACTTCTCCGAACCTTTCATCGGTTACCCTCCCTATATTGACACCCCATTCTTTTGAAATTCTTTTTGCTTCTCTCCCCTTACTCATTGCTTCATTTAAAGAAAGAAAAATTTTATTGAATTTACACCATGCAGTTATTGTGAAGTATCCCGTATAACCAGCGTTTTGTTCTGATTTTGCCTCAAGGAGAGATAACCTTTTATCATGTTCAAGCTGTTTGTTTTCTATTGTCTTTAATGCATTAGCAGAACGGATGATTAAATCGATTTCAGAGGTGCCATCAATTTCATATTTCCCATTTTTCCGGATTGAAGGAAGCACTTCATGGGTTATCCATCTTTTAAAATTCTTAGCATCGGGTTTGGTTGATCTAATAACCAGAGAGTATAAACCAGCTTCATTTATTATGTTACGTTCTGGGCCACCCTCAGAAATTCTTAGGGTGCTTTTCTCATCTTCATCCAGACCTCTAAGTGCTTCAGTCGGATTTGATAACCCAAGGATGTCACATATATCTGAGGCAACCCACCAAGGTTCACCATTGTCATCCTGTATAATTCGGATTTCTTTTGATTGGTATTCAAAGGGAATAATATTGCTCATTAGTTAACCTCCCCATTCTGCTTTTTTATCCAGCTCATGACTTTTTCAGGCTCAAATCGGATATATTTTCCGACCTTAACCCTTGGAATTGAATCAGGGCCTGTTTCTCGTGTCCTTGAATAAAGCCATGATTTTGGGACTTTTAAAGTGTCTGCCATTTCAATTAATGTTAAAATTCTTTCAAGCATAAAAATTCCTCCTAAAAAAGTTAGTAATGTGCCGTTTCTGATAAATTCAGAAAAATTAATATTTAATGACATTTCAGGATGATATGCAGGCTAGAAAATAATATTTGACTATTGCTCAATGGCAGGTAAAATACTAATTAGATAGCACTGCTATCGTCCAAGGCTCCTATGATGACATTATGGTTTCCAGGCCGTGTTCATCTTGGAGCCTTTTTCATAATTTCTTATCTTGCTGTATATTATTTATACTTCTTATATTGAAATCAAGCCATTTATAAGACATAAATCAAATTCACATTCAGATTACGGTATTTTGGACCTTGATATGATGCTGAAGGTAATGGCACATAAATGGAAAAAGAAAATAACCTTCCACTTTTTATCAATTCATGATTACTATTACTGTAAATTTAATTTAGTATTAGCTACCACTTTGCTACTAGAATAATAAAAAACAACATAAAATAAAAGAGGTCAAGAAATAATTCCTGACCTCTAAACCTTTGGTAGCATTGCATGTTTTTATATCTAAGTATCTGGTATTATTTGATAAGGACACACTGCAAAACCGTTATTCCCCAGTTCAAATCTGGGTGCCGCCTCCATAAAATTAAAAAGGGATTAATCTGACGCAGGTTAATCCCTTTTTCCATTTATACTACGTAATCCGTAAATGACATTATGTGCAAATTAAAGGAAACAAACTTTTTATACTAAGGAGGCACTCCCGTATCTTTCATTAAAAAGTTTTGCCTGATGCACAAATGCCTCAAGCCTTGTAATGGTATTGGTCTCCTTGAACCCGTCATAGGCTGTAGCGAGGAAAGGCAGGTCGTTATATCCCGAAAGTATCTTCTTTATTATGGGGATAGTCATATTACTGAGCATGCAGTTAAGGACAATCAGATAATTGATCCCGGCTATGCCCCTGGATGCCAGGTCCATGGCCCTTGCAAGGTAAGTTGTTGATACAGGATCAAGGTCAGGATTTATATATGGGGATATATCCTTTATCATCTTTTCGGTGGGTAGGATTCTTATCTCTTCTGTGTCTGAGTCCAATTCACTCTCTATCCTTTTTGCCCAGGACATGAGCCAGTTTTTCTTGAGTTTGCCGAAACAGTAACCGGCAAATCCCCGCTTCTTTTTAAGTTCAGCTTCATGGTATCTCTCAGAGAAGAATGACATGAAATTTGCCAGAATAAAAAGGCCGCTGGTTTTAACCTCCATACCCATGGATTCGAGTTTTTTGAAAAGATCCTGGTTCGCCCATAAATTTAAAACACTGAAGAACTCACCGAATACCCCCACCTTAGGCCTTTTTACTGTAAGGTCGCAGGGCACAGCCCTGATAAGCCCGATCCCCTTTTTAAGCGCATTCATAAGCCTGGCATCGTAAATATAATCAACAGGGCTGAATTCCCCGATAGCTTCTGCAACACCCTTAAGCGCTGTTTCATAGGCCATGTCTGTGCTTCCAGTAACAAGCTCATAGGGTCTCCTTGAAAGGAGGTAGTTTTCTAGAACCCCGGCTGAGAGCCATCCCTTCCATATTGCCTGTGTGAAGTTCAGACCGAAGATCCCTGAGAGTTCCTCATACCGACCCGAGACAAGGGGATTTACAATAAGGACCCCGGGCATGCCAAGTTTTTTAAGGGTCATGCTGTATGAGAGACCGTACTGGCTGTAACGGCAGCACCCGTCATATGATATAAGCAGAATAGCAGCCCTTGAAGGATCAAATCCCTGCCTCTCGGTAAGTTTAATAATGTCACCGGTAGATACAATATAGGGATGGCATTCCAGACCCGATGAGTATTTTCTTCCAAGTTGTTCTGTCCTGTGGTCCTGCGGGGGCATGGACATGGCGTTAACACCGATGATGCTGAATGCCATTTCCATGATTCTGTTCATTCCGGGAGATACATGGTGAAAAAAGAGGGTCCTGTCCTTTAAATGGGCCATCATTTTCGGGTCTGGTATAAATGGGTTTCTCAGGGTGTCATTACCCTTTGTTATGACGCTGTAATCGATTTTGGCAGTTTCGCTGCCATGCAATGGTGATGTTACTGTATGGAGGAATGCCTCAATCCTTGTTACCATACCGGCATCGGCAGTATGTTCATCAACCTCCAAAACCATAAAAGGATGGCCGGTCAGTATCTCTTCCAGATATTTCATGGTAAAGGAATCGGGGCCGCATCCGAAGTTGGTGAGCATGATTACAGGGAGTCCGTAAGCCCTAGCGATCATAGCTGCCCTTAAAAGATCATGGCTGTTCTTCCATACAACGTTTTCAAAATGCCCGGGCAGTTCAACATCGGAAATGGGCAAAAAGTCATATGGGATCGCAGTGATCCCGGCCATTTTCAGCTTCTTGCCTATGTGCATGTTCTGCCCGTCATCAAAAAGATGGTGTGCCTTGCCCAGGAGGATAATGGTCTTACCATTTCTGCGGCTCAGAAGCTCTTTTCCTATTGCTGTGAGCTTTTCATGGAATCCTGCAAGCGCCTCCCTGGAGGCAAGTATTGCCTTTTCAGTTTCTTTATATCCTTTACCCAGCCTATTTCCAAGTTCAAGAAGTGCATTTTTCCATGTGCTGTCTCTGAACGACAGGACCGGTGTGATAAATTCCACATTGTCATGCCCTGAAAAACCGGCCTTGAGCATATAGGGAAGCCCCTGGATATATGGGCAGTAATAGCTTCGTGGCAGGTCGTCTCTTACCCTTAAGGTTTCAGACACAGACGGGAAAAAGATCTTCCTGATCCCCTTTGTTATAAGATCATCTACATGCCCGTATGCCGCCTTTACAGGAAGGCAGGTCTCGCTCTGTGTCCTTTTCATACCCCTGTAAATTAGCTCCCTGGAAGTGGTATCCGAAAGGATTGTCCTGTACCCAAGGGTTGCAAAAAAGGTATTCCAGAATGGATAATCTTCAAAATAGAAAATGCTTCTTGGAATACCGATAACCGGTGCATCAGGAGAAAGATCCGGCTCAATTTTTTCCAGAGCTCTTTGTCTCTCTGAAATCGGGTCGGACACATCCAATCCTTTTTGTTGTTCATATCTTCCGCATATTCCGCCCGATACCCCTTTTTCTTCCCCGTTTATGAATATCCTCCTTATCTCACACATGTTAGGACAGTGACTGCATGTAAATGTATTTCCGGAGATCTCCCGGTCACGGATATCAAAACCGGCAAATGTTGATACGTAATTTTCTTCAAGGTTCTCCATCGCTGTCAGGGCAGCCCCTATGGCCCCTGTGATATCGTGATGTTCATGGACATGGATCTCTTTTCCGGTAAATGCCTCCAGGGCAGCTGTAACCGCACTGTTTCCTGCCACGCCTCCCTGGAAATAGATTTTTTTCCCGATCGGCCTGTTTCCCACCACTTTTTCCATGTAGTTATTTACTATGGCATAGGCCAGACCTGCGGTAAGGTCCTCCTTGCAAAGACCTGACTGCTGATGGTGTATCAGGTCGCTCTCCATAAAGACAGTGCATCTTGTTCCAAGATCACCCGGGGTTAATCCTTTAAATGCAAGAGAGCTGAAGTGATCCTTTATGTCTATATTCAGCCTTGCTGCCTGTTCCTCCAGAAATGATCCCGTTCCTGCGGCGCATACCTTGTTCATCTCAAAGTCCACCACTGTGCCCTTCTCGAACCTTATATATTTTGAGTCCTGTCCGCCTATCTCAAAGAGTGTATCTATTGAAGGGTCTATATGGAGTGCGGCCTTTGCCTGGGCGGTAATCTCGTTTATGACCACGTCTGCACCCACCAGGTGACTTATGAAATATCGCCCGCTTCCGGTTACAGCTGCGCCCATGACCCTGAAGGTTCTCCCCGTTTCCTGTCCGAGCCCATATAGACCTTCCTTTATCGTTTCTACGGGTTTTCCGGAGGTCAACAGGTATCTGCTGCCCTGCACATTTCCCGCCTTGTCAATGAGTACAAGGTTGACGCTCGCAGCGCCTACGTCTATACCAAGAAACAGTTCTTTAATTTCCGTATCCTTGAGTAGAGGTGTGAAAGGTGCGTGAACATCTACTGCATCACGGGTTTTAAGGGGTGGAAGGCAGGATTTTTGTGTTCTGCCTGTGTGTATCTCCTTTTCAAGGCTTTTGATGAGGTCATTTAGCAGGTATCCTTTGCTGTGGTTATTTTCCTTTGTATGAAGTGCCGCACCAATAGCCCCCATAAGAAGAAAGTTTTCAGGGATATGCAAGCCGCCCGGAGGAAGGTCAAGGATTGTTTCAAATGCCTTTACAACACCCTTGTTTGCAGCAACGCCTCCCTGGAACTGGATTGGTTCAGGCAGGGTTCTCCCCTTTGCAAGGTTGCTTAAAAACCCCCTGGCAAGCGCATGACACAGGCCTGCCACAATATCCTCTACAGGGACACCGGTCTGCTGAAGGTGAATCATGTCAGTTTTGGCAAACACGCTGCACCTTCCTGCTATGGGTGCAGGATGCTTTGACCTGAGTGCATTATTTCCAAGCTCCTCAACCGGTATTCCAAGTCTTTTTGCCTGCTGATCAAGGAATGTACCTGTGCCAGCGGCGCAGACATCGTTCATGGCACTGTCAAATATGACAATTTTGCCGGTTTTATCATCTTTATTGAGGAGGATCAGCTTGGAGTCCTGTCCGCCTATCTCTATAACTGTTTTTACATCAGGATTGGAAAAGGCTGCGCCAAGACCGTGAGCAGTGATTTCGTTTACTGCCTCGCAGGAAAAGATTTTGGAGAGCATATTTCTCCCGCTTCCGGTCACAGAGAGGCCGTCCAGTTCCCCGTAACTAGCGGAAAGCCTTTTTAAAACCATGAGAAGAGAAGAAAGAGGCTGACCCTCCGTTCTTTCATAGACCCCTTCTAAAATCCTGCCACCTTTATCGATAACAACAAGGTTAAGACTTACGGATCCAAGGTCTATGCCAGCATAAAAGGGCCGCTCCATAACTAGTTATGCTGAAATGCGCACCATGCGGAGGTAAAGCCTGCACTGCCGAATCCAATCATGACGTTATGCCCCGGTTTAAGAGAACCATCGTCCATGGCAAGACCCATTGCCAGAGGTACAGAGGCTGATACAGTATTCCCGAATCTACCATGTATATTGTATGCCTTTTTAACATCGAGTTTGCTCAGCTGGATGACCTTTTCGGTCATTGGATCACTTGCAGCATGGCTGAACAGGATGTCATACTTGAATGACTTGAGATATTCATCCCCTAGGAAGTGCCGGCATATCTTTGGCAGGGCAAATTTGAAGAGCTTCTCCCCGTATGAGTAGAACCTGAGGGTTTCAAGTTCGGCAAGTTCGCCATTGGTAAACTGTTTCAGATTGGGAAGCGGGATTTTGCAAAGGTTGTGTTTATCAGCCCATGTCTTGAACGAAAAGTAGTAATCATTACCAGGGCAGGCACTGAATATTGTCGCGGTTGCAGCTTCGCCGATCGTGATGCCTGGAAAGAGGTACTCTATTTCATGAAGGCCCTTGAATTCTGTGGTGGTATATTCATAGGTATTGAATTCACAGTTCATGATCATCACATTTTTATATGTCCCGGTCTTAATATAAAGGTAGGCGGTCTGTAGCGCCCTCATCCAGCTGGCACAGGCATCCAGGATATCATAACCGGTGGCATTGGTCAGTTTCAGGGCATCGATAAATACATTACTGGTGGATGGCTCGATCCATCCACGCCCCACACCTACATAAAGAAGGAGGTCTATATCCTTTGGAGACATGTTTGCCTTCTCAAGGGCTTCCTTACCAGCCTTTATGCCGAACTGGAGAGAGGTCTCACCCTCCGCCCGTTGGTATCTGATGTTTGACCCCGACTTTTTATAGAGATCCTTTATGGTTGATATCAGCTTTTTAAGTGTAGCCTGAGACATATGCCTGCTGCTCCTGAGTTCAACTTCATTCAGGATATCTTCATTTGTCATCTTCTTGCTGGGAAGGGCGTAACCGATAGACTTGATTTTCATTTCTGGTAAAACTCCTTAAAATCATTAAAGATAAATTGCTACTTATAGAAACATTACAGAAAAAAAACAATCTAATATTAAAAAAAACGTCACTAATTCCATTTAAGTCTTTTAAGGTGACTCCGTTTTCCTCTTAATTGAAGAACCTGAAAAAGGGTACTTGAAAAATTAATAAGATTATGTTGATACAATGGCATGGTTATGCAATATCCTGGGTTCATCGTGTGATTAAAAATATGCCCCGCTTTTGTGTAAGGTTTATATGGAGAGTGAGTCCGAGAAGATCAGCGATAAGGCATTTAAAACAAAGATTTAGCTGAAAGCTGATCGCTGGCAGCTGAAAGCTATATCCAGGTTTTTTTCTTTCTGGATGGATACTATTTAGATTTTTATGGACTTCCCTCTCGCGCGCTTGTTATATAGATATCCAGATCGACTTACTGTTAAAGATGAAAGGAAATTTTATGCTTAAGGAATCTGAACGTACAAAAGATTTTTATATAAAAAATTATAATTCAGGACGGTGTTTATGTGGTGACTATAAACCCACAGGATTATCATTTTGCAGGGACTGTTTTAAATCGCTCCCTGACGAGATCAAGGATGGGCTTAAGGTTGAGATTGATACTGACGAATACCGGTTGTCCTGGAACAAGGCATATGAACATTTTATAAATATTGGAAGGGTAGGTATCGATAAATAAGTAATTTAGATTCTAATGGATGTGCCGTTCGACGCACTGCACAAAATACGGGATAAACTGCATCGGGAATCCAAACAACCATCGTCATCCCCGACTAGATCAGGAAACCAGACCTGGTACGTCATTCTCCGGCTTGCTTGTCATGGCGTAGCTTCTCTGGCCACCATCTTGCCCTACCATAGTGACTGATCGAAGGCTGTGACTTTAGGGAAGGTGGTTAGCGGAGACTGAACCGGAGAATCCAAACCCCCACCGTGTCATTCTCCGGCTTGACCGGAGAATCCAGTTGTTTTTAATTTTATAAAACTGCCCAAAGTCATCGGGCTGACCCCGGTCTTTCATACAGAAATATACAGTATTCCTTAACCATTAGCAGCCCTCTCGATTGCTGCGATATCGATCTTGACCATTTTCAACATAGCCTCCATTGCCCTGCGAGCTCTGTCCTTATCCGGGTCTTTAAGCAGCTCCTCCAGCCGAACCGGTACGATCTGCCATGAGAGCCCCCACCTGTCCTTGATCCAGCCGCATGCAAGCTCTTTCCCGCCATTAAGCAGCTTTTCCCAGAGTCGGTCGACCTCATGCTGATCATTGCAGTGTATCTGAAATGATACTGCCTCCGTAAAGTTGAATTCTGGCCCTCCATTCAACGCGACAAACTTCATCCCCGCCAGTGTGAATTCAACAGTGATGACAGAACCGGCAGGACCGCTTGGTGTGTCAACAGGTGAATGGAACACCTGATCAATCCTGGAATCAGGAAGCAGCGTCACATAAAATGAGGCTGCCTCTTCAGCCTGATAGTTAAACCAGAGGCACGGTGTAATATTTTGTGTCTTTATCAACTCCGTCCCTCCACCTCTACAGCAAACCCGCCATAAGCCATCCTCTGCATATCGAAGGGCATGGGGCATTGTTCTTCAGACTTTTGCATCTCTTTCATCACTTTTGAATTGACCTCATCGCGATGAGCCCTTGATCTGTACACAATAAACGAAAACCAGACTGTTTCATTCGCCTTTGCCTTTACCATTTCTGGGAACGTCAGAGGTTTAATCCCACCCATTTCTTTTACCTGCAGATCTTCACCCATGCATTCAAAATACTCAAGCGCCCCGGCTTTTATCCACATATCGCGGCCCTCAGAAGCCATCTTCTTGTATTCTTCAACCTTATCCGAAGGCACCACCAATACATATCCGTCAACATATTTAGCCATTTTTTATCTCCTTTTTGGTATGGTCAGTCACGTTTAACAGTCATCTCCATCATCTTTTCTTCACTGCCACCAGTGGGTATGAGATACATCTCATATACCAAAGTATCATTGTCCACGATCCTGGTTATACTCAGCCAGATAGCAGGACCTTTCACAGGGTCATTGTAATTGCATCTCTGTGTAATAGTCTTTCCATCAGGGCTTGAAGTCCCCTCAAAATAATATATTCCTGTACTCATTGAATCTATCCAGGTTGAAACATACTTTTTGGTAAAATTATCATAACCGATCAGGTTGATTCCCATAAACGATTCGCCCATCATATCACCGGAATATTCCTGCTGAAGAAAACGGCCTCCAAAAATCATTTTTTGTTCACAGGTTCCTGTGTGTTCAACAGGAGGCGTATCAGGTTCCATCCATGACTTTGTAGTTGTTTTCCAGCGCCCTTCCAGATTCGCAAGTGCCCTGTGTTCATTGCCCGGAGTCCCGGCCTTCGTGTAGGCATCCATCATTACTGCTATATCATTCTTTTTTCTCTTATCCTTATCCATAGCATATCTCCTTTATTGTCCTAAATATGAAAAAGTCAATTATGATCAACCGGCAGAAATGAGTAAATAGGGTCTAGACAGTATAATAGCTGAAAGTTTATAGCTACAGACTACATTAAAAACACGGGTTTCTGGATGAACACTATTTAGATTCTTATGGACTTCCCACTCGCGTGCTTGTTATAGATATCCCGCTCGACTTACTGTTAAAGATGAAAGGAAATTTTATGCTTAAGGAATCTGAACGTACAAAAGATTTTTATATAAAAAATTATAATTCAGGACGGTGTTTATGTGGTGACTATAAACCCACAGGATTATCATTTTGCAGGGACTGTTTTAAATCGCTCCCTGACGAGATCAAGGATGGGCTTAAGGTTGAGAT
>CAZCMD010000114.1:0-15562 GCA_964499695.1 uncultured Desulfatiglans sp.
TATTAAAAGCCTGCCTGAAATGAGGATAGTCAATGACCTGAAGGGTCTTGAAGGTTTTTTTAATCCCTGAATTTTGCACCGGATTGTAGAGACGGGTTTTAAACCCGTCTAGGCAATAGATATCTTGTACAAAATACAGTTTGTAATCAACCTGAACATGGAGGAACTTATCTTGAAAGTTAAGCCCTGGAAACTTCTCTCCAGCATAAAAGAAAAATCATACAGGATATTTGATCTACGAATAGACCGTGCTGTTTCACCCCGCACAGGTGAGGAGCATGACTTTTACGTATTTGAATCTCATGAGTGGGTAAATATCATCCCCGTAACAAAGGATAGGGATATTGTGCTGATAAAGCAATACAGGCATGGGGTTCGCGATGTGGTGCTGGAGATCCCCGGAGGTATTGTTGAACAAGGGGATACACCCCTTGATGCGGCCATAAGGGAACTTAAAGAGGAGACAGGTTACACCGCAAAAGAAATGGTCTTTCTGGGTGTAACCCATGCAAACCCCGCCATTATGAATAACAGGTGCTACTCATACCTTGCACTGGACTGCGAACCTTCCGGGCCACAGAACCTTGATGATAAAGAGGATATAGAGGTGCTGTTACACCCCCTTGATGATATCCGGAGGATGATAAGGGAGGGAGAGATTACCCACTCCCTTATCCTTGCGGCATTTTACCGCTATTATATGGAATATAAGGAGTGCCTTAGCAGCCGTCCTCCATCTTGTCTATGAGTTTCAAGAAAAATGCCAGGGGAAAGCCAATGATAATCAGTATCCCTGCGAGTGTAATGCCTGTGCCGATAGAATATACCTCGCCCATGTAGCCAAGTGCAGTGGGCAGCAATCCACCACCCAGCACAAGGGCAGATGGGGTTACCCATGATGTAGCAAGGCTCCGGTAATCAGGCTGAACAATGCGTGAAAGGGCTGCAAACCCCGGCGGAAAATAGCAGGCAATAAGGGCTGGCTGTAAAAAGACCATCACCTTGAGCCATGTACCTGACAGGAGCCCAAGGAACAGGGTAACAACCCCTGAAGAGAGCAGGAACAGGGCAATTGCCTTTTTCTCTCCAATCCTGTCTGTTACCCACCCTGAAAAAAAGGTCATAAAAAGTGCGGATATCTGGGATATGCCGACCAGTGTATTGGCCGTCTCAGCGTCAATCCCTTTTTCAGTAATAAGATAAAGTGGCATCATTGTATAAACACCTAATTGCCCACCCATGCCTAGGGAAAAAAGCACGATCAGTATCCAGAATGACCTCTGTGCAAGTATGAAACGTGCAAGCTTCACCTTTGGTGCATCACCCGGGAAATCACCTATCCTTGATATCAGGAGTGTGATGGCCATTAAAAATACAAACACGGCAATCCCGCCCATTAGAAACCGCCAATGGAACCAGTGCAGTATAAATACAACAAGGAGCGGCCCCAGTATGAGGCTTGAAGGAGGAGCAAGCTGCTGAACGGCAAGGGCCTTGCCCCAGTCCGGACGGCTCACAATCGCAGTAATTATGGCGGTTATGGATGGCAGGTTAAACCCGGCTGCTATACCTATTATCAGCATGGCAAGCCTTATTGTAGCAAGAGAGGTCATTGTTACACATATTATTAACATTATGGATACACAGAAGATGGATAATATAAGGGTGCCCCTGTGGTTTATTTTTGAAGAGACAAAGCCCGAGGTAACCGCCCCGATCATAAACCCCAGTGAGCTTATAAGGAAGATAGAGCCTGCCTGGCCGGCGCTTATGCCGAGGTCAGCCGATATGGTCGGAAGAAGGGGAGAAAAAATATATCGGCTGATGAACGTAAGAAAAAATATGAGTGTAAGATATAAAATACTCCAGAACATGGACTGAAAGGTCTCGGGTATGGGACATGATTTGTCGGACATATGGCCTCCGTTGATGCTTATCATTAATAAATAGAGCAATGCAAAAAGATGTGTAAACTATATTCACTCCCCCCTGAATTTTCAAGGGGATTGATTTGAAGACAGGAAAGGGGATTGGATTAAGAGGCAGTCCCTATTCTTTTAATTCTTCTACGGTGTTTTCAAGATGCCTTATCGCATTTCGACTGATATCTTGAACTCTTTGCCCTTCCCATAAATTTCTTTGCCATTTTGTATAGTCAAAGGGTTCCCTCTGAATTAAGGCAATAACCCTTTCAGCATCTATACTACCTAAAGATTCTGTAAGCGCCTTTTAACCCTTCTCAACATCCCTGTGTCTTACCAGGAGGTAGAGCCCCATGTTGTCAAACTCTTTCCGGAACACCTCTGCCAGACGATTTACTACGGAGACAGAGCGGTGCTTTCCCCCTGTGCATCCCACAGCAATGGTAAGGTGGGTCTTCATCTCTCTCTGGTAGAGAGGTAATAAAAAGCGGATCAGGTTTTCAAGGTGCCTCAAAAGCTCCTTTGTCTCATCCCATTTCATTACATACTCATACACCCTCGGATCATTCCCGTTCAGGCTCCTGAATTCCTCCACAAAATAGGGATTTGGCAGAAAACGTACATCCATAACTATTTCAGCCTCAGTCGGAATGCCAAAGCTGTAACCGAAGGATATAAGCGAAACCGTCATACGGTTAAGCGGGTTCTCCTCCTGGACATAATGCTGTATCTTCTGTTTAAGCTCATGAACGCTGATTGATGATGTATCAATGACCTGATCAGCCATGTCCCTTAAAAACTGCAACAGCCTTCTTTCCAGGTGCAGGCCGTCCCTGATGGAGCCGCCTACAGCCAGGGGATGCTGACGCCGGGTCTCGCTGAATCTCTTTATCAGGATTGTATCCTTTGCCTCCAGAAAGAGGATTTCAATACGGTAGCCCTCACTTTTAAGGCCATTCAAAATCCTCCGGGATTCCTCCGACATATCTATAATCTTTTCCGCCTCTTCCGGTTTCATAGGCGGTTTTTCCAGATTGACAGAATCTGGCGTGGGCCTGAACAGGGGACTGGAAGCCTCTTCTCTTATATCCTTTACCACTGCGACCTTTGAAATCTTTCCGTCAGACTGTTCACACAACTCCAGGAACTGCGGCAGAAGAAGGATGGGCAGGTTGTCGACACAGTAGAACCCTATATCCTCCAGGGCCTTGATAGCCGTTGTCTTTCCGGAACCGGAAAGGCCGCTGATGAGAATCACCCTCAGATTTTTCACTTTATTGCCCCTTTATGATAAATTGTTTTTAAATCATACAATGATACAGTTATTTATCCTCATGCATAAATACAAGGTTCCGAAAAAATTTTACCATTTCCTTTTTGCGATTATATTCTTCCAGTTGATAGGGTATAAGTTTTTCCGGAGACCAGCGCAGAAGTGACATCTCATATTCCATGATCCTGCCGTAGGAGTTGTTCAGATACCAGGCGTATAACAACCCGAAAAGCAGGCCAGGAGGGAGAAATCCTTCCTTGTCGTTAAGGGTTATCCCAAAGGTAATAGGATCATGCGGGCTTTCAAGCATGCGAGCCAGCCTGAGATAATTGCGAAGGGCCTTATCATCAAGGAAACATGCACGGTCAATTTGAGGCCGCAGCCGGATCTCATAGCGCCTCATACCCCATGTAGCAAGATCTTCTCCATTAATCCATCGCCTGGATTCAATATACCTTCCCAGCAGTGATTCGCCCAGGGCCGTAAGAAGACTTGCCCTGAGGAGATCGGGATCCCTTCCCGCCTGCTCATGGATTTTGAGTAACCTCTCTTCAGGTTCATAATATCCAAGGACATTATCCCATTCCCTGCTCCTTGACCATCCTGCGGCCGGGATAATTTTTACACCCCTGAAATATTTAAGATGTTCAATGCGGATATCACGATTCTCCCAGATAATATCAAGCATGGTCTTCCTGAGCTCTTTCGGAGAAAATTTTATCCCGGAAAGTATTGCCTTTGCCTCGGAATGATAAGAGGAAAAAAGTGGTGAATCCGTATAAACCATCCCTTTATGCCTTTTGACCTTTGGCCGGGATAAGGTTTGTTCTTTCTTCAGGTTCAAATGCTTGTGTGCGATAAGAAGCGCACGAACAGCCAGAGAAAACTTCTGAGGGTCATGATGAATCACATTGGCCGTCCTTAACCGTTCAGGTGAATACATGGTAGCCTCTACCGGCAGTATCCCCATGCCCTCCACCCTTTCACGGTCCAGATAAATAGGGCTTTTCCCCTCCAGTGCGTAATTGCGGATCACATCACCCGGTATATGTTCCAGGTTGGCGCTCAGCACCACATCAAACAGCCCGTCAAACCCTCCTTCGATATTATTGTCATATGCCTCAATCAGCTCTGAGACGTGAAAGCCCCTGCTCATCCTGTGGCGGGATATGTCAGTCTCCCCGGCCTGTGCCCAGAAATTGGCCCCCAGTATCTTTAGCGCCTTTTTATTTTTACGTATCGCCTTTATAACAGGTGTGAGCTGAAGTATGGGCATAATCGAGGTATAGAGACTACCCGGGGCAAAAAGAATAAGATCCGCATTTTTTATTGCACTGATAACATCTGCACTTACAGAGGCTTTATCACGGCATTCAACAGATAAATGATCTATAGGCAGGCGACGTTGTGTTATGGAGGCCTTGCTTTGTCCCCTGACAGCAACCCCGTTGCTGTATCTTAATATAAGCTGACCGGGTGTGGCAGTAGCAGGATGCAGAAATCCGGGATTAGCGCCAATAGCCTCTGCAATGACTTCAATCCCCGTAAGGATCGCCTTCAGATCAGGAGGAAAACATCCTGTTTCATCTGCCGACCTTAATATGGCTGCCGCGAGCATAAGGTTACCCAGGCAGTGGCCTCCGGGTTCTATTACAGGCCCCTTTCCACCGGGAGAAATATATCTACCAAGTGTTGAAAAAAGGGTCTTAAGGGGTTCAGGGCAATACCTTCTTAAAGGACGGGACACAGAAAGAAGGGGGTTTGCGACATGCCGGTAATCGTTAAAGCCCTCGGCAAACCTTCGGTTGAATATTGCATGAAGGAGGCGGATCAGGTTCATTGTTGAGACATCGTCAAGATCATAGCTCTTCTGAAGATTCGCACGAAGGATCAGGGAAAGGAGCACCTTCCGGATGTCGCCTATCCCGATAATGGGTAACTGCCTAAGGAGCTGGCCTGTTGAACCTCCATCATCTGTCGTGCACACCACTACATCCAGCAGAGGGAATTCCTCCTTCAGCCCCACAAAGGGATTTTCCGGCCAGCCGTCAATCCGGGAATCTCCACCAAGCACCGTGGAAAGCCCGGTGCCACCCCCGAATATCACCACCCTTGTGTTGTGACATTCGGATAACCTGATCTCCCTTGCCAGATTGGATAAGGAATCCTCGCGGTGTCCTGAATGGGCAGCCTGATTAATGACCTCTTCCAGGAGAAGGTCAATGTATTGGCCAAGTTTCGTAATTTTCATATGGAGCAGAAACCTCCTGATAAAAAGAGCCCTGCGCATAATGGGCTCAGGGCTCAGCAGGCGCTGTAGTGTTTAAATCAATTAATAGTCATTGAAAATATATGGGCAATACCTTTATGTGTCAATGAGAAAATCAGGTCAGGACCGGGCATATCCTGTAAAAATTATTTGATAATAATCTGTAACTAATTTATAAAAAGGCCTTTCAGGAGAAGATTATGGAAACCAAACTTCGATGTCATGATAAGATCATAGAGCTTATTAACAAGGGTGTTGATATCCCTAATCCCTTCAGCCTTGACCTGGGCGATGAAATAAAAACAGAAAACATATCCTCTAACGGGGTAAAGATCTATCCCGGATGCAGGATCTACGGTGAAAAAACTGTTATCTCCGCAGGCTCAAAGATAGGCTATGAGGCCCCGGTTACCATAAGCAACTGCCAATTGGGACCAGGGGTGGAACTTAAGGGCGGCTTTTTTTCAGATTCGGTGTTTCTCGAAAAGGCCAACATGGGGTCAGGCGCACAGGTGCGTGAGGGGTGTATCCTTGAAGAGGAGGCAAACGGCGCACACTGCGTGGGGATTAAACAGACTATCCTCTTTCCTTTTGTAACACTGGGCAGTCTTATCAATTTCTGTGACTGTCTCATGGCCGGAGGCACGAGCCGCAAGGATCACAGCGAGGTCGGTAGTTCATATATACACTTCAATTTCACCCCTGACGGGGACAAGACAACTGCATCATTGATCGGTGATGTACCAAGGGGCGTCATGCTCAATCAGCCGGCCATTTTTCTGGGGGGCCAGGGTGGTATTGTAGGCCCTTTACGCATGGGGTTCGGAAATGTGGTCGCAGCCAATTCCGTGCTGCGTAACGACTTTATTGATGACAATAAACTGATTGTAGGGAAAACCCACCAGGGAAAGGCCATCGATTACAGGTCCAAAGCATACCCAAATCTCCGCCGTATTATTGAAAACAATATCATCTATCTTGCAAACCTGATGGCCCTTAAGGAGTGGTACACCCATGTGAGGCGCCCGTTTTTTGATTCACAGGAGTTGGGCAGGCTTGTCTTTGAAGGGGCAGTTGAGAAACTGGCCATGGCAAGGAAAGAACGTCTCAAACGCCTTGAAGTGTTAGCCGGTAAGGTCAAGACACCGGAACATGGTGAAAACGCCATGACAAAAGGGAGAAATGAGCTTAATTCAAAATTCACTGAGATAGCAGGGCTTTTTTCCGGTGATCTTAAGAAGAGCGGGATCGATATCTCAGGAGAGGCCTTCCTCTCCGCCTTTGAAAAATCATTAAACGGAAAAGGGTCAGACTATATATCAATCATACAGGGGCTACCTGCTCAGGTATCTGAGAAGGGTACCATATGGCTTCAGGGGATTATTGATAAGTTCTGTGAAAAGGCAGGGAATATTTTACCATCATTCGGGCTCTTTGCAGGGTAAGTCTCTATCTGCCGTACCTTTATAAAATTATACCTGTGGCATATTCAAAGGTATTTGTGATTATGTAATTGTGTTTGATTCATTTTTTATTAACTCTTATGGAGGATCCTTTATGGGAAAATTATTTGGCACTGACGGAGTCAGGGGGGAAGCAAACAGGTATCCGATGAACGCTCAGATCGCATTTGCCATTGGCCAGGCGGTTGTGTATATACTTAAAAAAGAAAGGGCGCGCCCGAAGGTTGTAATAGGCAAAGACACCCGCATATCCGGTTACATGCTTGAGAGTTCTCTTGAGTCAGGCATTACCTCAATGGGAGGTGATCCTTACCTGCTCGGGGTTTTGCCAACACCGGGGATCGCCTTTGCAGCACAGAGCATGAGGGCCGATGCAGGCATTGTTATTTCTGCTTCTCACAACCCTTATCAGGATAATGGCATAAAAATTTTTTCAGGCAACGGATTCAAGCTTTCTGATGAACAGGAAGAGGCCATTGAAGACCTGATGCTGAGTAATACCCTGCATGAGCTTGTGCCGCCTGTAAAGGAGATGGGCAAGGCCTTCCGCCTGAGCGATGTGAATGGCCGTTATATTGTTTTCCTCAAGAATACATTCCCCAGGGATCTCTCCATTGAGGGGATGAAGATAGTCCTCGACACGGCCAACGGTGCCACCTATAAAGTCGCCACTTCCGCATTCTGGGAACTCGGGGCAGATGTAGATGTGATTCACAATACCCCCAACGGCGTTAACATTAATGATAATTGCGGTTCTCAGCACACCGCTGACCTCAGGAAAAAGGTCGTTGAAAACGGGGCGGCAATAGGGCTCGCCTTTGACGGCGACGGTGACAGGCTGATAGCAGTAGATGAAAAGGGCAATGAAATTACCGGTGACCAGATCCTGCTCATATGTGCAAATACCCTCAAGGAGCAGGGAAAACTGAAAAACGACCTTCTGGTAAGCACCATCATGAGCAACCTGGGGCTTCGAATGGCCTGTAAAAAATACGGTTTCAGGCACCATGCCTCCAAGGTGGGAGACCGATATGTGCTTGAAGACATGATAAAGCTTGGCGGGGTTATAGGTGGTGAAGAATCCGGGCACATGATTTTTCTTGATCAGCACACAACGGGTGACGGCATTATCACTGCACTGCAACTGCTCGCCGCCATGGTCAGATCAGGCAAGCACCTTTCGGAACTGGCAAAGATGATGGATATCTTTCCTCAGAAGCTCATAAATGTTGATGTAAAAAGAAAACCCGAAATTAATACAGAACCGGAAATAAAGAAGATAATAGATAGGGTGGAAAAGGAGCTGGGAGAACAAGGCAGGGTGCTTGTCCGCTATTCAGGAACCCAGAACATGTGCAGGGTTATGGTCGAAGGTCCCTCTGAAGATGTTACAGCCAAATTTTGTAAAGAGATCGCCGATGTCGTCAAAAGGATTCTGGGTTGAAACACATTTTCCAACTTTATAAACAGGAGAGACAATATGTCCGTTAAGGTTATTATAACGAAAGACTTTGAGCACGTGAGCAGGGTTGCTGCTGATACAATAAAAAAGGAACTCATTAAAAAGTTAAAAGTAAAAAAAGAGGTTATACTTGGGCTTGCAACGGGTAATTCACCCACGGGTGCATATAAACATCTTGCAGAGGCAGCAAACAGGGGCGAGTTTGACAGCAGACGGATCCGGAGCTTCAACCTTGATGAATATGTGGGGCTTCCGGGTGAAAACCCTCAGCAGCGTGTTATACATCCTGAAAGCTACTGCTATTTTATGATTCAGGAATTTTTCAGCCTTCTTAAAAAGAAATTCATCGAGACAAGCGTGCCATTCGGTTCATTGATAGACCAGAAAAGGCTTATAAGTGAACTGAAAAACCACCCGGGTGACTGGGAGTACAGGGGAACGGATGCTGGAAAATCCATTGCGATAAAACAGAAGGCCGGGTCGGAATATCTTGCCTGGGTAAAAAAAGAAATTCTGGACGGATATGCGGGTAAAATAAAAAAGGCCGGCGGCATTGATATCCAGATTATTGGCGTGGGGGGCCGCGGTCACGTAGCATTCCATGAATCCGGGATACCCTTTAAGGGAAGCTCTGTAATGCTTGTGAAGCTTGACAGCAACACCATTAAGAATTCCGTGACAGACGGTCATTTCTCCTCGGTTAAGGAATGCCCCAATTATGCGATATCAATGGGTGCTGAGCTGGTGTACAAGGCCGGTACAGTTGTGTTACTTGCAAACGGAGAAAGAAAGACAGAATCGGTTACACGCTCTCTTTTAGAGGATATGAACCCGGATGTCCCCATCTCCTACGGGCAGAAATATGCTGAAAACAATGGGAACCTGATATACGTTGTTGATAAGATAGCAGGCAGAGGAGTGCTTGAGAATATTAACCTGCTTAAAAAGAAAAAGATAAAGGTTGAGGGGCTGGCATAGACCGGAAACAACAATTCCAGCAGATACTGTATCAAGTCCAGGGCGGTTAAAGCGCTATCTTTTACCGCCCTGATATTTTTCTACAGTACATCCTTTACAATGTTGCTAAGTATATCAGTATTGCTGATTATCCCCACCAGTTTAGTCCCTTCGGTAACAGGCATCCTTCTCACCCCTACCATCTCCATCATCTGAAAACAGTTATAGAGAGAGAGTTCAGGATGAACGCACAGGCATGGCTTTGACATAACATCCTTAACCAGTATCGATGTATCCACTGTGCCCCCATTAACAAAAGTTTCAACTACGTCCTTTCTTGTTATTATCCCGAAGGCATCATGCGGATCATCGGGCATAACAACAAAACTGGAGACATGTCCTTCCACCATCTGTTTTGCAACAGATATGATGCTGCTGTTTTTATCAATGATCTTCACATCCCTGTTCATCAGGTCACTTACTTTTATAGATTTAATGTTCATACTTATATCCTCCTTGCTGGGATTAGTTTTATATAAAGGTTATCCTGTTGTTTTCATCCAGGTAAAATTTTATTTTTCCGGGCATATCGGTCTCTACATCCATAACAGAGCCTTTTATATTAATTTTTGTGCCTGCATATACCATCCTGTTAACTGTAAGCATTGGGGGATGGTCAAGGGCCTCAAGCTCTTTCTGCTGAAGCTCCTCCATGTAGCTGTTAAGCTTGGCCTCCATCTGGGCAATATTTCGTCTCTGTTTTATAAGCTTATCAAGTTTGAAACGCATACTTCTTGGGATCTCTGCCTGGCCCTTTTGATTCCGGAACCTGACAAGAAACAGATCAATCTTTGCCTTCTGGTGCCTGAAGGCTTCCAGATGTCTTTTGATCTTTTCCTTCCTCTCTGTCTGTTCAGGGTCAAAACCAATAACAATGTTTGTTTTTATCCCTGAGGTGGAACCTGTTTCATTGGCTTTTATTCCCATGAAGGCGGTAACTAAACCGCCTATTATGCGGCCCTTTCCGGCTGTTATATCCAGACTGTTTCCTGTTGAGACACTGCTGTTAAGTATATCATTATGGACAGTGATATCTCCTTTTGCATGCACCCTTGCCTTTTCTATGAAAAAGGCCGTAAGGTTTCCGCTGGACATAACATTTACATTTTCACCCCCAATAATCCCTCCCCGTATATAGAGACCTGCGCCTGCCTCTATGATTGCCTGATCTACACCCTTGCCGACATGTATCTCCCCGCTTGCCCGCACAACAAAGCCGGTGCAGACCCAGCCCTGAATAATCAGTGACCCATCCATTGTAATATTACCAGTACTCGTGTCTATATCGCCCTTTATCTCATGGCACTGGGTAACAGATATCCTGTTTCCATCCTGGATTACCATGCCGTTCATATCTGAGATAAGCTTCAGACCATCCGGTGAAATAATAACATTCGTGCCCGGATTTAGTTTGCTGTCTTTACCAGGGGATGAAGGTATTACATCACCGAAAATATCCTTTCCGTGAATGCCTTCTGTGAAGGGGATCTTTTCTGCAAGGGTATCGCCTTTTTTTACGTTATGTATCAATGACAGTTCCTTGTAATCCATTAGTCCTGTCTTGCTGTCAACACGGCCAGCCTGCCTTTCCAGACTGAAGCTCAGGTTGATTTTCGCATCCTTACCGTGGACAGGGGCCTTGCCTTTTGCAACCACAATCCTTTTTGGAGGAAAGCCGTTTTTGCCTTCAGATGCGAGAAATACCTCTGCCTCCTCAAGATTTATGCCATACCTGATACCTTCTTTTTCGATTACCTCCCTTATAAGACCAATGGTCATGACCCTTTTCATTGAGGATGCCGGATATATCAATATACTGGCGGATAACCTGTCTTCGGATATCTCAAGGGCCTTCACCACAGATATTGTATCCCCGGAATAGTCAGCATAACCTGCTGTGACACCTTCAGAAACCACAAACACATGACCGTTGTCTCTGGCTTCAACGTTGTTTCCAGCCCTGACCTTCTTCTCTTCAGGTTTGATACCCCTTATCACCTCGCCTGTTATGCTCTTCCCGTCTTCCTGTTTAACAGGGGGAACCTTCCGGGCAATAATTTCTCCTCCGAGGACAATATCCCTTGTTTCAATGGTTGGCAAAACACCCTCAGCCCTGTTTTTTACAGCCTCTTCAGGGTCAATACCATTAACCCTGAACATAAATTCAATCTTTGAGTCTATACCGTTTTTAGCAGGTGTTGCCTCTGCCACCCTGAGGTTATCAACCGGTTCGCCTTTTTCAAGGGCTTCTTTTATGGAGGTAATGTTTATACCATATTTTACCCCCTTAGCCTTGAGGATATTTGTGATGTCATCCGTGGTCAGCCTGCTGTTATCCGCCAGAAGTGGGAAAAAGGGCATCTCGGCATACATTTTGTCTTTGCTCACACTGACGAGATCGGTAACGGAAACCCCCTGCCATGTGGTCCTCGCAGCCCCATAAGAGAGAGATACATAATCAACCCCATTTTTATTTATTGTAACATTCTCTCCTGATAAAAATGAGATCTCGTCACCCGGGACCGCCGGGACATCTTCTCCGAATATATTTCTGCCGGGTGTGCCTGCGTAAGCAGGGGTTTTTACTGCAATGACCTGGCCCGGCTTTACCATTTCAGATGCCTTTGGGTCTTTGTTAGGCGCATCACGGCCAATCTTTACATCAACCCTTGCCTTTTCACCCTTTTGAGGAGGACTCCCCTTAGCAATTATAATATTACTTAAGTGTTTGCCGGTTTCATTAACCTCATTAACCGTGGCGCGGATCAGATCATGTTCTATCCCATAGCTTATACCTAAAGCTGAGACCTCTTTTTCTATATCTTCTATGACAAGAGGTGGGCCTGCTCCTGAAGGAGGTGTAATTATCCTTAAGATGGCGGACATTTTATCATCGCTGGTTTCTATATCAAATTCACCCGGAGCGTCGGTTACTGAGACAAGGTAATTCTCATTCGCCTCCTCAAGGATAATAACCTTTGAAGGGTCAACACCAAGCCTTTCTGCACCTTCTGTAATGGCATCCGTTCTGTTTTTAGATTTTATGCGAACCCTGTATTTCATAATAACCCATGAGGTTATTCTTCATCCGATTCGGTTTCATCAATGCCGTCCATTCTATCATCCTGCTTGTCTGTGATGGAGCCTATATCCTTTTCCATCTTTTTCATCTGGTCTACCTGTTTTTTCCCTGCCAGCTCTTCTACTGTATCATCCACCTTTTCACGGGTATCAGATCCCTTGCAGCCGGAAAACAGGGGGAAGGACATGAATAATAAAAAGATAATCGTTATGAATAATTTTCTTCCGTGGTTTAACATAAAGGCCTCCTTTAAAAGGGGTTGGCGAGATGAAATTCAGATAGCCAGGAATAATATTACAACTCGTTACGAAAGGCCACCAGTTAATGATTTTTTAATAAGTTTTTTGAAATAATGCTGATTTTTAGTTGATTATTATTAAAAGTAATTTAAATATCTACCATAAAACCAGGTCTTATGGTTTTCTTATCCCGGTTTTAAAATAAAAAAGTATATTAGCGTCTTCCCTTTTAGAATCCCCAATTTCTAAGATGAGTAAGACGTCTTATTATATGAATACATACAAAAGGGGAATAGCATGAAAAAAAATACATTTGCGTTTGCGGTGGCTGTTATTTTTGTTTTATCTGGTTTCTTCTTCTCATATGCCTTTGGTGGAGATGTCAAGGTCGAGGTTAAAGATATCAAAGACACTGGGAATGGACAGGTGATTTTGCATTACACCCTTACAAATACCTATGGTTTTGACTATCCCAACACAACACTGGGGTTCAAGATAATCCAGGACAAAGAACCAATAGGGTGTCAACGCATAAAGAAATCCATCCCGGAAAATGCGGATGGCACAGAGATAATTGAACTGGCTATTGATGCAGATACCGGCGGCAAACCTTTTGAGTTCCAGCATGTATTATTTTCCGGAGGGGTTGATTTCAAGAAGGTTAATGAGTGGTTCGCCGGGTGCAACTGATCTGTTGCTGAGCCTTTTTAAATATCTTCCACCAGCATAATGCCCACCTGATAATGGCCACGAAAACGGCTTGATTCGGATTTTGTAATATGCATTATCTTTGTTTTGAGGAATCTCGGCGCCTCTCTTACACCTTCGGGGTAAAACTTCATATCAATTACCATCCCCTCCTTCATATGTTCAAGCACAACAGACCCCTCTTTGATAATAAAACTCATACCTGAAGCAGATGTTTCAATTATCTTAAACTGATAAACAAGTTCAAGGGTGTTTACTGAGAATTCTACGCTTGACATCGTTGCCGCTGTTCTCTCGTCTTTTCTTCTTTCGCTATAACTATTTTCCATATCGAACCCTGTGAGTTTTATCCATTTTACTAAATTTAAAGACCCGAAAACAATGATTATTTACTCTGGTTTATTAAATTATGCAACTTCTCAATAAAACCCGCAGCATCCCCGTTTACGGATATGGACTTGCTTTTTATCTCATATGGTATCTGGGGGTGGCCTGTATTGGCGTAACTTACGTATGATCTGTTTACCCTGACAAAGAGCACATTATCATGTGAATAAACCAGATACTCAAAGGGCCGCCTTATAACCCCCGGAGTATTGAACCCCACACCGAATTCCATGACAATTAGCCTTTTATCCATAATGCCATTTATCCAGTTTTCATACCTGTCCACCCACTCTTCATAATCTTCCCTCTGTCTGAATGCCACGGTCATTTTGCCACCGCATCTTGGGCAAAGGGGTATGGCCTCATCAGCCACGCTGAATGTCTCATGGTCTATTGCAGCAAGGGCTTTATCCATATAGGGCTTTGTATGCCATGTCTCTGCTGTACACCGCTTCATGCACATGAGCCTGTCATAGTTACCCTGTGCCTGAAAGACCCGCTCAGGCTCAAACCCGCACTTTATAAACATGCCGTCCGCATTGGAGGTGATCACATAAAAGTCCTTTCCCTTTACTATCTCATGGAGCTTTTCATATACAGGGCTTGACGGGAATTGATAAAAGACATGGTTCATGTGGGTTGCCCAGTATGCCCACCTCTCGCCCTCTGTCCACTCCTCAAAGCCTATAAACTCATACTGCATCCTGTAACCCTTCTCTACCCATTTTGGAAAAAGCCTTGAAAAGGTCTTTGTGTCTGTATAGTCTATGCCTGCTGATGCGGAGAGACCTGCGCCTCCGCCTATCAGGATACGTTCGCTTTGGTTAACGGAATCGGCGATGATCTCTAATACCCTATCCCCTGAATATTCGTTCATAACAAAGAAGATCCTCCTCAAGAAAGACATTGAAAATTATCTGCGTAAAGGTCTTGGGGTTGTTTTCAAGCCACTCATCCACGGTTTCAACAGCCGTTTCAGCCGCGAGCCCCTGTGGAAAGTTGAAAACGCCGGTTGATATACAGGGGAAGGCAATGGATTTTATATCCCCGATCTGTCCTGCCAGAGAGAGAGAACTGATATAGCTGGATGCGAGCTGTTCCTGCTGATATGAAGTCACCTCATCCCCGGTTATTATGGGACCAACCGTATGGATTACAAACCTTGCTGGCAGGTTGTAGCCCCTGGTAATCTTTGCATCCCCGGTACCTTCTCTTCTGCCCTGCATATCCATGATGGCCTTGCAGTCTTCACGCAGAAGCGGCCCTGCTGCACTGTGGATGACATTATCGATGCAGTTATGGAGCGGCTGAAAGCAGCCAAGCATCCGGTCATTGGCTGCATTAATAATGGCGTCCGTCTTGAGAGATGTAATATCCCCTTTCCATAAAAAGATTTTACCCGGATGCTTCAGGCGGTTTTTGGGGAAAAGTTTAGAGACAGGGGGAATATCCTGTGAATCAAAAATTGTCTTTCGGGCGAGTTCATGCTGGAGCAGCCTGTCTATGTTTTTAATAAACTCTTCCTTCATTGTGCCGGGAGGCCTGATATTGAGCAGGGCTCTCAAGACCCTCCTTTTTTCAGTCAGGTCATCAGGGATTTTATTGATAAGAGGGAGCTTCCCTAGTTTAATAAGTGCATCAAGGAGAATATCTATTATTTCAATATACTCCTTTTCTGAGGATATGTTACCTGCTTCAGGCTTATAAACCTCATCAAGCCTGGTAATCTTCCTGTATTTT
>CAZCMD010000115.1:0-15499 GCA_964499695.1 uncultured Desulfatiglans sp.
GGGGCCTACAGGTACACATTTACTGTAGATGGCGCCTCGGTTGTTGACCCAAATAACACATCAATAAGTGAATCAAACAATAATGTCTGGAGCATGGTTTATGTGCCAGGCGCTGATTTTATGGAGATGAAACAGCTCCCCCATGGTGCTGTTGCAGAGGTTTATTATTTTTCAAAAACCCTTAACCGGCACCGTCGCATGCATATCTATACCCCTCCGGGATATGAGTCAGATAATAAAAAATACCCTGTTTTTTATCTCCTGCACGGAGCTATGGATTGCGACGACTCATGGAGTACGGTAGGAAGGGCAGGCCTGATAATTGATAATCTCATTTCAGAAAAAAAGGTCAAACCTATGGTTATTGTTATGCCTGCCGGTCATACAACCAGGAATTTCAGTATGGGTGGCGGCGTTAATGCTATGGTTGATGAATTTTCCAGTGACTTTACAAATGATATTATGCCCTATGTAGAAAATAATTATCGTGTGTTAACAGACCGTGAAAACAGGGCAATAGCAGGGCTTTCCATGGGCGGCATGCAAACCATTAATATTACCATGAAAGATCTGGGAAAGTTTTCATATATCGGGGTATTCAGTTCAGGGATATTCAGCCTGGGAAATGCCACACCCGGACAGGACTCATCCCCTGATTTTGAAGAAGAATATAAGGCCATGCTTGATAACAATGAACTGAAAAAGGGGCTAAAATTGATCTGGTTTGCGACAGGTACAGAGGATTTTCTAATAGATACAACCAGGGCATCGGTAGAAATGCTCAAAAAACACGGCTTTTCACCTGTTTACAGGGAAACAGACGGCGGCCATACATGGGCAAAATGGCGTGATTATCTATTTGAATTTACTCCTTTTTTATTTAAATAAGATGACAAAATAATTTTCCGGTGAACAAAATCTAATTATTGGTGTCATAACATTACAAAAGTTCCATTGGCTTTGCACAGTCTGGTCTGGACTGAAAAAAATCAATGGAATTTTTTTATTGACATTTGGCTGGAAAAATTATCATATTGCTGAATTTTTTTTGGACGATTTAACGATTAATAATAATGTTTTACTGAGTTATAAAATGAAAAAAAATAATGGTTTACCACGTTTTAATGCTGATATATTTTACCCCTGGGTATTATTAATAACCTTAACAATAGCAATAACCCTTACACTGTATCATTTCTTTTTTGCAGATGATTTGGCAAAAAGTATTAACGAACAGTTATTTTTAAAACTATTACCGACAAAAAGTGTTCTTGCCATCGTTGTTTCCCTCTGGTCTGTATCGCTTATTGCGATAAGGATATGGTTTGCATGTCATTACCGGCCATACAACCCGGTATGTGATAAAAAGCTGCCTTCAGTAACGGTAATTATTCCTGCCTATAATGAGGGGGCTCAGGTTTTACATACTGTGAGATCTGTTGTAGCCAGTGATTACCCTCCAGAAAAGATGCAGATAATCTGTATTGACGACGGTTCAAAGGATGACACATGGGATTGGATGCAGAAGGCAAAAAAAGAATTCCCGCACAGGGTAAAGCTTGTAAGGCAACCCTTTAACAGCGGAAAAAGGCTTGCATTAAGAGAAGGTTTTATTAACGGGAAAGGAGCGGTATTTGTTACAATAGATTCTGACTCCGAGATTTTACCTGATACCCTTCGTCATATGGTAAGCCCATTTGTTCTTGACCCCCGTGTAGGTGGTGTAGCAGGAAATGTCCGGGTGCTGAATATCAATGAAAGCCCGATTCCCAAAATGCTTGAGGTCTCATTCGCCTATGCCTTTGACTTCATACGCTCAGGTCAGAGTGTTTATGGTGGCGTTTTCTGTACACCTGGCGCACTTTCAGCCTACCGCGCTGAGGTAGTCAGGGCAAATCTCTCCACATGGATCAACCAGACATTTATGGGTAAAAATGCAACCATTGGTGAAGACAGGGCGCTTACCAACCTTATCCTCCGCATGGGCTATCGTGTAGTCTATCAGAGAAAAGCAGTTGTAAACACAAAAATACCCACTGCTTTTACAGGGTTGCGTAAAATGCTCCTGAGATGGGCACGAAGCAATGTCAGAGAAAACCTTGTTATGTTTTCTTTTATTACACGCCGTTTCAGGCCATATGATTCCGGAAGTAACTGGATACGTCTTTTCAGCGTCACACAACTGTTCCGTCTTACATTAGGCGAAGCATGCAAATTTGCTGTTCTTGCACAGTTGTTAATGAACCCGATTCCAACACTGATACTTATATCAATTGGATGTCTGGTAAGCGCAATTCTGCCATCCATTGTTTATCAGAAGTATTATCACAGCACATTCGGCTGGCAGTGGGCTTTACCCTTCTCTTTTTACTGGATATTTGCTTTAAGCTGGATCTCACTCTGGGGTCTTTTCACAGCATCCCGTACAGGCTGGCTTACCAGAGAGACAGTAGTTACTCCTGACCCGAAAAAAGCAGTCGATGTACCCCAACCTCATCGTGTCAGAGGGCTGGTTTCAAAGGCTGCATAACCTGAAGGTTGTAAAACTGATCCAGCAATTTTAACAATCACCCCGCCGCTGCTTGCGACGGGGTAAAAAAATTATTAATAAAAAAAGCCTGCACCCTTTTAAGGGAGACAGGCTTTTTAGTTTGATAAGTATAATAACCCTAACCTAATTTACCCTTGGCCTTGAGTACCTCTGCAACACCCTTGATCCCAAGATCTTCCAGGGTAGATTGTTTTGGATAACCTGAATCCTTATTCCACCCTTCGAGTTCATAGTAATAGTTTTTAAACTGCTCCACGCCCTCTCTTGTCAGATAGAGTTCTTTACAGTTCATCCAGTCCCATTTCTTTCCATCAAATATAGGTTTCTCTGCATCAAATCCGCAATAAGATGCACCAGGCCTGTAGTAGTAACCGTTAAAGGTCTCCATGTTCTTATGCCTGCCCTGCAATGCAAAAATCGCCCTCTTAAGGTTCCATGCACGGCGACCTATCTCAAGGCCATCCTGGAAGGTATGGTTTCTTCCTGTTATGGCATTCAGATACCTGGGTTCTGCCTCTGGTGTATGACCATATCCCTTTGGATGCATATTGTTGAATAACTTTGCGTAACCCCAGTCACAGAAACCGATTGACTCTTTATAATAGGTCCAGTAATGCATACGCCATGCAACGAATTCCGCCTTATGCTTTGAGAATACCCCGGTTTCATGTGCCTGTTTTCCTTCCCAACTGAAATCAAACCAGAAATGGTTATTGCCGGTTGTTCGTTCTGCCAGGACCTTTACATATTCTTCGCATGTCCATTTCTTGCCGCCACCTCCTCCGCCAAAACCACCAGATGGATTTCCCATGCCCATATCGTGGCTGTTTATATCACGGGAATCAAACAGGTTCCCATAGGCCCAGTCAACACCCGGCATTGACCAGTGATCCATGAAACCCCAGGGTGTCTCCCTGCAAAGGGTGTCAAAATCAGCGGTCCTTCCGAGTTTTTCACAGAAGCGTGCGGTTCCCTCAGCCAGGAGATCACCAATGCCGTACCTTTTTGCAAGGGCAATACCGTATATCTCCATGAACTCCTCTGTTGCAAACTTGTTCATGTTAAGAGGGGTCATATCAAACTTTGTGCCTGGGCCAATAATGCCCATGTCATACATCTTTTTCATATACCAGCCCAGGGCCGAGTATGCAGGAACCTCAGGCTGAATAGGGAAGGAAGGATTATGACTTGTCTTGAATGACATAGGCCCCATAAAGCAGGTCTCCATGCCGTTTATGCCAAGCTTCTGGATAATGTCAGTTCCCTTCTGGTTAAGCTTTGTCATGGTTTCTCTGCTCATTCCATTTGCATCCTGTGGTGTGAGGCTAAACCATGTTGACTCAGCGCAATCATCTGAATCCTGGCTGTGGGCGCGGTCTCGGTTATGGCATTTTCTCTGATGGCCGCATCCAATACAGGCTGAACTAACAGATGCAGGGCCAAACCCGCCAAACCCTGGTCCTGAAGGCCAGTTCTTTTCAACCCACTCCCTGGTGTCCTTTAATCCCTTAGGGTCAGCAATTTTGATACCTTTTGTGCCGATAACCGCAATCGCTTTCAGATTCTTTGATCCGAATACGCCTCCAAAACCACCCTGCCCTGCGCCACTTCCGCCACCATGTACTAATGAAGCAACCCTGGTCATATTTTCACCGGCAGCCCCGATGGTAACAATAGCAGGTCTTTGAAGTGTATACCTGTCATCAATCTCCTGCCATTCCCTGCCATAGCGGATACCGGATTTTTTCCATATCTGCTCCTGGCATTTCCAGGTATCAAGCCCCCACAGGTCTTTTGCATCTTCAATGGTGACCTTGTCATCTACAATATTTATATAAACAGGTGATTCGGCACGGCCTATTACTGCCACACCATCCCAGCCTGCCATCCTCATAAAGGCAGCAAACATGCCTCCAAAGTTACTGTGTGAAAACCACTGGATTGGGTAACACTGGGGTGACATACCTGAAACACTTGTCCTTGCACCCCATGGAACACCTGTACCACTTACAGGGCCTGTCATAAGTGCAACCATATTTTTCGGGTTAAATGCATCCTGGAGGTCCCAGTCCCCCGGGGCAACACAATAGTCCCAGAAAAGGGCTGTTGCCATACCATGGCCGCCACCGTATGGTTCATACTTTTCTGTATCCAGAGCCTTTATTTCTTTGCTTGTCAAATTTACTAATAATATCTTTCCACCGTATCCTGGTGTTGTCATAATAATTCTCCTTTCCTTTACTCGTGATTGGCCTTGGCTTTAGGAGCGCCCATAAAATTTGGCATGGGCTTCCTGGGCGGCTGAAGATTCCGGTCATATCCGCTTATGTCTTTCTGATCCGGCAATTCAGTCACAACCTTTAAGGCATTTGCAACACAGGCCTCGACACAGGCTTGTGAACCATTGACACCGCCTTTTTTATTGTAATAGGGGGTATCAGTACAGAGATCACACTTGGTGCTTTTTTCTGTAACATGATTCCAGATGGGTCTGTGTGGAGTAACAGGGCACGAGTTTATACATGTCTTGCATCCAATGCATTCATCAGCATTGATCATACGGATATTACCATTTTCTTTGCTGATATGACATGCGCCTGTGGGGCAGTTAATTACACACATGGGTTCAGGACACTGCCTGCATGTGTTTATCTGGATATCAGCAGGGTAGGATTCAAGAACCGCCCTGTGAACCTGTATTCTGGAAAGTGAAAAGTTTGTCTGTCCTTCATGAACAAGAGAACATGCCATCATACACCCGTAACATCCCGCGCAGTTTTTACTGTCGCAGATCAGATACTTTGTTGACAGCGGGTATTCTGTCTTTTCCTGCGCCTCACTCGATAGTGGGGCACAAACGGCAAGGGCACCACCTGCTACTGCGGCCCCTCCAATGGTTAGAAAATCGCGCCTTGATAACCTCTTTTTGTCTTCATTATCGGGTACCTTGTTTTTGTCTTTAGCCATTAACAATACCTCCTATTACCGCTTAAGTCGTGCCGATAACCTGTATCGATACTAATATAAGACCGGTTTAGAAAATACCCAGTGTATTTCAAACACAGTAAAAATTAGCCAGGGTACACAGCATCATAATTAATAAATCCCTATCTCAAGTTATGTTAATATAAAAATATGCATAGCCAGTGTCAAGACAATAATAGTGCTTTTCACGTATATTATGGCTAAAAAAATAGTATGGAAGCAAATAAATAGGCGGAACTGAACAAAGTTTCGCCCTGTAGATACATTTTTTGATTTATTTATTAGCAGTCTGGTAAAGGAATGAGATTTCAGCAGTCAGCATCAGCCAAACGTAAATAATAAAGTTGAATGCTGACTGCTACTCTCATGTAAAATCAGAACATAATCTGAATTATTTTATCTCACTATCTGCATCTGATCTGAAATACCCTGCTCATAGGTGCTCCAGCCTGAATTCAGGCCATAGGCGCTTCGGTGAAAAACAGCCTCTATCCTGCGTATCATGCCGTTTTCTACCTTGAACAACTCTGCAAGCTGCCATGTCCAGTTTATATCCTGGTGGTCAAAAAAACCAAAGGCAAAGACGATCCCGCGTTCACGATCCACAGCAACAAACCGGCGGTCTCTGATACGGGTAACAAAATTCAACAGACCCGACTCAAACTGCTCTTTGCATCCCCATGCTGCAGAATACATCTTTGCTGTCTTGGGATCAGGGCGCTCCTGCCCGGCAGGTACAGGCACGTTTGTGCTTGGCATCCCGTTTTCAAGCCTGTGACAGTCATCACTGAATGGGTAATAGCCCTTGCCGTCATTCTTCTGCATACCGGTAAAATAATAGTTAGCAGTTATGATCATCTCTTCACGTGAAGACCGTTTATCTTCCGGTATTACCTGGAAATATACCTCATGTGGTTTCCCGAGTTTTTCTACGCTCTCGCCTGTTGGAGGAAACGACATCCCCCCTCCCCCACCACCCATCGGGTTTGCCTCGGGGCGTATAACAAGCTGCTCTGCCTCTGTAATCTTATCATCCACAATCTTGAGGCGTATGGCAACCGCAACCAGGGGACTCTGCCCGTCTTTACCAGCTGCCCCTTCACGTGCTGTGCCGATAAATGCCACCTGCTGTGTCTCTATATCAGGCACATAAAATTTATATGTCCCAATCCCTGACATACCTACCCATAAACCTTCATTACCAAGAGGAAGCCTTACGCCGTTTTCTGTGAATTTACAGTCCCGCGCAAAAAGATCCAGGCTCGGGTCATTATTAAGCATTGCCTCCATGTACCTGTCTAAATATTTTTCAAGACAGGCACGGTCGCATTCCTTTGCGCTGGTATTTCCAAATAAAAAAATCGAAAACATAAAAAAGACACCTGACAATAGTACAGTTTTTTTGAACATAAATTATCTCCTTTTATGATATTTAATTGAAATTACCTCTTTTTATTGATCTGAAAATTGCTCCGAAGGTGGCAACAGGCTAAGCACAGGGTCGCTTAACTGTTGGGGACGGAGTATAAGAATATAACCATACCCTGTCAAGGCAAATAGCCGGGATAAACAGAGATGTTGATAGGGTTTTTTAATAAGACCCTTGATTTAAAATTCAAATAAAGGGATAAATTGAACCGACAGGGACATAATCCTCATTCAATAAGGAGAGATCATGAATATAACAGACCTTAAAAATTTTTCAGCGTGTTTATTGTTTATTGTTCTTTTCATTGCCCTGCAGAATGGCTGTTCCACTGCATATTATGGTGCTATGGAAAAGGTTGGGATACACAAGAGGGATATTCTTGTTGACCGGGTTGAGGATGCCAGGGATGCCCAGACAGAGGCCCAGACCCAGTTTAAATCTGCCCTTGAACAGTTTAGTTCTGTTGTCCAGGTAGAAAATACAGATTTGAAAGCGGCCTATGAAAAGCTCAACTCAGAGTATGAAGAGAGCGAAATGGCAGCAAAGAATGTTACAGATCGTATAAACAAGGTAAAAGATGTTGCTGATGCCCTTTTCAGGGAGTGGGAAGAGGAGCTTGAATTATACAAAAGCGCGGAGCTTAAAAAATCCAGTAAAACCCAGTTGCTTAAAACAAAGGAACAGTACAATAAAATGCTCCAAAGTATGGTTAAGGCAGAATCCAGTATGGCACCGGTTCTGCGCACATTTCGCGACAATGTATTGTATCTGAAGCATAATCTTAATGCTCAGGCAATCGGTTCTTTGCGTGTTGAATTCAAGACATTAAAGGGAGAGATAGATAAACTGATATCAAAAATGAATGACTCAATAGCGACATCAAACAGCTTTATTGCAAATCTTGAAAAATAAAACTGTGGCCGCGTTAACTGAATATTATTGGCATTTTTTTGGATGAACAGGTGTGTTATCAAGGGATTGGATAATACCCTGTACGGTAGTAATTAAAAGTTGTTGGAGGATTTAATGGCAGTACATTTGACAGAAAAGGAAAATTTTTTACGGGTTGCACGGGGTGAACTGCCCGAGTATGTACCCGTTGTATCTAAAAAATCATTAAATGATCCGCCGCTTATGGCAATCTGTGACCCGGCTATAATAGGTGGTTTTCGCGGCCCAAAGGGAGGTTTTGATCCCTGGGGTGTCCCCTTTGTTGTTAGCGATGCAGTAGATTTTACAGCAATGCCAAAGGCGAGTGATTTTATACTCACCGATATCACAAAATGGAGAGATGTAATAAAGGCACCGGATTATACAGGGTTTGACTGGGAGGCGGCTGCAAAGGCGGACTGGGCAAAGTATATCAATATTCCTGATGTAACATCCCTTACAATCAGCGGGTTTGCCGATATCTTTCAGCAGTTTGTAGGTATGATGGGCTTTACGCAGGCACTTATGGCATTATATGAAGAGCCTGAAGAGGTTGAGGCCCTGTTCGATTACATGCTTGAGCATGCACTCTATATCACAAAAAATGTTGTCCACTATTATAAACCGGATGGCTACTATCTTCTTGACGATACGGCCACCCAAATGAATTCGTTTATCTCGCCGGCATTATTCGAGGAACTGCTTGTGCCCAGATATAAAAAATGCCTTGATATTGCAAGAGATGCGGGCATCCCGATTTTTTATCATAATTGCGGCAAGTGCGAAAAACTGCTGCCATCTATGGTTGAAATAGGTGTTGCAGTATGGGACCCGGCCCAGACCATGAACGACCTGCCTGCAATAAAAAATAGGTTTGGACGCAGCCTTGCCATTAATGGCGGTTTTGAATATATGATGCCTGACACATGGCCTGAGTTTGATGAGGAGGAGGTAAGAGATCTTGTCCGTAAAACCTTTGACATGCTTGCACCTGATGGCGGTTTTATGTTTCAGGGCGGGGTGAAATCCCTGAACTTTAAAGACCCTGATGTACAAAGGATAAATGCGGTAATTGTTGATGAAGCTGAAAAGCTGAGCAAAAACTATTATAGGTAAGAAAGCAATATAAAAGCCTGCGAATCATCCAGGCATTAAAAATAAAAAAAAGCGGAGACAATTAATGCCCCCGCTTTTTGCTTTAGAAAAAATTATTCAAAATACCATGTACGTTTGATTGTAAAGGCCCATTCCCTCGGGTGTCCCTGCTGGCCACTTATATATCTAAAACCTATCTTCTTATGGTTCTACCCTTCTGTAAAAATTGAGTCCCTTTACGGTAAATGCCCAGGTCTTTATTCAGTGTAACAGTATATGAATCACCGAACCCTGAATCCGCTTCAAGGCCAAAATCCAAATCAATAGTAACATATCGGTCTGAGTCAACTGGATCACCGAATCTATCTGTAACAGCAATCCCTTTTATTCTTACAGCAGATTTGCCTGTATCAGGTGAAAGTGAGACAGCAAATAAATCTTCCATGATATCATTTTTATTAATTACCGAACCCTCTCCCAGATCAAGGATAAGCCTTGTTATTGACAGACCATAATCCTGGTGTTTTAAAACCTTTGTAAAGGTACCGGAATCAGTATTTGATTTGCCTGTATCAGTCTGGGCAGACAGGGTTGAACATATAAAAAATTGAATCAGCATAAAGACTATTATTTTACTCATAACAAATACCCGCTATAAAAGCTGTAATCCTTGTGATACACCTGAAAATATAGAATCTATATTACAGACACACGGTAGAGAAAAACCTCAAAGGTGTCAAGCATGAGGGGTATAACAACATAAAATAGGTAAATATCAGGTCTAATTTCCATCTATGGCCCTGTTTTTGCATATAAAGATTAAAAATAACAGGAGGATTCACACTAGGGCTTTTTTATCAATATTTTCATAATACTTAACAAAGGAGCTGAAGATGAAAGAAACAGAGCTTATCAACGATGAGAACATGGGATTATGGTATGACCCGGTGTCAAAATATGTACACCATAAAATAAAAAAGAGCCTTCCAAAGGGCGCATTCGAGAAGCTACTGACTACAGGTGCTGAATACCTTGAAAAATACGGGATGAAAAAATGGCTGTCAGATGACTCCAATGTTGTTGCAATCACAAAGGATGACGCGGAATGGGGTGACAAGGTCTGGGCAACAAGGGTTATTAAGGCCGGGTTCAAGTACTGGGCTGTGGTAATGCCAACCAGCGCCATGGGCAGCCTGCAAATCAACCGGTTTGTAAAGGAATACAGGGAAAAGGGAGTAACTGTAGAGGTATTTAATTCTGTAGATGCCGCAAAGGCATGGCTTGATTCAAAATAGATAATATCAAAGATCTCTGAGTTTTTATATTCTCCGGGATTTTATCTCTAACTCTGGAGTAAATGACTGACTCTCAGCTTACAGCCTTCAGCTTTCAGCAAAAAAAACCTGTTATTGAACTATTGCTGAGAATTGAAGGCTTAAGATGAAAGGACTCCATAAAATCAAACCTTTTTACTGCCTTGCAGTCTTACCACCATCCTGGCATATGATCTGACCTGTGATATAACTGGACGCATTTGAGGCAAGTAAAAGCACAAGCCCTGAAAGCTCTTCTGCCTCCCCTATCCTGCCCATTGGTATCCATTCAGCACAGTAATCATCAAGCCATTTATCAAGTGCCTTTATTTCCTCTTCAGTTTTACCTGACTTACCAATCTCAGACCTGTGCATGCCTGGAGCAATGGCATTTATCCTGATATTATCCTTTGCATATTGCATTGCAGCCACCTGGGTCAGATTGTTTATTGCCGCCTTTGAAGCGCCGTACGAGGTAGAACCTATCTCAGGCACCTCTGCCCTTATGCTCGCAACAGATGAAATGTTTATTATGGAACCGCCTTTATTTTTTAACATGTGCGGGATAGTGTATTTCATGCAAAGGAATGGTCCCCTTAGATTTACACCTATATTAAAATCCCATTCACCAGTATTGATCTCATGTATCCTGCCGAACCCTGCGGCTATACCGGCGTTATTTACGAGGATATCAATTCTACCGAATTCCGCGATTGCATCATCCACCATTCTTTTAATATCCTCTTCAGATGTCATATCCGCCTTGAGTGCAAGGGCCTTTCTGCCGTGAGCACGCACCTGTTTCAGGGTTATCTCGCATGCCTTCATGTCGCGACCCACACAGGCCACATCAGCCCCGTATTCAGCGAGGACAGTTGCTATTGCCCTGCCAAGGCCCCTGCTTGCCCCGGTAACAAGGGCGATTTTACCGGTTAAATCAAATATGCCTTTATCTGTCATACTATCCCCCTTTTGTTTATTCTGGTTGATTGATCAAGTCATGCCAGACTAATAACTATTTCAAGGCGGGATACTATTTTGGACGTTAACCCTTTGTCAAGTAATCTCTGCATGAAGGATCCTTCCCCAAACAGACTTCTATCCTTCAGAGTGCCGACGCTGACACATCCAGACCTGGTAACCGTTAAAAGCAGCCTGCCAGATGATATATGCAACAGGGGCAATTGATGCAAGCGGGTGCAGGAAGGATTGTGCTATCCAGATAGCCAGAATAGTATTCTTATGCCCCATTGCCTGTCCGCCTGTTATTCTCTCTCCGTAAAGGTTTCCTATCCTGCGACCAAGCCAGTATTGAAATATACAGGCCAGTAATGACCCTCCTGCAATAATGATAACCTCTGTATATTTCCCGCTATCATAGTCCATAAAATAACTTACCGATCTTCCTATCAACACTGCAAAGGCAATAAAATAGAGATAAAATGATATGAATGGTCTTTTACGAATACCGCTGTGAACCCCCGGTAAAACCCTGGAAAGCAATAGTGCCAAAAAAAGCGGGACAACAAGCATGGGAAACAGTTGTTTCAATATATAAAATAATGATCTGATATAGGACAGATCAGCGCTGATGCCCAGTAAAGGGAGCAAAACAGGTAAAAGCAGGGCGATAAGCACATTTCCTATCAGGGTGTAGAGGGTTAATAAAGCCATGTTGCCCCCTATCATTGACAGTACCACGGTTGAGGCGATTGCTGTGGGGGCCATAATGCATATCAACATAGCTTCAGCCGCAGGCGCGCTGAATGGTCTTATAAAAAAAAAGACTGATACACCAATGATAATCTGCAGGGATATCATTACAAGATGCATACTGCTGAATCTCATCTCTTTAATGGACATATTGCAATAGGCAAAAAAAATCATCAGAAAGAGCAGACCCGGAAGTAAAAATGAGATGTGATCAAGAGGCCTGTAACATAATATTCCTATTATGATCGCAATCGGTGAGGCCCATTTTTGAATTAGATTAAGCATTTTTTAAACCTGTAAATTAAAATAGGCTCTTCTACTCCAGAGAATATGAATGGTCAAAACAAATATCATACCGGGCAGCTTGACATTGAATATACATTCAAATAGGATTCTCCATTTTTCAAAACCAGAATATTTGCAGGATATGATCAAAAGATATGAAAAGAGAGAGCCCACCAGGTTACACAAATAGAAACTATATTATAGGTGCAGTCCTGATCGCCCTTTTTTTGTGTGCAATGGATGCGCTTATCATGTCTGTTGCCATGCCGACCATTGTAACGGAACTGGGAGGGCTTAACCTCTACGCATGGGCATATTCAGGATTTTCTCTAACAAATGCAGTTACGCTCCCAGTTATCGGGAAGCTTGCAGACCTTTACGATATCAAAAAACTCTTCATCTTCTCCATAGGCTTTTTCATTATTACATCTGTTGCAGCAGGCCTTTCAAACAGCATGCTGTTCCTGGTAATAGCCAGGGCGCTGCAGGGTTTTGGCGCTGGCGGAAACATGGCCCTTGTATATATCGTATTGTCCGATGTATCAACACCCTCTAACAGGGCAAAGACCCTGGCACTGGGAAGTTTCATATGGGGCTTTTCAAGCGTAGCAGGTCCTTCTGTCGGTGGTTTTATAACAACTTACATGTCATGGCGATGGATATTCTTTATTAATGTTCCTATAGGCCTCATATCATTAACAGGCATTGCAATCCTGTTTAAAGAGACCCGTGTCAAGAAAAGGGCTGTTAACCTTGACATCAAGGGTGCTTTCACCCTTTGCGGATGGGTGTTCTGTCTTTTAACACTGATACTTTCCGGCGGTGAACAATTTCCGTGGATATCTGCCCCATCCATTATACTTACTATTATAACGATAATTTTCATGATCAGCTTTGTGATTGCTGAAAACCATTCGCTCGAACCTGTAATAAGCCTTAAATTTTTCAGGTTCAGGGATTTTATACTGGGTAATGGTGCGGCATTTCTATCGAGTTTCGGGGTCTTCAGCCTTTTTGCATATGCCCCGCTCTTTATACAGGGCGCCTTGAGGAAAAACCCTATGGAGGTGGGTTATGCAATGCTTACCATGAGTTTAGCATGGACAGCCGGGCCAATAATACTCACAAGGTTCGTGCATAAAATAAATAATAAGGTTGCTATCATTACCGGCGCACTCCTGCTTACTGTTGGCAGCGGTTATCTGCTTACATTCGGACCTTCTACAACAATGGTTGAATGCCTCATTGCCTTTATAATAATCGGCCTTGGAATGGGATTTGTTTCAATCTGTACTCTGCTTGTTGTTCAGAATGCTTTGCCTCCCAGAGACCTTGGGGTGGCAACATCATCCCAGCAGTTCTTCAGGACACTGGGAGCGACAATAGGAGTCGGTATAGCCGGTGCAGTAGCAACCTCAAGCCTTGTTTCAAAGCTTAAGTCTGCTGGAGATTTAATCCCGGCGGAGGTTTTCAGACAGATATCGGAAAACATAGAAAACATTTTCAAAGCAGAATTTTTCATGCCTCTTTCACAGGAGATCAAGTTGATCCTTCAGAACGCTGTGGCAGGCAGCATCTCGACAGTGTTCTGGGTAGTCTTCGGAACTGCTCTCCTGACCCTTGTTTCCGGCCTGCTTATTCGGGAAGGGAATAAACATTAGAAAATGGAATCTTGACTTTAATATAATCGACATGTATATTGGTGATTATCATGACAATCACCGTCATATATGTCGATTACATTTCCTTTTCTGTGTAATTTATTGATGCAGTACAAAAATGATTACATGGTATAGGGTGTAAAAAAATCATGGGGCGATTATGTTTATTGAAAGAAAACTTGACCTTTTATCCATCCTCAAAAAAAAATCCTGTTTTCTTTTAGGCCCGAGGCAGACAGGTAAAACATCATTAATTTCAAATACTCTGGCACCCTATAGATCTTATAATTTATTGAAGACCGATGTTTATCTAAAGCTCAATCAATCTCCACAACGATTAAGAGAAGAGATAACAGATAAAGAGAGCATTGTTATCATTGATGAGGTCCAGAAACTGCCCCAATTGCTCGATGAAATTCATAATCTGATCGAAGAAAAAAACATTCATTTTCTTCTTACTGGATCAAGCGCCAGAAAATTGAGAAGAGGAGGTGTTAACCTGCTGGGTGGAAGAGCAAGAACCAGAAGAATGCATCCTTTTATTTATCAGGAGTTGAAAAACGGTTTTGATTTGCTGAAAGCACTTGACACAGGTCTTATCCCATCAATCTATTTTTCAGACTCACCATATGAGGACCTGGAGGCATATTCCGGAAGCTACCTGAAAGAAGAGATCGCTGCGGAGGCTACTGTTCGCAATGTCCCGGCTTTCAGCAGGTTTTTGACTATTGCTGGCTTATGCAACGGACAAATGATCAACTATGCAAATATAAGTCGTGATGCCGAGGTACCAAAATCAACAGTGCAGGAGTATTTTCAAATCCTTAGAGACACATTAATGGGCGATGACCTGCCGGCCTGGAATGAATTCACAAAAAGAAAAACTATATCCACATCAAAGTTTTACTTTTTTGATATTGGTGTTGTGCGTTTCCTGCAAAACCGAAAAGGATTAAAAGAGGGGTCTCCGGAATTTGGAGAGGCATTTGAGGCCTATATCTACCATGAGATAAAGAGCTACTGTGATTACAAAGGAGGCATGGACCTCCATTACTGGAGGTCAAAATCAGGTTTTGAAGTTGACTTTATATTGAATGGAACAACAGCTATTGAGGTCAAGGGGAAGAAAAATGTATCAGGTCATGACCAGAAGGGGATACGCGCATTGAAGGAAGAAGGCATGCTTAAAAACTATATCATTGTTTCCCTTGAGGATGTCCCCAGAAAAACCGACAGCATACATATTAAGCCCTGGAAATACTTTCTCGATGAACTCTGGCAGGATGCATATATTTGACATTTACCCTGCATAAGAAGCAACCTAAGTTTTCATAAAATACTGATAGATTCAAGGTTTCACGTTTAAGGTTTAAAGGTTTTACTCTGTTAAATTTTAAATCTTGAATTTTGAATCTTTAACCTTTTGCCTTGCACCCTGCGCCTGGTGCCCTGCGCCTTTCTTTATTCATATCTCAAAGAATGAATCGGATTTCTCCTTGCCGCTCGTTTTGTATTACCAGCAACAGTAAACCATGCA
>CAZCMD010000116.1:0-15447 GCA_964499695.1 uncultured Desulfatiglans sp.
GTCCAACCACAGGATAAGATTGTGGCTTCGCACAATCTATCCTTATTCGTTAGCGGTTCATAATTTTCCAGAACGGATCATTTGCACTATTGGGTCCTTGTCTACTTTTTCTTGGGGCGGTGACCATGATTTAACAATGTCCAAAAATTGCTCATTGTCAATGGAACAATACCCTTTTCTTAAAATCAAATTCAATTTTTCTTCCCAACTTTCGTCATGCGCTGTGTAATGTGACCCTGTGTGGCCGCCAAATACATAAGCTCCGTTTCGATGATCTCTGATAAACGCCAATGGCTTTGTCACCCCATAATCGGGGTTAAGAAACCAAATTATTTCTCCAGGTTCTGGTTTTTTCATTTCTCACACGCTAACGAAAAGCTCATCGGGAGCAGCGCCAGGCGCTGCGATCCGGTGGAGCGGCAGGTTATGTTTTAAACCATTCTGATTCAGAAACAAGATTTCCAATTTTATCGTGCTTTATGTTCCACACAGTAAAAAATTCTAGGACATACGTAAGAAAGAACTCGTAATCTTCTTGTCGTACCTTGAAACCAGTTATGATCCATGAATTATCACCACTTATATTCATATATGCTTCATCTTCACAGCGATCCAAAAAATCGTATAGCATCAAGTGGAGCGACATATCATATGAGTCTTGAATGACATAAACACACTTAAATCCTGGCAAAGAAGGGTTTACTCGAAATTTAATATTATCTTCGCTGTTATACCATTCAATTCCATTTTCTTGTTTAATTAATTCCATATTTCCTTATACATAACGATGGCTTCACGGGAAGCCGACGTCTCATCAGGCTTTCCAGTGAAAGCCGAGGTTAGGGATTGCTCCACTTAAGAAACTTCCAATTAAAGGCAATTATAGTTATAAAGATAACAGGAACAACAATAGCAACACCAATTGCCCATGGTGTGAAATACCTTTCTATGCCAGCCAACTCGGGTGGATTTGAATAAAAAACTACCGAGTTAATTATAGTAACGAACAAATATAAAATGGCTGCTTGACAATACCCTTTTAAAAGCAGCACCCCTGACATGAGTGCACCAATCTTCATAACTATTAAAAAAATGTTTCTCTATGTTTCAAAATCTTGCCAAGAAAATGGTGTCATTGAAATTTTCCAAAAAGCACCTATAATCCAGAGCCAAGCTACAATTTTAATAATTTTTGGCATGGTTACTTTACCCTTATTAATGAAACCCTAACCCCCAAACCGGTTTGGCATGTCTTTCGCCAAATCCGTGTTTATTAAATTGTTAGATTTTCTCCTCTATTTTTTTTGATAACATTCTGTTTGTAGCATGCTTATGTGGAATTCCACTAGACATACAATCGAATATTTCTTCAGTGCAATATTCTATTTCCCAATCATGGTATAATCTAAATAATTCTCCAGAATACCATTTATGGGATGTTATCTCTTTTTCCGGACTAGGAGCAATAAAGGGTTTGTTTATAAAAACAGATAACATGTGTATGCCACCAGGATTAGTAAATTTTTTGTAATTCTGAAATACTTCTTCTCTAAGTTCAAAAGGAAGATAGTGTAAGTTACCAGTTGAGAATATTATATCAAAGTTGTTCTCAAGTCTGAAATCAAGAATGTCAGCTTTGAAAGCATTAATGTTGAGTCCTAATTTATCTGCTAACCTATTGGTTTTATCTACTCCGCCTTGGGCCAAATCAAATGTAGTAACCTGGTACCCATTTCTTGCAAAAAAAATAGAATTTCTCCCCTCTCCACATCCTAGCTCCAATAGCTTATAAGGTTTTTCTGGAGGTTTGAACTTCAGTACATTTAAACAAGTAGATGAAGGATTAAGGCCCCAATAGTAACCTTCAGATGAGTATTTATTTTCATAATAGTTTGATTTATCGTTCATTTTACCTTTCCGAAATCTAACATATGAGTAACAGGCAAATTTTCCGATATGGAGGTTTAGAAAAAGGCCTGAAACTCTTTAAAATTAATTTTAAAAACAACAGGTTGCATCAACTCTATCTGGATATTGAAAACGGCAAAACCGGAAAATAAACCGCTTTTTTATATATCCGGATACTTTTTTCGGAAAAATTTCCGATATGAGATTTTTTTCTTTTTCAAGCTATAAACATATCTACTTGAAATAAGAAGATTATTTTAATAAATCACTAAAAAACGGTGGTACAAAAACGGAAAATGTTGTAAATATTTAATAGATTTTTATTTGTCTTCCAACATCAAAATAATTCGAAGAATCGGTAACGATAAAACCATATTCCCTAAATATTGTCAAAAAAAATTCAGGACGCATCTTATGTAACTACTGGATCAGGTAGGCATGTAACTAGGAAGAAACATTATTCTTATTATACTGGAGAGGCATATGTTAACTGGGTTAAAAGATACATTCTTTTTTATTGAGATAAAACATTCAGCATCCAACATCCAACATAGAACTCTAAACTTCGAATAGAAAAACAATAAGAGAGACGAGGGTGCAAGGGAAAATAGAATGAACATCGAACATAGAACTTCCAACATTGAACGTTGAATGAAAAGCAATAAGGCAGATGGAGAAATACAGGCAAACAGCCGCCTTTCCATCCTCCGTAGCAGGCTACTGCGGAGGACGGGCGCTAAGGCTACGTCGGGCCAGGCATCAGGTTTGCCCATACGAAAAACACGAGGTCGGGAATAAAGAAATCGCTTGATATTTTTGTGTTTTAGTAATATATGAAGCACCGATTAACGCGGAGGAATGGCCGAGTGGTTTAAGGCGGCGGTCTTGAAAACCGTTGAACGAAAGTTCCGTGGGTTCGAATCCTACTTCCTCCGCCATTTTTTTAGCATCATTTATATATCCATGTATTTCTTCTCATTTAAATTATCCGTTTAAAATAATAGTGAAACTTAAGCGTTTTATGTTATTATGTCCTAAATTTTTTCTCTCAAGATGAGGTGCTTCCATGAAAACTTTTATTTTAAGAAAAGAAATATCAGGAACGCGGTTGTTTCTCTCCCTTATTCTACTCTTGATAATGCAGTCATGTGCCACAAACCCTGTTACAAATAAAATGGAGCTGATGCTTGTATCAGAAAACAAGGAATTTGATATAGGGCAGGGTGTGGACAAGCAGGTTCGTGAAGAGATGGGTATATATCTTGAAAAGCCTGAACTTACCAATCTGGTTAAACAGGTAGTCGAGACAATGGGGAAAAAGAGCCACAGGCCGGAAGTTATTTACAGGGCCGAGGTTGTTGATACACCTGATTTTAATGCCTTTGCCGTACCTGGGGGCTTTGTGTATGCACATCGCGGGCTACTTGAGAGGATTAATTCTGCAGATGAACTTGCCTCAATAATGGGGCATGAGATCGCTCATGTCTCTGCAAGGCACTCAGCATCCCAGCTTTCCAAACAGCAGCTTCTTAACATCGGTGTTCTTGGTGCGGCTATTGCCACAGGGGGAGGGATACAGCAGTTTGGTGATCTGGTAAATATCGGTTCTGTACTGGCCTTCAGCAAGTTTTCAAGGGATGATGAAAGGCAGGCTGATGATCTGGGGATGCGCTACATGATTGATGCAGGATACAATCCCAATGGGGCCATAGATGCCATGAAGACCATACAGCGTCTCAATGACAGTGTGCCGGGCGCACTTGAAACATGGTTCATGACCCATCCGCCAACAGGTGAAAGGATTCAGGCACTCACAAAAGAACTCAACACGCTTTCTGCCAGTAACCCTGAGATACTTACCAGAAAGATTAAAAGGAACGACTATATCAGGCTTCTGGATGGTATGGCGGTTGGCGAATATAACGGTAAAGAGCTTATCAAGGGTGACAGGTATTATAGCAAGGAGTACCTTATAAGTATCCCCATACCATCAGGATGGCAGGGGTATATTAATACAAATGCGTATATTGCTGCTTTTGAGGATACAAAAAACAAGAGCTATGTGCTTTTTAATATTGAGCCACTGAAAAAGATAATCTCAACATCTGAATACATGAACACCATTGTTACTGCCCTTGAGAGTAAAGGGCTTAAAAAACAGGCAACTGGTACACAGAAGCTGAACCACGGCGCCATGTCAGCAAGTTTTACCGGGACAGCTAACAGCAAGCAGATAAATGTAAATCTGACGGCATTTGTAAAAGGGGACAGGGGGTATAATTTTCTGGAGGTTGCTGAAAAGGGCACCTCTTCAACACCACCTGCCAGCTCGTTAAGCAGTATGGTTAACGGTATTACCTTTATGACACAGGATGAGGCCCTGAAGCTTGAACCTGCACGAATGAAGATACACCAGGTAAAGGCAGGGGAAACATGGGAGGGTATAATTAGCAAGTATTATGACAGTAAAGAAGATAAGGTTAAACTTGCTGATTATAACGGGTTAACGCCAACAGCAAATCCTGAACCGGGAATATTGCTAAAGATACCACCGACATTGAGGTTTAAGTAGAGACAAGGCATGCCTTGTCTCTACATGTTAATGCCGATTCTGAATTAAATCCGTAGAGACGGGTTTTAAACCCGTCTCTACATTATTCATCCAAACCTGCTACCGTATCAACTCAACATCTTTGGAAGGAACCCAGCAGGTGCGGGCGTCTGTGAGTTCAACCTGGTACCAGTCGCCCCTGTCTTCGATGAGTGTGAATTCTGTCCCTGCATGAAGGGGCTCCTTGAAACTTGGCTCATAGGTCTCGCTGTTCCCTTTACGGGCAACTGTTTCTGAGCTTAAGATTACACCCGGTCTTTGCTTTTTAAGAAAATATTCCTCAGCGGAAAGGGAACCGCAAAACAGGATTGAAACAAAGGCTGATGATGTTATCAGCCAGAACAGGAATGGTTTTTTGAAAAATATCCTTACACAGGCAGATACCCAGAAGATGGCAAAGAATGCTGTAAAAACGAATAGCCGTGTCTTTACAGAGAGGTCATAGTGCCAGAAGAAGAGGGTCTTCATCACCTTTGTCTCCTGTTTTTCCTCTATCCTGTCTATCCTCTTTGCCCTTGCATAGGCGAGGTTCTGTTTGAGGTTACTATCATCAGGCATATACTGCTGCGCCTTCCGGTAATTCAGTATGGCCCTCCCGATATCGTTCATCCTGAAATAGATGTTACCAAGGTTGTAATATATCTTTCCGTTTTCTATGCCGCCATCCTTAACAAGCCGCTCATATCGCATTGCAGCCTTTTTATAAAGGGGCCGGGCATCATCAGTTGATGTTTTTGCTGCCATATCCGCCTGTCTGAAGAGATCGCGTGCCTCTTTGTAGAGGTCAGATATAGTGGTGCTGTCAAGTTCATCAGCTATTAATGGAGAGGTAATGGCCCATAAAGGAAGGCAGACCATTGAAACCAACAATGCAGATATAATTCTTCTCTTTAAAAACGATCCCGTCTGTTTTCTGAAGCCAGTATCTACCATTTTATTTAAGCCTCTTTTCAAGTTCTTCTGCCGCATTGAGCGCCTTTTTTGTGAGCGAAGAATTATCCTTGAATGTTATGTCGCCGGCATATGCACCTGCCTCACAGGAATAAAAGAGATCCTTTACCATCCCGATGATTTTCTCTTCTATCCCAAGGGATTCAAGGCCCTGTTTAGCGTCCGCAAATGTGACAGCCCCTGTTGACGGGAGCCTTAATTTAACTCCCAGGTATTCCCTGAATGAATCAAGCACTATCCCGCATGCCTGTTGAGGTGTTGCCTTTTCCGCCTCATGAAGCCTTTTCTTAAGTACGGTTAATGCCTTTCTGGATAATACCTTTAAAGGGTCATTATTTCTTTTCCGTGAGATATGAACTCCTGAAAACAGGATAAGATATATAAGAGGCGGGGCAAAAACCAGATAGGGCCACGGCCCGTTTAAAAAACAGGCGATGGGTGAAAGATACTCTCTTTTAATAACCGCAGTATCTTCATAGTTGAAGGCTATACCCTTGCTTGATGTCTCTATGTCTGTCCCTGTAACCGGTGTTTCAGCCGTACCTTCTGCATCAAGGAGGGTCACAACCTTTGTCTCATTTACAGTTAAAGGTATCGGGGCGGTTTTTGCAACCTGGTATTCACCCTTTTCCGTATCAAAATAGGGGAGTTCATAAGCCGGTATCTCCTTAACTCCTGAAGTTAGAGGCCTGATTGTCTGTGTAAATATCTTTTCATCGCCCTTTATCTCTGCGCCTGCCCTTTCATCAGGTATCCTGAAGCTGTTTTTAAATGCAGTCTGCTGGTTAAGGGGAGGGATATCCACATGTTCAAGGTATGATGGCCCTTTAACCCTTATGACAAAGGTAACAGGGTCACCTATGTTTACACTGACAGGTGATGCGCTTGCCCCAAGCTGATACTTACCTGTGTGCCCCTGAAAATTGGCAGGCTTACCTTGAGATGGCACTTCCATCACCCTGAGTGAAAGGGTGTTGGAGGGCACAACCACGGTATTGTATACAGCCTTGCGTGATGAACCGAAAAAATCGTCATCAAAGAAATTTGAAAATGGGTCATTCGGCCTTCTTGAATAACCGGTAAGGGCCGAGCATGTTACAGTGGCCTGATCAATCGGTATTATACCTGCCTGTATGGGTATCAGCACCTTTTTAAAGGATATAGTTGTATACCTTTTTCCATCAAGTTCACCGGCACCTTCTTCACCTATGGCCTCACTGTCACCAAGCTGGATGCGGTATAATTTTTTCCCTGACTGTGTATCCACCTCCGGACTCGCAAAGTTAAAGCGTTTGTCATTCAGTAGAGGCAGGCTGAAATTGAAGTCATTTACATTTTTGCCTATATACCATGTTACGGTGAGTATAACAGGCTCACCGATATAGCACTTTTCCTTTGTAAGCGTTAGCCTGAGCTTGAAATCCTCTGTCTCAGCAGGTTTTCTGGCCACAATAACAACCGGTTCAGTGCTGGCTGTCATGTTTCCGGCCTTAACCTCTATTGATGGGATGGTAATAGTGCCTGTTTTCAACGGTGTTAATCTGTAGCTGAAAATATAGTCTTTTTTTTCTTCACGGGTCATCTGGTTGTTTATAATTGATATAAATGAGCTGCTGCTCCCCTCATACTGAACCCTGAAGCCTTCAAGGTGCGACAGGTCAGGTTGTTCAGGGTCTTCACTCCCTGTAACATGGAGCCGGAAAGTAAATGTCTCACCAGTATAGACCTCTGTGCGTTCAAGGGCTGTCTGAACGCTTAATTCAGATGCATATGTACTTGCACAAGTTATCAGTATGGCAAATAGATATATAAAAATCTTTTTATACATTACCAGTCCTTATCCACATCACTGTAACCGCCTGATGCCCTTAACTCACGGTCCTTGCGGTTTTCCGTTTCATCATCCAGTATATCCTGGGGGTCTACGCCCTGTTTCTGAGCAGATGCCTCTTTTTCCTGGCTTTGCTGATCCTGCTTCTCACCAGTTTCTTTATTTTCAGGTTGCGTCCCTTCTTTATCCTTTTCTTTCTGATCCTGCTGGTTTTGCTGCCCCTGCTGGCCCTGTTTTTCCTCTTTTTTCTGCTGATCCTTCCCCTGGTTTTTCTGATCCTGCTCCGGTGGTTTCAGGGCATCCTTCAGTTCCTTTACTGCATTCTCCTGGTTTTTTCCAGCCTCTAAGGAGTTCAGGTTTCTAAGGTTCCCCTCTGCTGCAAGCTGTTCTTTAACAGCATTATTCAGGTGGGTCAATGCCGGATTTGCTTCCCCCTGCTTCTGTTGTGCAGTCTGTCCCTTTATTTTATCCGCAAACTTCTGTGTATCATCCGATATGGTCTTTTGTTCATCAGCCAGTTTATCCAGTTCATTTTTCTTTTGAGATGGTGTCATCTTCTTTTTGGACTGCTCTCTGTTCCTGTTAAGTGCCTCTTCCTGCCTCTTAATGAGCTTCTGAAGCTCTTCGGCATTCTCCTTTGCCTGCTGCTCCTGATTTTTTGCTGCTTCTTCCTGCTTTTTTATCTCATCAAGGATGTTTTTCATCATGAGCCTGACAATCTCAATATTTTCTGCTGCCTTTTTAAGAGAAGGATCAAGTTTGAGTGCATCCTGATAATGCACAATACTTTTCTGACACAGCTCCATGGCTTTTTTCAGGTCACTGTCCATCTGTCGCTCTGCCTCACGGTATGTGCAGTTACCCAGGTTAAACCTGCTCTTTGCCTCCATTAAAGGCTCTTTACTCTTTAATGCCGCCTTTTCAAATGCATCTATAGCACCCTGAAAATCCCCCTTTTTATAGAGGGCCGCCCCTTTGTTGAAATAGATATGTGGAGATTCAGGCGCATTGACTGCTGCTTCATCATAACTCTTTATTGCATTGTCATAATTACCTGAGAGCCATTCTTTGTTACCCCTGTCAACAAGACTTTTCGCAGAATCCGCAAAGGCCATGTTACCTGCAAAGAAGATAATAATGGTGATTACCAGGATAATATCAGTCATAAGAGGCTGTCTGAGGAATATTTTAGAACCCTTTTTCTCCCTGTATTTATAATAGGAAGGTCTCTTAAACATTGCGGGCCCCCTTTTTTCTCTCAGATAAAACAAACTCTATACACAAAAGGAAAAAGGCGACGCTAAGAAATATCTGAAATTTTTCTTCATAGCGGTTGATTGTTTGCGACTCAAGCTCCTTTTTCTGTGCCCCTGCTATCAACTGTCTGTAGACTGTGCCAAGGTCAATGGTGCCTGTTGCAACATTAAAATATTTCCCGCCGGGTGTTACGTTTACCATCTTTCTTAATGTATCCGCATCAAGCTTCGACCATACCTCCTGGTCGTTATACTTAAGAAAGCTCCTTTCACCATTCGCATTTGTCACAGGTATTCTCTTACCTTCATTCTCATCCCCAATACCTATGGCAATAATCCTTATGCCCTTTTCCCCGACCTTTTTAGCGGCCTCAACAGGGAAGCTGTCATGATCTTCGCCGTCCGTTATCAGGATTATATCCTTGTATTCCTTTGCCTGGTCATCAAATACATCATTTAAGAGAAGCCGCAGGGCATCGCCTATCATGGTGCCGCCCCTTGCTATGCTCTCTGTATTAACCGACTTGAGCATGGTCCTGAAAAAGCCGTAATCCTGGGTCAGTGGGCATTTTATGGCTGCTGTACCGGCAAAGGCAACAAGGGCCACCCTGTCACCCATAAGCCCGTCTATGCAGTCATTGATAGCAAGCTTTGCCCGCTCTATGCGGTTTGGTACAAGGTCTTCTGCAAGCATGCTTTTTGATACATCAAGCAGGAATACAATATCTCTTCCCTTACGTTCTATTTTTTCAGGCACAGGGTTCCATGCCGGCCTGGTAAGGGAGAGGATGACGAAAGCAATCGCTGCAATAACAAGCACGGTCTTAAAATATCTCTTTGACCTGTCTGTTGAGATGTTTATTTTGCTGAGTAGCCCTGCATCTATAAAGAGTTCCAGGGCCTTTTTCTTTTTTGACCAGCCGTAAAGGTATACAAGAAAAATGAAAGGGAGCACCCACAGCAGGTGAAGCATGTTGATGTTGTGCAGTACAATCCCGTTCATGGTATTCTCCTGAAAATGGTGTTTCTCAAAAGGATTTCAAATAGTATCAGAAGGAATCCTGCAAAAGCCGGCCATATGAATGACTCCTGGTAATCCACATAGCGGACAGACTCTATCTCGCTTTTTTCCATGGCATCTATTTCTTTATATATATCGATAAGGGCATCCGCATCATGGGCCTCACGGAAAAGCCCGCCTGTCTTTTCAGCAGCGAGCCTTAAGGCTGTTGTATCAACCCTCTGCCTTGAAGGTATCTTGTATGTGCCAAAGGGTGTCTGTATGGATGTAACAGACTCGCCTCCGCCTATTGCAACAGCATATATTTTTATGCCCCATTCCTTTGCAAGTGCTGCGGCCTCAATGGGTGAACGTTTTCCAAAGTTGTTTTCACCGTCTGAGAGCAGCACTATTACCTTGCTCTTTATCTCATATCTGCCTGAGCCTTCCTTATCTTCCTTCAGGGTATCCTCAGCCTTTTTCAGGCGGGCCGCAGCCAAAGCTATGGCATCACCTATGGCAGTACCATCTTCTTCTCTTGTTTGTACAATGTTTACACTCTTTAAGAATGCAGGCAAGGCCCCGTGCGCAAGTGTAAGGGGACAAACGGTGTCAGGGTATCTTGCAAAGACTATCATGCCTATAAGGTCATTTGGCCTTCCCTTAAGGCCGCTCGTTCCCCCAAGCACAAATTCCTTGAACACGCGTTTTACAGCCTCAAGACGGTTCAGGTTTTCACCCCTGTATTCCAGTTCAGCAGTCATGCTGCTTGAGCGGTCAACAACCATCTCTATTGCTATACCCTTGCTTACCTCCCTTATCCGCTCCCTGCCTGTCTGGGGCCTCGCAAGGGCTATGATAACAAGTATAAGGGCGATAATACGTATGATATCAGGCAGCCTTATAAACCTTACCTTTATTGATCTTGTTGCCTTCACCGCGTTTCCGACAGAAGAAAACCTGACAGTCCCGCCCCTGTTTCTAAAAAATTGCAAATAGATCAGGACAGGGATCAAAATTAATAATAGAAATGCGAGTGGTGATTCAAAGTGCATGATATCTAGTCCTGTTCCTCTGTTCCCTGTATAAATGCCTTACAACTGTCAAAGCTCGCCTGTATATCTTTGGTCTCAGGCTCAAACCTTGCAAATTTGACAAGGTCACAGTGCCTTAGAAAATTATTCAGAAGAGGTTTAAATTGATCAGGAAACCCCTGCGCATTTTCAAGCCCTTTTAAAAACTCCTCTGTTGTCTGTTCAGGGGCCCTTAAGCCGAACCTGTTTTCAATATATCTTCTCACAATAGAACTGAGTCTCAGATAAAACTCCTTGATCTCACCCTTTTCAATAAGGTTTTCATCCACAAGGGCCTTAAGCTCATTATAGGCAATCTCATGGGCCTTAAGTCTTATCTCAATAATATCACCTTTCATGAACCGCTTTCTGTAAAAGAAGACGCCAATAGCCAGGAGGATCAGTATGCCTGCCCCTGAGCCTGCCCATACCCACACCATGTATGATCCGGGGTAGGGCAATGGAGGTATTATTTCATTAAGCTTGAGGTCCTCCAGGTCCTGCGGCAACAGGGAGGTAACCTTTACTGTAACCTCAGGGGTTTCTATAGAGTGCTTTTCCTTATCGCCTTTTTTAAAGAACATGATTTTCATGGGTTTAATGGGATAATCGCCGGAGAGAAAGGGCTCAAGTATATAGGTGCGCTTAATGACTTTTCTTTTGTTACCTTTGAGTTCAGGCTGTGTAGTGTGATAATCCACAATACCGAACTGTTCAAGCTTATCACCGAAAGAGGGGAGTTCTATCTCATACTCCTCATCAATATCAACTGAGATTGAAAGATTTACCTGTTCGGCTATGGTTATCTCTTTTTTATCTGCCTCAAGGGTTACCTTGGCAGGCCCTCTTTCAACAGTCTCATGAATCTTTTCAGGCTTTTTTTCTGTCGGTTTTTCCCCAGTGCTATCCTTCTTGCAGGAAGAAAAAAGTGCAAGGCAGAGGAGCAGTGTCAGTATTATAAAAGCTCTCCTGTTTCCGGCTGAAAAAATGCTGTTCTTGTTGATAAAAAATTGCATCAATAAACCTTATATATCACCACAGAGGCACGGAGAACACGGAGAAAAGATTAAAAAATAAAATCTCTGTGTCCTCTGTGTCCTCTGTGGTGAAAATTACTTGTCCTTCTTCGTTACATCCGGTTTTGCATCTCCGCCAGCCATGGCAGAGCTGTGAACCACCACATTGTATTTTTCCCTGAGCCTGCCAATCAGGGCGCTTTGTACATCCTTTTCCTTTTCATTCATGAGATCAAGAAGGACTCTATCCTTTATCTTGTCAAACTCAGGCACATGCTCCTTGCCATCTTTATCCTTTTCATTATATTTCGCCTTGTTTGCCTCATAGTAATTCCGGGCATCGCTTTCCGTTACCTTTATCTCATTCTTATAGGCATTTTCCATGACCTTTGATGCAAGAACAGAACGCTCCATCTCATTAAGTGCATCCCTCACCTCATCGGTCTCAGCGAGCCGCTCCTCCCTTGCCTTTCTGTAGAGCATCTCCTCTATAAGGTACTGCTCAAGGAACATCCTTCTGCCGTTGTCAGAGGAATACTGTTTTAAAAGGTTTTCCTTTTCAGCATTTATGCGGTCTTTGGAAAGATACCTTGAAAGCCCGCTTATACGTGAAGCTATGACCTTTTCTATTCTTTTATCCAGCTCTTCACGGGTGATTTTAATAGTGCCTATCTCTGCAACTATCTGCCCATTTTCATTTTGAGACGTCTCACCCTTTACTGATCCTGATTTTTCCCCAACCCTTTCCTGAAGCTCATAACGCAGGGCAGCAAATCTACCGGCCTTTTCAAGGCACCTCTGAATCCCAAGATTTATCTCATTGCGGATATCCTCAGGTGATGCAAAGGCCTCGGACCTGTAATAGGCATCAAGGGCATTATCATAATCACCCTTTATCTCAGATATTTTGCCTATCCTGTACCATATCCTTGCTGTTTCATTTGTATCTGGCCCGGCAACACTCAGATATTCCTTCCAGGTGCTTATGGCCTGGCTGTTTAATTCCTGCTTCTCAAGTTTAAGGGCAAGCGCTTTTATGGCTTCTACAGAAGGGGTTATACCGCCATTCTCCTTTTTTAGTCCCATAGGCATGTTGAAAAATAAAAAAATATTCAATGCTGACAGTATTAAAAGCACGATCAGAATTGTGTATACCCATCTCAGGGTTGCTGTTTTCCTGTTATTGTCTTTTGACGGGATGCTGAAATCCTGATTCGCCGGCATTGTTTTTTACCTCCTCCGCTCCCTGTTCCTGAAAAATTTTACAAGGTCTAAGACATAGTCCTGACCTGTTCTTACATCTATGTGATCAATGTCCGTTGACCTGAAGAGTTTTTTAATGGCTTCAAGCCTTGATGTGCCCAGTTGTTCATACCCCTTTCTGAAGGAGGCGCTTCCTGTATCTATGATAACTGTTTCACCTGTCTCAGCGTCTTCAAGTTCAAGCAAACCCACATCAGGCATGCTGATCTCCCTGGGGTCTGTAATGGATACGGCTATCAGGTCATGCCTTTTCCCAAGGATACGTAACTGCTTTTCATACCCCTCACCCTGAAAGTCTGAGACAAGGAATACAACACTCTTTTTATGGAGTACCCTGCCGAGATAGTCCATACCTGCCACAAGATCGGTCTTACCCTTGCTGGGTTTGAAATTAAGCAGATCCCTTATGAGCCTCAGCACATGGGTGGTGCCCTTCTGAGGCGGGATAAACATCTCTATCTGATCAGTAAATACGATCAGCCCGACCTTGTCATTGTTTTTTATTGCAGAAAAGGCAAGCAGGGCGCATATCTCTGCGGCTGCCTCATTCTTTATCTGGCCGGTACTCCCGAATGCCCCTGAAGCAGACAAGTCCACAAGGAACATGACAGTCAGTTCCCTTTCCTCCTTGAATAGCTTCACATAGGGGTGACCTGCACGGGCTGTTACGTTCCAGTCAATGGTGCGGATATCATCACCCACCTGGTATTCGCGCACCTCCTGGAACTCCATACCCCTTCCCTTGAACAGGCTTTCATATTCACCAGCGAGGCTGTCATTAACCGCCTTACTGGTGTATATCTGGATATACCTGATCTTTTTTGCGAGTTCAGCGGGTATCATGGGACATCAACAGTCTGTAAAATATGGTTGATAATATCTTCAGGCCTCTTTTCCTCTGCCTCTGCCTCATAGGTAAGTATGACCCTGTGCCTGAGCACATTCAATGCGACATTTTTTACATCCTGGGGTGTTACATAGCCCCTTCCTTCAATAAAGGCGTTTGCCTTTGATGCCATCGCCAGGAATATGGAGGCCCTGGGTGATGCGCCGTAGCGGATGTAATCCTTTATATCAAGTTTATATGCATCGGGGTTTCTTGTTGCCTCGACTATATCAACAATATATTCCTCTATCTTTTCATCCATATAGATCTCATCGGTAAGCTCCCTGATCCGTTTTACATCATCAGGCGCAAGCACAGGATCAACATCAAGAGCGGGCGCGCTTTTTGCCATTTTTTTAAGGATCATATGCTCATCCGATTTTGTAGGGTATGAGACCACTATCTTGAACATGAACCTGTCCACCTGTGCCTCTGGTAGAGGGTAGGTGCCCTCCTGCTCGATCGGGTTCTGGGTTGCCATAACCATGAACGGGTCAGGCAGGGGATAGCTTGTATCGCCTATTGTCACCTGGCGCTCCTGCATGGCCTCAAGTAGTGCACTCTGCACCTTTGCGGGTGCCCTGTTGATCTCATCAGCCAGGATGATGTTCGCAAATATGGGCCCCTTTTTTGTGGTAAAATCACCGGTCTTGGGGTTGTATATGAGCGTACCTATTACATCTGCCGGAAGTAGGTCAGGTGTAAACTGGAGTCTTTTGAATGATGCCTGGAGCATCTTTGAAAGGGTGGTAATAGAAAGTGTCTTTGCAAGGCCGGGCACACCCTCTATAAGGACATGGTTATTGCACATGAGGGCAAGTATAAGGCCATCTATAAGCGCGTCCTGGCCAACTATTACCCTGTGCATCTCAGTTCTTATACGCTGAATCAACGGGCTCTCCTTTTCGACCCGTTCCCCGATCCTCTTTACATCAACAGTCATATTCTTTCCTCCAGTATTCTTAATGGGTGTAACTTTTAAAAAAATTATCGATAACCTGCCAGGGGCGGTCAGGTTACTCATTGCTTTTAGTTAGTGTCCATCCAAAAACTTTTGTTTTTGTATTCAAGCGATCAGCTCTCCGCATTCAGCTTTCAGCGAAAGGCATTAAAAACAAAAAATTGGCTGACCGCTGAAAGCTAAAAGCTCCATCCAGAATTTGTTTCTTTCTGGATGGACACTAGTTAGCAATTTCAGACAAATAAAACGAAATTTTGTTCCGAAAAATCATTTAAAAAATTGGCAAGAATCTAAGTTCCATAACCATTTATGTCAAGTGATTTCAGAGAGGTAGGATTTGAAAAAATCTCAGATATGCAATATAAGAAAAAAATGCTATAGTCTTGTAGAAGTTCGGGTTAGTAACCAGACTCCTAAACAATAGTAAGTTGAGTATCCATAAACTTATAAAGAGTAAGACATCCATCTTAAGGAAAATAGGAGATCGTTATGTATGAACGCATTTCAATAGATCCTAAAATTTGTCATGGGCAAGCCTGCATAAAAGGAACACGAATACCTGTTCATCAAGTGATCCGTATGCTTGCAAGCGGTGATAAATCTGAAGAGATCCTTGAAGATTATCCATCACTTATGGCAGAAGATATACAGGCATGCCTTGAATATGCAGCATCTCTCGCAGAAGAACAAC
>CAZCMD010000117.1:0-15370 GCA_964499695.1 uncultured Desulfatiglans sp.
GTTAAAGCTTCCGTCTTCTCTGAAGCTACACCGGACAAGTCGCCTTGATAAGTCTGCGTGCCCTGGTCGGCTACCCTAATTTTTAAAGAGCTACATCCTATTAAATCTATTGACTGGAATCTGTTTGAAAACAAAAAGGTATAGTTTTCATAAAGGTTATTATTTATTTTTACATACCTTCCCGGAGCAAATTTTATAAATAATTTTGATATACAATGAAAAAAAATGTTTTATTTGGCTAAAAAAGAGGCCTCTTTTATCCCCTCCAGATCTTCCCAGCGTTTGTAGCCCTTTTCCAGTTCAGTCTTAAGTTCTTCCATCCTTGCTTTTGCCCCTGATATCATCTCACCACTCTTCCTGTAAAATTCCGGGTCTGCCATCTGCTCATAAAGAGATGCCAGCTCCTGTTCCAGTTTTTCGATTATAGAGGGTAACCCTTCCAGCTCTTTTGTCTCTTTGAAACTGAGCCTGCGGGGTTGCTCCTTTTTTACCTGCTGCTTTACAGGTACGGATGTTTTTGGGGGCTCCTTTACCTGTACAGGTGCAGGTCTCTGGGCTATCCAGTCATCATAGCCGCCAGGGTATTCTGCGATTTTACCCTTTTCATCAAAGACAATAGTGCTTGTAACAACATTATTTAAAAAGGCACGGTCATGACTCACCAGTATTATTGTCCCTTTGTAATCAATGAGCCTTTCTTCAAGCAGTTCAAGGGTCTCCATATCAAGGTCATTTGTCGGTTCATCAAGCACCAGGAGGTTCGATGGCCTGACAAAAAGTTTTGCTATGAGGAGCCTGTTGCGCTCCCCTCCTGAAAGTATGCGGACAGGGCTCTTTGCCCTTTCCGGTGTAAATAGAAAATCCTTCAGATAGCCTATAATATGTCTGGGGGTATTGTTGATAATAACAGTATCTTTACCGTCAGCCACACTCGCCTCAACCGTTGAGTCTTCATCAAGCTCTTCCCTGACCTGGTCAAAATAGGTTATCTTGAGCTTTGTACCATGTTTTACGCTGCCGCCGTCTGGCTTCATCTGGTCAAGCAGTATCTTGAGCAGGGTTGTTTTACCTGCGCCATTCGGGCCTATAACTCCTATCCTGTCACCGCGGATTACCACGGTTGAAAAATCCTTTATTACCTTTTTATCTCCATAGCCGTGCCTGATACCGGTCGCCTCAATAACAAGTTTCCCTGAGGTGGCGGCATCCTGCACCGTTATCCTCGCAACACCGGATTTCATCCTCCAGCCTCTCTGCTCTTCACGCATCTTTATGAGCGCACGTACCCGTCCCTCGTTTCTTGTGCGTCTTGCCTTGACACCCTTTCTGATCCACTCCTCTTCCTGTGCCAGTTTGAGCCTGAATTCATTCCTGTGAATCTCCTCTGTATCCAGCACCTCCTCTCGTCTTTTCAGAAATTCGCTGTACCCGCATGCCCAGTTCAGTATATTACCCCGGTCTATCTCTATTATCCGTGTGGCGAGTTTCTGTAAAAACATCCTGTCATGGGTAACGATAATGATGGTGCTCTGGGTTCTTTCTAAGAATTCCTCCATCCATGTTATGGAGGCAATGTCAAGATGGTTGGTGGGTTCATCAAGCAGGAGGAGATCAGGCTTTGTGACAAGGATCCTTGCAAGAAGCGTCCTGCGTTTAAAACCTACAGATAAGGAAGAAAAGGGCTCATCCGGGTTAAGAGAGAGCCGGGTAATAACCTCATCAGCCTGGCGGTTAATCTCCCAGCCGTTTAATCTATCCAGCTTTTCCTGTATTTCTGTTATCTTTTTCAGTGTGGCGTCATCATGGCACTGTGCCATGATCTTTGATAATCGATGATACTCTTCAAGAAGCTCCCCAACTCCTGTAATGCCGCCAGCTACAACCTCGTGCACTGTACCTTCAAGGCCACAGGGCAGCTCCTGTGAAAGGCCTGAAACAGATAACCCTTTCTGTATTGAAATAGTTCCGCTATCAGGCCTGATCGATCCGCCAATGAGTTTTAAAAGGGTGCTTTTCCCTTCACCGTTTCTGCCAAGGATACAGACCCTTTCACCCTTTTCGATCTGGAGGTTGATCCTGTCTAATAGAGGGGCGCCGCCAAAGCTTATACTTACATCAAGAAGGCTTAAAACGGCCATAAGAGCAAAATCTTTTTCACTTGAGATTTATCAGTCCGGTAGGAATATAAAGGAATCAATGGCAGCATGAACCCTCTGATCCGCATCCTCCCGAACCGCATCCTTCAGCATGGTCTGACCCGCAGTCACACCCGCATGAAGATAAGAGGCCATCTTTCTCTTCAGATGTGAGTTGCCGCACCTCGGCGATATTAACATCAAAATGCAGCCTTTCACCGGCAAGTGGATGGTTGAGATCTATTACCACTGTATCATTACCTTTTACTTCTTTAACCTTTATTATCATAGGCCCCTGCGGCCCGTGGCTCTGGAATGCCATACCAGGTTTAATCTCGATATCTGCAGGAAACTGGTCACGCCTTATCTCCTGATACAATTCCGGATTGATCAGCCCATATGCACTTTCAGGCTCCACACTGATTGTTGTCTTCTCACCCACAGCCATGCCCATCATCTTGTTTTCAAGACCGGGAATGATCTGCCCTGCCCCTGTAATAAACCCAAGGGGTTTTCCAGCAGGGGATTTATCCACCTCTTCCCCTGAATCAAGGGTAAGCCTGTAATCAAATGCCACAAAAACCTTATCGTTTATTTTCATGTTAACTCCTTTATTGTTAATACCGCTAATCCCGAGATAATCGGTATAAATAGCCCAGTCAACATAGATACTATGTTGTGAAATGTCAAATTTATGTGCAACAATATCTTTCTGTTGATTTAAAAGGAGATATCTATATATTTACAGTGATATCCGGATCATCGTCAAAAGGGAGTTAATAAAGATATTGGGGATGCATAGGCTATGGCAAAGGGTGCAAGGCGCAGATAAAAAATGATGAATATTACAGTAGGGGCAGACCCCTGTGTCTGCCCGGTTTTAAAAGCCAGCCGATTGCTATAATATGATTATTTATTATGATAATGAATGATTACCTAAATCCTTACAGGTGAAAAATGACGGATAAAACATCAAAAGAATATTTCCTTGCCGGTGACATAGGCGGGACCAAGACGAACCTGGGAATTTTTATCATGGGCAAAAGGCGACCAACCATGAAGGCCTTCAAAAGCTTTCCGAGCAGGGATTACAGGGCGCTTGAAGAAATAATAAAGATTTTCCTGTCTGAAAACCGCTACAGGGTAAAAAGGGCATGTTTCGGTGTTGCAGGCCCGGTTAACAAGGGCATATGCAAAACCACCAACTTCCCGTGGGTGATAGACTCATCCAAGATTAAAAATATCTTCGGCATGGAAAAGGTAATCCTTATAAATGATCTGAGCGCAATGGCATATTCAGTACCATACCTGACAGATTCAGAAATCCATACGATAAATCATGTACGCCCTGAAAAAGATGGGAACATCTCCATCATTGCACCTGGAACAGGGCTTGGGCAGGCCATTTTAATCTACAGTGAAAATGGTTATATACCTGTGCCGTCAGAGGGGGGCCATGTGGATTTTGCCCCGAACAATGCGCTTGAGGCAGGACTTTTAAGGTTTCTGTGGGATCAATACGACCATGTGAGTCTTGAACGGATAATCTCAGGCATTGGCATTCTCAACATCTATAATTTTCTTAAATCTACAGGTAAATACAATGAGCCAGGATGGCTTTCAAAAAAGATAAAAACCGATGATCCGGCAAGGGTAATTGATGAATCGGCCCGTGAAAAGGCCCAGAAGCTGTGCGTGAAGACAATAGACATCTTTTTGTCTATACTCGGAGCTGCCGCAGGAAACCTTGCATTAACCGGTTTAACAAAAGGAGGGGTATATGTGGGCGGGGGCATACCCCCGAAGCTCCTCTGGAGAATAAAAGAGGATGCCTTTATGAAGGCATTCACAGGCAAGGGCAGGTTTAAAGAATTGATGGCAAAAATACCGGTGAACATAATACTTAATGATAATGCGGCACTTCTTGGCGCTGCCATCAGGGCATTTAAGGGCTGAACTGTGCAATATCCGGTAACAGCCCTTTTATATTGACCGGTTTTACTGTTTCCGATATCTTTGAGGTCCATTCGTTTTAAGACAGTTTTGATTTACAGGATTTTTTTGATCTTTACAATTGCAATAGAGGGGTAGCCAATGGAAAAGAAAATTCTTATTACCGTAGATGGAAGCATATATTCAAGAAAGGCCATTGAATATTGCATTAAGATGAGTTCAATAATAAAGGATATGCACTATGTCCTAATCAATATCCAGCCAAAAATATCGGATTTTCTCATTGAGGAATCTCATTTAGACCCAAAGGCAAAGGCGGCGATCAGGGAGATAGCTGATAAAAACCATATTCAATCCATGAAGATGCTGGATCAATCTATGGATACCATGATTAAACTCGGCGTAAAAGAAAAACACATTGAGAAGGTGTCACTCCCTTCACTCAATGGCACTTCAAAGGAGATCCTTGATTACGCAAAACAGACGATCTGTGATGCTATTGTTGTGGGAAACAGGGGCGTAACAAAACTTACCGAGGCATTTATAGGCAGCACCTCAAATACAATTATCGAGTATACCGATACAATACCTGTATGGGCTGTCGGCGGTGATATTGACACACATAAGGTAATGCTGGCAGTGGATGGTTCTGAGAGTGCACTCAAGGCTGTTGACCATGCTGCCTTCATTTTTTCAGGGAACAGCCATATAGATATTACCCTTCTGCATGTCACCCCCAGGCTCAAGGATTACTGCACCATTGATTTTAAAAAAGATGTGGACATGATGGAGAATATTATTGCACGTGGAGATAAAATGTGTATTGATAATTTTTATATCCATGCAAAAAAAATATTAACTGATGGAGGGCTCAAAAATAGTCAGATACACACACTTGAAGTAGAAAGCATGGCCAGTATAGGCAGAACCATTGTAAAAAGGGCAAAAAAGCACGGCTGCGGTACACTTATTGTTGGCAGGAGAGGTGCAAATGACTCCTTTTTTATGGGCAGTGTATCAAGTTATATTATTACCAACGCAAAAAACTGCGCCGTATGGATTGTCCCCTGATGGATAGGCTTATTGTTTTTACAAGGTATCCTGTTCCCGGGGTGACAAAGACCCGCCTTATTCCTGCCCTTGGACATCTAAATGCTGCTGATGTCCATCGTAAGCTTACAGAAAATATAATCTGTCAGATAAAACAGCTTCCGGCCAAAAAGGGATTTTCCTGTGAGGTGTGTTACACTAGCGGGAATAAAGAAGAGATGGCGGTATGGCTGGGTAATGACCTCATATATACAGAACAGGTGCAGGGAGACCTTGGTGTAAGGATGTATAAGGCTATTACAGGGGCCATAAATACCGGCAGCAGAAAGGTTGTGCTTATAGGCACGGACATACCCGAACCGGTCTCAGGATATATTGAAAAGGCATTTTTGATGCTTGATAAAACGGATATCGTCATTGGGCCGGTTACTGACGGTGGTTACTGGCTTGTGGGCATGAATAGGGCAGTTAATATTTTTAATGGGGTCAACTGGGGAACAGAAACCGTGCTATCCCAAACAGTAAACATTATAAAAGAGCAGGGGTTAACATTTTCTCAGTTACCTGCGATAGACGATATTGATACGGTTGATGATCTGATAAGGTGCAGGCAGCATGGAATAATAAAGCATCACTTATCAGCATGGCTCTCTTTTCAGAGTAACCTCAGCGATTAAAACCTGCACCCTGTAATACACATATCATGCATTACTTAACAGCCCTGAATTTACTTTTCACGGCCCCGCATATTGGGCAGTTCTCAGGTATGTCATTTTCACTTATATACCCGCATATCATGCAAAGATAATATTCAGTAACTCTGCCTTCCATCATGTCATTCATCATGCTTTTATATAGCTGAGCATGGCGCTCCTCAACATCCCTTGTCTGGGTTAAGGCCTTCATTATAGAACTGTTTGAGCCTTCCTCTTCTGCATCTTTTATCAACTGGGGGTATTCTTCGGCATTGGCCTTTATCTCATTTTCAAAAGCGGCCTTGAGATTTTCTTCCGTGGTGCCAATCTTGCCGCGCATGAGCAGTATAAATCGGTTTGCATGCACTGACTCAGAATCCGAGATTGCCTTAAATAGTTTAGCGGCATTTATATACCCCTCTTTTTCTGCCTTAAGGGAAAAGGCAGCGTTTCTAAGGGATGCCTTGGATTCTGCTGCGAATACCTTTCCGAAATTTTTTTCTGTTTTTTCTCCCATTTTATTAAGCCTTTCTTTTGTGGATTATTGATTTATTATAAATAATTTCATATTATTGGTATTAAATAAATACAATTCAAACAGGCGCATATGGAAAAAGAATACTGGACACTCTCTGAGGTAATTGAAATCTTTGAAATGGATGAAGGGACTATTTCATACCTTGAGGAGGAGGAAATAGTCTGCCCCGAATGCGTTGCAGAAGACCCTGCAAAGCGATTTTATTCTGCTGAGCTTGATAAGCTTCGACTGGTAAAGATACTCATGGAAGACATGGATGTTAATCTACCGGGTGTGGAGGTTATTTTAAGGATGCGCGAGAATATGATGCAGATGCGCAGGCAATTTGATGCCATTCTGGAGGATCTGGCCGGTCAGGTAAAAGAGAGCATGAAATAATCTACAATTTCAAATTACTCCTCACATCCTCCCTGTAATATGATTCCAGAGTTTTTGCCGCCTTTTTAATCTCTTCGCTGTCTCCCCTGGGGACCTTTACAACAAGCTTAACCATCATGTCACCCCTAACACCTGTCTTGAGATTTATAGCCCCTTTTCCCTTAAGCCTTAAGCTCTGACCGCTCTGGCTGCCCGGTGGGATCTTCAGGTTAACTGTCCCGTCTATGGTAGGCACAGGGATTGTTCCTCCTGATATGGCCTCATTCACAGTTACCGGTACCTCAAGGAACAGGTCGTCATCTTCACGTTTCAAGGTATCATGGGGCTTAATATGAACAAGCAGATACAGGTCACCCGGTTCCCCGCCATTAAAGCCCGGCTCACCCTTTCCTGCGACACGCACCCGGCTCCCTTCCTTTACACCTTTTGGTATTGTCACCCTTATTCTTTCTGTATCGTAAACCTGGCCCTGACCTGAACACTGAGGGCACGGTTTACCAATACTGCCATGACCATGGCACTTGGGGCACTCCCTTGTAAAATTGATCGGACCTTCCGCCACATTAAGCCTGCCCGAGCCTTTACATGTGGTGCATTTGGTCATGCCTGATTTGGGGTCAATACCAGACCCGCTGCATAAGGTACAGGGTTTTATCTTCTGCATGGCGAGTTCCGTCTCAAAACCTTTGAGGCTGGAGATAAGGTCAATGGTCATCTCATGCTCCATATCCCTCCCGTTTGCAGACATGCTGCCCCCGAAACCTGAACCTGCCCTACCTGCACCCCTAGAACTGAAAAGGTCACCAAACAGGTCTTCATAGCTCTGGTATTTACCGAAATCCTGCTCCGAATAGCCTCCTGATGAAGCGCGGCCAGTGGCGCCCTCCTGCTGATATGCACCCCATTTTTTATATTCACGTGCCTTTTCAGCATCAAACCCTGAGTTCAGGCTGTCTGCACCGAATTCATCATAGAGGTTTCTCTTTTCCGCATTCCCAAGGCAGTCATAGGCAGCAGAGATGTCCTTGAACTTCTGTTCAGCATCCTTGTTGCCCGGGTTGATATCAGGGTGCCATTTTCTGGCAAGTTTCCTGTACGCCTTTTTTATCTCTTCCTGAGAGGAGTCCTTTTTAACGCCCAAAATTTCGTAAAAATCTTTTGCCATATGAATAGCTCTCAGATTGTTATCAGTTTATTATTTTGATTTATTTGCCCAAAATTAACACATTGATACATCAGTCGCAATATTTATAAGCATTAAAACAGGAACATGCAAATAGGATTTTAAAAGGTATGAAATTTTTGTTTGAAACAGGATGTTCATGCATACTCCGCATGAACATCCATTGAACATGATTAGATATACTATCTTCTTTATCTATTACCGCTGCTGTACCCGCTCGGAGATGCACTGGGGCCTACACTAAAAGTCCCAGCTCCGGAACTGGTTGACGTACTGCTTGAGGAACTGCTTGAAGCACTGCTTGAGGCGCTTGAGGACCCGGATGAGGGATATGCAGCACCCGGCTGGTAGCTTTGCCCTGATGGTTCACGGATGGGAACAGCATGGCGGGGTGAAGATCCTGCACTGCTTCTGGTATATCCCTGCCCGTTAATTAACCTCCCATGCTCTGCTCTTCCACTCCCGCCCCCGCCGTCAGTGTAATAGGGGGGCCATGTCCAGAGTGGATAGTACCATCCATAACCTGTATCCCAGCCCAGGTATGAATAGCCATAAGGCATGCAGACATATGGTGCCCAATGCCAGGGAAAGTACATGTAGTTATCGGAGCAGTAATGATAGGTTCCGGGGAAATACCGCTGCTGTAGGATCTCTGTTTCCCGTCCCAGTGATATTGCCCTACCATGTATTTTAAATTTATCCGGGAATGAAATGGCCACCATAAGATCAATCACCCGTGATGGGACTTTTTGATCTGCCAACTCTACAACTTTTTTTGAATTGATAGGAAGGGGTTTCCCAGTCTCCAGGAGCGCAGCCTCCAGCAATTCCGGTTCAACCTTGCCACTAAGTTCGACGATTTCTTCGATTGAAAAGCTTCTGCCTGAAGCGCCCCTGGCGGAACTGATACGGTTCAAGGCATTTGCACCCGGGGTTACAGAATCATTGTCAATATTACGATATTTCCTTATATTGGTAACTATATCCTCTCCATTATGTAACACTTGGATGTCCAGCCACCGTCCTTTTTCGTCAAAAATTGACATCCCTGATATCTTATGTGGAGGATCACCCGGGCAGTTCGATTCACTGCTAAACAGCAGACGTCTTCCGTTTTCCGACCATGAATACTGATACCAGCCAGTACATTTGTCATCTGTTGTTTGGTGGCGAAGACCATCAACAATTATTTTTTCATCTGCTGACAGCTTTCCATCCCTGTATCCTTTCATGGTCAGGGAGTTTTCGCTGTTACCAGGGCTTATAGTCAACAAAAATTCCTGTACCATCTCGTTCTGGTCTGTGTTGGCCTCGCTGGAAAGCAGACGCCATGACCCGATCCATGGCAGCAGCCGGGCATCGAGCTTTTCGTAGTCTAATGAGTCAGGCTGTTCGGATGCACTGATCGCAACAGGTACAGATATCAATAACACGATAACAGCTCCAAACAAAAACAGGTTGTGTAAGATGGTATTCAAAGTTAACCTTGCGGGATTATTCCATTGTATGGGAATTCCTCTCTGGTGGCCTTTTATTAAATGGTTAGTTATCGAGTCCATAATATACCTCCCTTAAAAATGCCATTGAATACCGGTTGTTAAGCGAATCCCTTCCAGGTCAATGGGGTCAAATCCTGTAAAATCCCCACTCATACTATCATCAGCCCATGAATACCTGAAATCCAGTGTCAAATAGAGAGACTTGAAGATATTGTAATCCGCACCGCAGCCCAGATATATGATCGTCACATTATCTGAAGATTTCAGAACAGCAGGAAATATTTCCATTGTTGAGTAGTCCACAAAATCACCGGCCTGCTCAAACTTATAATTCAGGATACCTGCACCGCCACTTAAATACGGAACAATACGGGATGGAAGCCAGGCATACTGCCCCACCTGGCGTCCCCGCGGGACAATTAAATACCTGACACCAAGTGTTATGGGTGTTTGAGAAAATTTTGTGCTCTGTGTAATAGGAAACCCCTGATCATCAATATAGTCTCTGAATTCAGAATTTTTTGTCTGCTCTGATGTATCGAGGCTTAAAACCAGGTCAATCCTGTTATTCATATAAAAACCAAGGTCTACACCTAAATCCCATGTATCAAAATCGCCCTTCTCAAGTGTAAGCTCATCTGTAATCATATCAAAAATACCGCTATCCGTATCAGGGAAAAATGCACCTACACGCAATCCAAGATATGTCCTTGGTTTATGGAAAAGGAAATCAGCTTTAGTTTCATCAGGGCTCTCCTGTGCCTTTATTACCATTGCCCCGGGCAGCAGGAGATAAAGGAATAGAAATGAAAATACAAAAAAAGAAAAACGAAAAAGACAGTGGTACAGGATGTGACTTTTATTTGTTGATTCTTTGTTTTGGTATGTCATTATTATATTCCTCCTTTTTAAATAAGTTTGACCGAAAAAGGGTTAATTCAACCAAATCAGATAAAATCAGTAGCTGAAGAACATAACAAGCATCAATAACAAATCTCTTTGTATCATGCCTCATAATGTATGGTGATTTTAATGCAGAAAACAGCATCTGTACACATCAATAAATTTACATATTATTTACAGTAAAAAACTGTAATAAAAATAGAGAGATTACTGAAGTGATAACAGGTGAGTCCTGAGATTATTTTTTTTCTTAAGCCCAAGTTTTTTCCTGAGATTAGATCTGTGTGCAACAACCGCCCTCTCTGTTGAGTTAAGAATTTCAGCTATCTCCTTGGAGGTTTTTCCTTCCTTTAGAAGATTGGCCACCCGCATTTCTCCAGGCGTTATACTTAAATATCTTGAGGAAAGCCTCTGGGCAAAAGGTGAAATAATCTGTTGCAGGCCGGCTTCTAAAAGTTCCAGATAACTTTGCTGACGTTCAGTCAGTGGGCCATTTTTAAGCTTCATGATATAAGGGACCATCAACTCCTTAACATTGAGAATAACATTCTGTCCAATATCCTCTTTATCCTTCTCCCTTCTTTCCAGAAGAACCTTTAGAGCCGTGTTTACCTCCTGCAGATCAAGGGTTTTTTCATTCAGAGACTCATTGGCTTTTCGAAGTTCCTTAGTGCGTGCCTTTACACGCTTTTCCAATTCATCATGTGATTTTTTTAATATCTCTTCCATTTTTCTGCGTTCGGTTATATCCCTTGCAACCTGAATGAATCCCTGGACTTTGCCATCCTGCAGTATAGGGTTATAGCATATCTCAAAATGCCTGAGTCCCTCATCCGTGATCGGATAGGAATATTCAAATTTTAATTCTTCACCATTTAATGCCCTTTCAATCAGATTATCCAACATGGTAACCTCTTTTTTATCTGTTAAAAGTTTATGAGGTTTCATGTCCGCATTCAAATCTATTCCCATGGCCTTTTTGGCTAACTTTTCAGCGGATGAATTGAAAAGGACAGGGAAACCATTCTTATCCCTGATAACTATATAATCACTTGTATTTTTCATAATGGCTTTTAGATATTCCTGAGACTGCTCAAGCTCTTCCTGCACCTTTTTTTGTTCGGTGATATCCTGAAATACAGTGGCGAATTGCCTTTCTGCCGGTTGATAGGCGCTGATCACATGGCGTTGACCTGTGTCCTTTGCGCAGTATTCGAAAGAGACCGGTTCCCCGGTCAGGGCAACCTTGCCAAAGGTCTCAATCAAAAACGGGTCTGTGTTTGGTATTAGTTCCAGTACTGTTTTACCAATAATATCTTTGTCACTGTACCCTGTTATTTTTTTAAAGGCAGGGTTTACGTCAAGAAAACGATAATTGACAGGCTTGCCATTTTCATCGCAGATAATCTCATGAAGTGAACATCCATCAAGCATCTTATCAAATAATGCATGGTACTTGCGCTGGCTCTCCCGAACCTCCTCCTCTGCCAGTTTTCGCTCGGTGATATCAACTGACATGCCGTCCCAGTGCACATCCCCATTTTCCATCAATTGAGGTATTGATTTTGACTGAATCCATCTTACCCCGTTATCAGGGCCTATAAGCCTCCAATCCAATGACAGTTCATTCAGGGTTTTCAGGGACTCCTCTATTTTTGATCTTACAAGTACGATGTCTTCCGGATATATCCTTTTACCCATAATGGACGGGGTTTTCATCATTTCTTCAGGTGTATATCCGGTATATTCATATAACCTGTCATTGAAGTAAGGGACTGAGAAGGAACCATCCCTGTGTGCCACGAACTGGAACAACATTTCAGGGACCTGATTGGCCATTTTTCTGATCCTGGCCTCTTTCTCAGCCAGGGCTTCAACTGTTTGTCTGCACCGTGCAAGCTCCTCCTCTAAATCCTTGACCCTCTTTTCCAGTTCTTCACAGGTTGGTTTTTCTGTCATGGTGTCTCCAGATTACAGTTCTCAATTTTTCAAATCAGCACAGTAATACCAGGAGTAAAATAAATGTCACAAAACTCATTACCGGTAATCTCCTGCCCCTTTTTCAAACCATTTCATGCCTGAAAGGGTACAAATTTTTGTATTCCGGTATAATGCACGAATAAAAATATAGAATATAAGGAATGTTTAAATTGATGAGATATTAACTTATCATCGTTTAGATGTCAAAAGGCATCCAGGATATCATCAAGGGCATTATGGAGTTTTATGTTTGTCCCTTGTACCTCCGGGCTCAGGTTTGCCACACAACCGTGACAGTTAAAACTTACATCATGAATGCCTGTTTCCATGATCTGTTCCATCTTTCTTTGAGTGTCTTCTTTAACGCCTGATTGATTGTTAAAGCCCCTTATGTAGCTCGCAAAACCACAGCACAGGGAATCAAACCTGTTATTTTTAAGTTCAACCACATCCCTGCCTGCTGCCTCATATAACCCCCGAACTGCACTCATAAAACCTTCTCCAAGTTCACCGGCATGGCAGGAATCAGAAAGTACGATTTGTTGGTTTAATTTCTTTTTGATTTGCAGGCTGCCTTTCTGATACTGCTCCCATAACCACTCATACAAAGATATGATTTTAAAGGGAAGCTTGAGCCCGTGTGAGTTGGGCCAGACATTGCCAAAATAGTTAGCGCAGGCCGGACAGTAACATATAAGGCGATCTGCGTTTACCAGGGACAGGCGTTTAAAGGTCTTCTCTGCTATCTCACTGAATGCCTGATAATCACCAAACCTGTAAGGGATATCTCCGCAGCAGGTATCCCTTGGGCCATATTTAGGCAGTTTTTCCAGAACTTTTAAATGCTCAATACCGGAAGGGGCCATCCTGCCGGCACAGCCGATGTACAATACATCTTTTGATCTAGCTGGAATTTCACTCCATTTTTTTATGATGGCCTTATCATGATCAGCAGATTTTTTATATTCATTATTAAAATAACCCGGCTCATGCCTTCCATTAATCATGTATGTAGCAAAAGGATGCAGTTCTGGCTTAACCTTACGATTATGTTCAACCATCCGTTCCATTATCAGGTGATAGGGCTTCAAACCATTGGGGCAATAATGGTTGCAGGTGAAACAGAAGGTGCACTCTTTTAGTACACGTTTAGGTTCTTCTCCCTTAAGCAGCCTGACTATTTCCGCCTTTGCCTCTTCCTGCCCCATTTTCATCACCGGGCACTTTTGAAGGCATATACCGCATTTAACACATTCCTTTTGAGTTGCGCCCGCGGGAATAAATCCATCCAGATAAGTTTTGCTTACCAATTAAACCTCCGGGTGATTTCGATCTACGAAGAAATATATTCCTTTATTGATCTGCATATTGTTTCTATTATCCTGGTAAATTTTGATTCATCAGATTCCAGCAGGGTGAATCTAAACCCGCAGTAGGTTGAGTTAAAACCGGACATAAGCGGCACAACACAAATGCCTGTTGAAGCAAGTAAGCTGTATGTAAACCTCCTGTCAAGGACCTTCTCCTTTTCAATAGTCTCTTTAAAAAAGCCCCTCACCTCTTTATTTTCAATAGGAAGCATCTGTTTATCCGTAAGGACTCCATCTTTAAATATCACGGACATGTAAAACGCCCCGTGCGGCATATTCACAATAAGTTCAGGGATCTTTGAAAAAAGTTCACTGGCGATCTCTGCCCGCCTTTTGTAATCCTTACAGCGCTGTGCAACATATGGATAGTAGCGCGGGTCGCTCATAATAGCTGGTATCACGCTCTGCGGCAGTGTTGTTGAACAGACCTCAAGCATCTTTGAATTTATAAGCGCCTGGGTATAATCTTTAAAATCCCTGTCTTTATCTCTGTTATAGAACTCAATCCAGCCGCATCTCGCCCCTGGCCACGGGAACTCCTTTGAAATACCCCGCATACCAATTGCCGGCACATCCTCAATAATAGCGGCAAGCTTCTTATATTCAATATCGCCATAGGTCAGGTTGGAATATATCTCATCCGAGATAATAAATAGATTGTACTTGCGTGCAAGGTCAACAATCTGTTTCATAATATGGACTTCATAGACAAAGCCAGTAGGGTTATCCGGGTTAATGATCAGGATGCCGGATATCTCAGGATGGGCCTTGATCTTTTGTTCCATCTCGTTAATATCAGGCTGCCACCCGTTATAAGGATTCAGCGCATAAGTAATGTAAGGGGCATCAGAATGGGCGGCTTCTGCAGAGGAATGTGTCGGATAGGCGGGGTTTGGTCCCATAATTCTCGTCTTGCGATTTAGGTTTCTGTAAACCATTGAGATGGCATCCCCAAGCCCGTTAAAGAAAAGGATGTCATCCGGGGTAATCTGGATACCCCCTTCGATATTTCTCTCATATGCAATATATTCCCGTGCATCCTGGAGCCCCTTGCTTGGGGAATACCTGTATGTCTTGTTTTCTGATACTGCATCAACTACATACTGTTTTATCCAGTCCGGTACCTTTTCTCCCTTCTCTACCGGATCACCAATATTCTCCCAGATGATAGGCACACCCATTTTTTGTATCTTTTGTGCGATCGCAACAATCTCTCTTATCTCGTATACCAGGTTTTTTGCCCCTGGATGAACAATAATATTCCTCATAATTTTCCTCTAGTTATTCAGAAACGTCGAAATACATCCGCCCTTTTATTAATATGTCTATTCAGCGGGAAATATTAAACAGTTCCATAAAATTAGCAATTGAAAAGATGTTTTTCGCCGGATATCTATAGGTAAAAAAGCTCTCATTATGTTTTAAGTTGATTGAAGGTCTGTTTGATCACCATTAACATTTAATGGCGGTTTCTTCAGACGCAAATCCTGAGGTATAATAGGGCAATGTTTTTAACCGATTTTACTTAGAAATATTTAATATTTTTGCTTGACCTGTATTAACGATTTTGCTAGAAAATGTTTCTCCAAATTATTTGGAGCAGTTATTCCCCGATAGCTCAGTCGGTAGAGCAGGTGGCTGTTAACCACCCTGTCGATGGTTCGAGTCCGTCTCGGGGAGCCAAAA
>CAZCMD010000118.1:0-15342 GCA_964499695.1 uncultured Desulfatiglans sp.
GCTAAATACGATATAGTGTTCCTCCAAGTCCCCCAACAGAGCCCTTTGGCAAGTTGGGAACTGCTTCAAGCACAAATGAAATGCAATGCATTTCCGGCAATCACCAAAGAATACGCATTGTGTATGCCAGCAGTCGCATTTCATTTCGTGCGCTTTTTTAGAGCACGCAAAGGCTGCGCGCTTCTCATCTTTTGAAACATCTGGAGTATTATCTCTCCATTTGTACTTGTTTGGCTGCTTCAGCACGTTCTTTATTTCTATCGGTTCGTCACTGTCGTCCATGGCGCTGAAAGGGTTCATCATCTTTTGAAATTCTGGAACGGCTTCCGGTTTCAGCATGGATGTTATGACATCAATGCCTCTCTTAAAAGCATCCGGGTCAAATTTGCCGTCCTGTGGTGGCCTTAAGTTCTTTTCCAGGGCCGCTGCCATTTCTTCCTGCTTGCCATCCTGCGTGCGTTCCATGATAAAATCAAAGAATATATTTTGACCGTTTTCCATTTGTGTCACTCCTTTCTATGCAATATTGAAAGTTTGCTTTTCTATTTATCGGCATAATATTAGTTAAACCATATTATTACTCATGCTTAGTTTTTCAGCACAATCCCAAAACGGAAAGAGAACAAACCGGTTCATGCATAATAATTTAAATACACGTGATTTTAAACAGGAAAAACAGTAGCAGGATATAAAAATTCCCCTGACTTCCGGTCTCAGACATCTGACCTCCATGGCCCGTCGTAGCCTCGGTGAAGCCGGCTGGTTTTTACTAATTTTGAATTTTGAATATTGAATTAATTCTCCTGTCATTTCGACTCCAGGCGTCGCATAAATGCTATGCCTGATAAACTCCAGGAGAAATCTTTTTTTTCATACTGATCTCTGACTTCTGGCTACTGGTTTTATCTTGCTTTTTCAGACAATTAGTCTTAAACCTAACCCATTATATCTTTCCGGGTATAATGAATTACTGTCTTATAAGTTTTATCGTTTTATCTAAAATATTGAATTTTGAATCTTGAATCTTGAATCAATATTTATTCAGTAGCTGAAAATGGTGCAAAATATGGTAAATTAGAATATAACGATGTATAAGGAATTGTTTACTTATTTATGGACGTTTTTGCATTTGTAATTACTTGTCCGCCACTGGCGGATTGGGAGATGTCAAGAATCTAAGGCAGTCTTAACCCCTTTTCATTGGTTTGTTTTTAAATTATGGAAGAATTGACTGAAGATAAAAGATTAAAAATCAAGCAGATACAGACCTATATCTCAAAGATGCCAAGCCTTTCTACAACTGTATCAAAGGTTCTTGAGATATGTAACAGTCCAAAAACATCTCCGGGTGATCTAAACAAGGTGATTTCACTTGATCCGGTTCTTGCAGGCAAGGTCTTAAAGCTCATCAACTCGGCCTATTATTCCTTGCCGGATCAGGTACCATCACTTACCCGTGCTATTATCCTGCTGGGGCTGAATACAGTCAAAAATCTTGCCCTTAGCACCGCAATACTGGAAAACCTGACAAAGGATGCGCTCTCAGGAGGACTATCCATGGAACTATTCTGGACTCACTCCATTTGTGTCGGGGTTACAGCCAGATCAATTGCAACAAAACTTGGAGTCCACGTGACTCTGAGAGATGAATATTTTTTAACAGGTCTTCTCCATGACCTGGGCAAGATCCCGTTAAACAACATATTTCCTGAAATCTATAAAAAATCCCTGGAGTTTGCCTCTCTTAAACAACTTCCTTTGCACAGGACTGAAGAGATAGTCCTGGGGATAAACCATATGGAAGTCAGCAAAATGATAGCCGAAAAATGGCAACTAGGTGATTCTATGAAAGAAAGTCTTTTTTTTCACCACAACCCGGAAGGTGCTAAAGAAGAAAACCGCATTATGGTTTCTGTCATAGCCCTGGCAAACGCATGCGCAAATAAATTTGAAACCGGATCAGCAGGTGATGGAGTTCCAAAAGACCAGACACTGTTAAAATTTCTTAACCTTGTTGGCGTGGAATGGCAGGTTATCGAGGAGATTCATACAACAGTGCTGAACGAGATAGAAAAAGCCAGGGTGTTTCTACAGCTGACCCGTGAAGAGGAGTAGGCATATGAAAATAAAGTTTTGGGGAGTAAGAGGCTCTATCCCGTGTCCGGGGCCAAATACAGTAAAATATGGCGGAAACACCTCCTGCCTGGAAATATGGTTTGAGGAGATAGGGAGGCTCATTATTATAGATGCAGGTTCCGGTATAAGGGAGCTTGGCAATGATATAATGAAGCGGGATATAGTGAAGAAGGGGATAAAGGCCGATATCCTTCTGACCCATACCCATTGGGATCACATTATGGGATTCCCCTTCTTTAAACCTATTTATATCCCCGGTGCCCATTTAAAGGTATATGGACCTGTAACATATGAGGATGAGACCCTGGAAGAGACAGTTGGAGGTCAGCTGACCTATCGTTATTTTCCTGTAAGACAGGCAGAGCTTGCCGCTAAAATAGAGTATATCAGTCTAAAGGAAGAAAAACTGGACCTGGGGGATGGGATAAATCTTACCACAAAGTATCTTAATCATCCTGTACTATGTCTTGGCTATCGTTTTGAATATAATGGTAAAGTCTTCTGCACAGCCTATGATACCGAACCCTTTCAAAATGTGTTTTGCAATGACCCTGATGACCCATCCTATGATGAAGGCATGTTAAGAGAGGGAGAAGAGGTAGCAAGAGAAGAAAATCAGCGTCTTGAAAATTTTTTTTCAGGATCAGATCTGCTCATCTATGATACCCAGTATACAACAGAAGAGTATCTGTCTAACAAGAGGGGTTGGGGGCACACATCAATAGAAGACGCAATAGATTCTTCTGAGAGGGCCGGTGTAAAGAGACTCGCCCTGTTCCATCATGAGCCTCTAAGAACTGATAAAGAGATAGATGAGCTTGCTCAAAAACTGGGTCCTGTCAAAAAGGATTCAGGCATAGAGGTATTTTTTGCACGTGAGGGTGATGAGATAATAATCTGATAGAAAACTATCAATGTCAGAGCTTGTATCTTGAATATTTTATTTTGGTGAGGGCATTGATTTATCCTGCCATGGTTATTTAACGTAAGTGGAAATATTGAATTTTGAATCAAGATTTTTACTAATAGTCTTTTTGTCATCATTCCCGTGCAAACGGGAATCCAGTTGCATTGATTTTTGTTAGGATCTGTCCAATGTCAAGGACAGACCCCGTTGCTTTTGGACCCCGTTGCTTTTGTTAATATAATTTTATTCTATGCAGTACCTTTACTCCGGATGAATATGTTGATGAAGTACAATCTCATGGTTTTAGTATAATCTCCGCTAAAAGAACTGGATGACCGACTGATGAATATTCTGCCGTGATATTTACGGAATATAATTATCATTGAAATTTACTGCTTTTTGATATTTATGTCCCCGCCACCGGTTCTCAGCTCGATTGAATCCCCGCCGCCGTTAATGTCGCCGTAACCTCTGATACTTTTATCTTCATTTATTGTCAGCGGAAAATCTGAATTTATTCTGGATTTTCTCCAGTTATTTATGTTGGCAATTTCAGCTTCAATGGACGCAGGTAGTTTAGCAGGAATGCTGAGATTTATATTGCCACCACCGGTAGACAATCTTAAAGAGTGCTTTACGGAAAAATCGGTCAGGGTTACTTCTGCGGAAACTTCGCCTCCGCCGGTACTCGCTTTTATAGATCCCTTAATATTTTCAAGGTTTATCTCGCCGCCGCCGGTTGAGACGTTCAATTCACCATGGATGTCGTCAACTCTAATCTCGCCGCCGCCTGTGGAAGCATGTGTCTCTGCATTTACATGCTTTATTTGTATAGCGCCTCCTCCAGTCGACAGATTCAGTTTTCCTCCAACATCACTGACCGTAACACTGCCTCCGCCTGAAGAGGCAGAAACATCACCGCTTACATTTTTAACCGAAATAGTTCCGCCACCGGTAGAGACAACCGCAGTGCTTTTCATATCAGCCAGGATAATGTTACCTCCGCCGGTTTTTGCTTTTACATCGCCGTTTAATCCGCTAATATCAATTATTCCTCCCCTGGTTTCAATATCACAGCTAAAACCTGCAGGAAGGTTTATCCTGAAAACACTGCTGATCCAGATGCGGCTGAATCCCGGCCCGCTGATGATGATTTTATTCCCTTCCTGCCGGATCCCTGTTTCAGATTTTTCCATAGCTGTTTTTGCTTCGCTCTCGCTAAAAATATCCATGCGCTTTTCTTCTTTTACTGACACCTCGTTTTTATCCCAGGCGCTGATAGTGATAACTCCATTTATATCATCCATTACAAGAGTGCCGGTATTCTTCGTCTGAAATTGTTTGTTAATTTCACCTACCCAGTAATCGCCTTCCTGTTTTAATTCTCCTGCGCTAACAGCAGAACAAAATGTTAAGCATGTAATCATGACCAGTAAGAATATTAATGTTTTTTTATTTTTCATTTTATTATTCCTTTTTATTATATTACATAAAATCTTATATTTTATTTTGCTTTAGAATATCCTGATCCTGTTCTTTGAGATATTCTTTAGCTTCAAACCGTACCCCGGAATTGGAGTCCTTAAATATTGCCGTTTCGAATGCATTCTTAATCTCCCTGTCCGGAAGAAATTTATTCAGGATCTGAATTACATGCAGTCTCACACCGGGGTTTGGATCTGTCTGCAAACTATGAATCAGCGCGTTCACTACTTCCTTTTTCTTCTTTGCATACTGAAGAATTTTTACAGCTTTCAGCCTCATGTCATCCCGCTCGTCATTTTTTAAAATGTCAACTGCGGCCTGTGTCAGCCTGTCATCGTCGGCCGGCAGCTTGAGAACGCACCAGTTTGTCTGCTGTACAGCCAGCATAACTTCATTATTGTCTCCGGGTACAAATGATATTTCATCAAACTGGGTGAAATTGCTGTTTAAAAGATCCTGTCCATGCGTATCCGCGTATCTTGAAAATGTAAGTCCGTGCTGAATTGGATATTCGGCACTCCAGCGACCGAGAAACACTGCCGAAATCAACAGGAGGACCATCACCGAAAGGGCCGCAACCGGACGAAACCTGAAGGGTGCCAATAAATCCCACAGGCTGTTTCCGGCCCGCTTCTGTTTCTGTTCTCTTGATATCTGTGATGTTACCCTGTTCCGGATAACCTGAAAATCCATTTCATCAGGTTCAGGTATGCTGTCACCCAGCTCTGACATCTCTATATTAAGGTCCAGTAAAGCCCGGCAATCCGCGCAGGACAGGCAGTGTTTTTGAAGTGAATCCAGTTCGGAAGGGGCTATTTCCCCTGCAATATAATTCTGGATTATAGTCTTAAAATTATCGCATTTACTCATGGTTATCTCTCCGCTTTAAGGTCAATCTATTGCGCAGTTTCTCCAGACCGCGAAAAAGTATATTTTTTACAACACCATCGGAGCATTTAAGTACGCCTGCAATTTCGCCTATGGACATCTCCTCGAAATACCTCATGGATAATGCCATTTGCTGTTTGGGGTTAAGCTCGCTAAATTTATCTTTCAGAGATTCTCTTTGTTCATGCTTGTCTAAATTGATTTCCTGATCAGGCACTTGTTCCGGGGCATTTTCCTGTGTAAGTTCAGCATCCTTCTGATAACGTCCGTTTATCCTCAACCAGCTTACGCTTTCATTATGGGCTATTCTCATAAGCCATGCCTTGAAAGGTCCGCTTCCATTGAACATATCCAGCTTCTGATATACTTTTAGAAAAACCGTTTGTGAAATATCCATTGCAGAATCGGGCTGCCAGGCATAGGAGAAGCCGACCCTGTATACCAGCCGCTCGTATCGTTTCATCAATACTCCAAAGGCTACCTGTGACCCGTTACGGATTTCCGTAACTAAGTCATTGTCGCTGAAATTTTTCATATCACTCCAGAGTTATCCGGATTCTTTTACCGGGGAAGATTCGGTAACTATATCTTAATGACGATGTTATCGCAATTTGGTTAGCATAAATTAGAAAATATTTTCAGGAAAATATATGATAAAAAGCCTTCGGAGTTAGTTAGCTCTTTTTAATAAGTTTTTAAACCCTTTAAGCCTTTTTAATAAATTTATCTTCAACATGCTAACTTTTTATACATAAGAACGTCCTAATAACAATAAAAAAATTCAATATAAATATTAAAGGGGCATACTATGAAGAGATTCCTGACGTTATGCATCACCGTATTGGCACTTCTTCCAGGCTCATCCCTTTACGCGTGTACCGGTTTTTGCATCTCAAAAGGTGATACAGTCCTGGTCGGTAATAACGAGGACCATAATGATCCGGACACAAAAGTATTTTACGTACCGGCAGAGAAGGGTAAATACGGTAAAGTCTATTTCGGATTTGACTTCCCTCAGGGAGGCATGAATGAGAAAGGGCTCGTTTGGGACGAATTTTCCGTCAGGCCACTGAAAAAAGTGAAAAACTCGCTGGACAAACCCAACTTTCCAGGGGTTATGCAAGGGAGGCTGATAGACAAAGTCATGTCAGAATGTGCCACGGTCGATGAGGTTCTTGAAATCTATGGCAAATACAACTTGGCATTCATGGAGACGGGGATGACTTTCTTCGCCGATGCTAACGGTGACTCGGCAATTATCGAGGGGGATACTGTCCTCCGCAAAAAAGGCAAATATCAGGTCGTTACAAATTTCTATCAATCCGAAACCAGAAAGGAAGATATCCCTATTATCTGCGGCCGATACCCAATCGCTGCGGCAATGCTTGAGGACGCCGATAATATCTCCGTCGATCTGGTTAAGCGGGTTTTAGCGGCCACGCACCTGGAGAATCGCTACCCGAGTTCCTCGACGCTCTATTCCTATATCTGCGATTTGAAACGAAGGATCGTCTATCTCTACCATTTCCATAATTTTCAGAACGAAGTAATTATTGATCTGGAAGCGGAACTGGCAAAAGGCGCCCGAACGATCGATCTGCCGGATCTGTTTCCAAAAACATTTGTTGCCGAAAATTTTAAAATTTCCAGCCCAGGCGAAATTGAAAAGATGAAGGCAAAATACACACATAACGTGAAAGTGGGTGAGGAACTCCTCAACACTTACACAGGCGAGTATCAGCGAAATACACCAGAAGGCTCCCTGATTATATTCAAAATATCTACGGTGGGCGGCAAGCTTTTTTCCGAAGTGGAAGGCGGGGGAAAGAACGAGCTTCTTGCGGCGTCCGACAATGATTTCGCGATCATCCTCGGGGAACGGATCATTAATGTTACCTTTGTAAAGGACAGCAACGAAAAGGTTGAAAAAATGCGGATCGTTGATGGGGGGCAGGTTTTTTATGCAAATAGAGTTAAGTGATTCATGATACTAGAGATAACCAATAACCAGCATCAAGCATCTAGTATCCAGCATCCAACAGAACTTAATAACTGGTTACAATTTAAAAGAATTAAAACTGTTAATATAAATTACATTAACCCAATATAGCATCGAGACAAATTATGCAAAAAAGAAACTACAAAATATTTTTCGCAATATTTCTGGCATTTATTCTTTCGGGGAAGGTATGTCTTTCTGCTGATACACCAATCCGGAATTATGAAGAGCGGATAAAAATGTTCGATTATAACCCTGAAGATCCGCTTGATGTAAAATATATTTCCCGTACGAAACAGGACAATACCTGGATTCACGATATAACCTTTGCTAGTCCTAAAGGCGGGCGGGTAACTGCCTTCCTGGTCACACCAATCATAGAAGGTAGACATCCAGCCATAATCTTTGCACATGGTGGAAATTCTAACCGGAAAGATTTTCTGGCTGAAGCGCTATTGTTTGCGAAAGCCGGAGCGGTTTCTCTGCTTATAGATGATCCCTCAGCGCGACCAATGCAATGGCGTCGTAAGGTCCTTGAATACAAAGAACCAAAACAGTCGCGTGAGGGTTTTATACAGGCCATAATCGATTTAAGGCGCTGTGTAGACCTGCTTGTGGAAAGACCTGATGTCGATCCCCAAAGGATCGGTTTTGTTGGATTTAGTTTCGGGGCTACCCAGGGGGGGATTTTATGCGGAGTAGAACGACGCATCATGGCCTATATACTGATGGGTGGAGGACTTCGACTAACGGATTATTTTAATAAAAATGGCAAAGGTCTATCTGGGATGAACGAATACACCCAGGCAATCGAACCATTTAATGTAGAATACTATATTGGTCACTCCACGCCTGCTGCTGTTTTATATCACTTCGGTCGAAAAGATAAGGGAGTTCCTGAGAAAGACGCATTGGAATTCTATAATACAGGCCCTAGCCCAAAAGAAATCAAATGGTGGAACGGGGGACATAATCTCAATAGCGAGGCGACCTATCAACGAATTGAATGGTTTCATGAAAAACTGGGCACCAGACTACTTGTAAAAAAGTCTGCCCCTGTTGAAGGCACATGGACTGCTACCCTTGATGGACCGGATGGAAATCCGCTTGAAGTGACCTACGTATTTTATGCGATTGGTAACATGTTACTCGGAACAGTGAATAGCAGATTAGGTGGCGGCCCCTTTGAGGAAGGAAAGATCGAAGGAAACAAAATATCATTTGTCTCAAGGCCTGGTCCATCCACAATAATCGAAATGACCGGCACACTATCCGGCGATGTAATTAACATGACCCGGAAAAATGGGGATAAAGTTGATGAATTCACGCTAAAACGAGTCAGGGAAAATAAACAATTCAAGGGTACATGGAAAGGTACTGTGCCCGGACCGGATGGAAATCCGCTGGTTATAACCTATGGATTTGAATCAACGGGGAATAACCTGACTGGATATGTTTCAACCGAATTAGGTGGGGGGGCCTTTTCAGAAGGAAAGGTCGATGGAAACAAGTTATCGTTTACCGTGGAGAGGCCTGATGGCATTGTCTATGTAAACGGCATACTGTCCGGCGATGTGATCAATATGACCCAGAAAATGGGGGATGAAGTCAATGAATTCACACTCAGCCGCGATACACAGGGTAATGACAACGCTGTCATTGCCGGAATCTGGACATGGCTTGGCTATAGAGACGTGCGCTTTGTTCTTAAAATATACCGTAATAATGACGGTTCTCTCATAAGTACACTGGGCAGCCCTGATCAGGGATTTAAAGATACTCCTTTTAATAAAACGGAATTCAAAGACGGGAAACTCAATATAGAAATGAAGCAAATAAATAGTTTTAGTTTTGACGGTGTAATGAAAGCTGAAGGTACTGAAATATCCGGGGAGTTAAAACAGCCTGGTGCATTAATACCATTGGTATTAAAGAAAATACCGGTTGCATCCTGGGAGAAGCTCTCCAAACCCGAGCATAAAGTGAAGGTTGAGAGGAAGGTAATGATCCCCATGGCTGACGGGGTCAGGCTGGCAGCGGATATTTACCTTCCTGAGGATGATAAAAAACATCCCGCCATTCTGGTGCGCACCCCATACAATAGGAAAGGAGATGATTCCCAAAATGGTTCTTATTACGCGCGACGCGGATATGTTTTTGTGACCCAGGATGTGCGCGGACGTTTTGACAGCGAAGGCGAGTTTATTCCGTTCCGTAATGATGTGCAGGACGGATCGGACACCATTGACTGGATCGCTTCCCAGCCCTGGTGCAATGGGAAGGTGGGTATGATCGGTGCAAGCTATGGCGGCTGGGTGCAGTTGAAGGCGGCTATGAGCGGCAATCCTCATCTCAAGGCCATTGTGCCGCTGGTGGCGCCGCCCGGGATGCTGGATAACATTGCATATGACAGAGGCGCTTTTACAATGTACACTGTATGGTGGGCCAAGCTGGTGGAATTCATGGAAGCGGGCGGTAGAGGAGTTCCTAATCTGGATTGGGAGAAAGTGATGTTTAGCCTGCCCCTGGGTGATATGGATGAGGTGATGCAAACGAAACACCCTTTTCTCGATGAATGGCTGGAACATCCTCCTACTGATACAGCCTATTGGGAGCCTTTTAACTATAAGAAACAAATTGGGAAGATGAATGTGCCGGCGCTTCATATTTCCGGCTGGTTTGATGTGTGCCAGACCGGAGCATTACAGAACTACGTTAGCATGCGCGAACAGGCCATAACTGAAGAGGCGCGCAAGGGACAATACCTGATAATGGGGCCCTGGGTGCATAATCTGCATACAGGTCGCAAGCTCGGAGATGTGGATTTTGGGCCGGAGGCGTTGGTGGATCTGGATGCGGCCATTCTCAGGTTTTATGACTATTATTTAAAAGGTATTGAAAATGGTATCCGGGATGATCCACATGCGCGAATATTTGTCATGGGAAAGAACCAATGGGTAGAAGGAGAGAACTGGCCTCCGAAGCAGACCGTTTTTACAAAACTGTATTTGAACAGCAATGGGCATGCCAACAGGCGGGATGGGGATGGTGTGCTCATCCTTGAGAAGGATAAAAAGAAAGAGACCAGTGCGGATGTTTTCTCCTATGATCCTATGGACATTCCCGAATCCCTTGCGAATTACGCGGATTTCAACGATACGGCAGGAGCTTCGGCCACAGCAGATCATTCGGTTCTTAAAGATCGTGATGATGTTCTTGATTATACATCCCAGCCCCTTGCAGAGCCTGTGGAATTTACCGGGCCATTTAAGGCGCATCTTTGGGTCTCCACTGATGCTGCGGATACTGATTTTGTTGCAAAGTTGTACCGGTTGACGCCCGATGGAAAGTTGCGGGCCATTGCCACGGGTATTCAGCGGCTTCGGTATCGATTTGGACCTTTAAAGGATGCACCGGTAGTGCCCGGGAAGGTGGTAGAAATTTCCATTGACTGCTGGGCAAGCAGTATTCAGTTGGATAAGGGGGATCGTCTTCGACTTGAAGTGAGTTCTTCCGATTTCCCCACGTATGCGCGAAACCTCAATACACTTGAGCCTATTGCTACTGCCATTAAAGCCAGGGTTGCTGTGAATCGTGTTTTTCATGACAGGGTTAGAGCGAGTCATCTGGTGCTTCCTGTGTCGGTTAACGGCGCGGGGGATAAAATCCGTTTTGTAGATGGAAACTAATCAGCAGACAAACTATTTCAGGAGGTCATAATGGGAGAAAAAAGCAAGTTGACTCGCCGGAGTTTTTTAAAAGGATCTTTGGGTGGTGCTATTGGAGGTGGCATGGTTGCCCTCTCCGGTTTTGGTGAGAACCTTCCAGAGTCGCAACCGGAAAAACCGGGAATAAAGATTTATCGGACACTAGGACGCACTGGATTTAAGGCATCGGATATCGGTTGCGGAGCAGGATTAGTGCCGAATGAAGCTGTTCTTAGGGCCGCGCTTAAAATGGGTATCAATTACATCGATACGGCAGAACATTATTCTAACGGTAATTCAGAACGAACGATCGGGCGTGTATTAAAAACGCATGATAGGAAATCGATATTTCTTACAACGAAATTAAATGTGGTATTTTCTGCTAATAAAGAAGAAGACATAAAATGGCGGTTCAATAAATGTCTCGAAAGGCTGCAGACCGATTATGTCGATTGCCTTATGATACATATGGCTCCTGATGTGGAAACTTTGAATCATGAGGCATTCCACAAGGTCGCCCGGCAGCTTAAGACTGAAGGAAAAGTCAGGTTTTTAGGTCTTAGCAACCACGGGATGGAGCATCGGGTTGCTGGCGATATAAAAGAACCTATGGAAAAGATCCTTTTAGCTGCTGCAGAAGATGGACGTTTTGATGTTGCCCTATTTGTTTACAATTTTCTTCAGAAGGAGCAGGGAGATAAAATCATACGTGCATGCAAGGCAAAAAACATGGGTATTATAATTATGAAAACGAATCCTATTAATTTTTATAAAGAAATGAAAAAAATTATCAGCGACTCTAAAGAAGGGGGGGACAATATTCCAGGCGAAACAACAAAAATGATGGAGGAATATTCGGTATGGATGGGGCAGACAGAACGATTTAAAAAGAAGTATGGCCTAAAAACCGAAACCGACGTCAGGGATGCTGCAATTAAATTTGTGCTCAGTCATCCGGATGTTCACACAGTTCTTCCATCCTTTAGTAACTTTGACGAATTGGGCGCCTATGTTGCCTTGTCCGGAAAAAAACTTCAGGCTAATGATGTCTCTATGCTTAATGATTATAAAAAAATTCTTGGCCATACTTACTGCCGCCATGCCTGTGGTATCTGTGAGTCGGCTTGTCCCCATAAGATCCCGATAAATACAGTGATGAGGTATAATCATTATTTTGAGGCACAGGGGAGAGAAAAACATGCAATGTCTAAATACGCCGGTCTCTCAAAAGTAAACGAAGGCCTGTGTGAGAAATGTGAAGGACCATGTGTTAATGCCTGTCCCTATAATGTTCCCATAAAGGGATTATTGATGCTGGCGCATAAGAATCTGACATTATGCTAAAAGAATATGCGACAGGCTAACCGCTGGCTTTTATAAATCATGTGCGAGAGTTAAACGTGAAAGACATTGGATCTGAAAGACATGAGGTCAGACCTTCATTATTAACATGTTGCCCTTACAGGACAGATTAATATCTGTAAACAATGAAGGTCTGACCCCGTTTGTTTCATATAAATAAAATACTATTCAGGAGGCAAAGTATGTTAAAAAAATCTATCATGATAAGTCTGTTTTTACTTTTTATTTCGCCATTATCTTTAATTGCACAAACAGCGACTGATGAGTTCCACAAAACTATAAGTTTTAAGAGTGGAGGGAAGGTTTCTGTGAGAAATGTTAATGGTTACATTAATGCAGAATCATGGGACAAAGACCAGGTAAAAATTGATGCTGAAATCAGGGTAAAAACAGAATGGGGAAGCAGCGTTGATGCGGAAGAGATAATTAAAAAAGTAAAAATAGAAATTGATGAGAGCGGTGACAGGCTGAGGATAGAAGCCGATTACCCGAAAAAAAAGCACGGTGTGTCTGACTGGAATTTTTATGATGATGAAAGGTATATTGTAATTGTGGATTATTCAATAAAAATACCTGTTGAAACAGATTTAAGTTTAGATTCAGTAAACGGTGATGTAAAAGCAGAAAATCTAAAAGGTGAGATTTCTCTGAAAACTGTTAATGGATCAGTTAATGTATTTGATATTAACGGTTCAATTGAAGCAAGTACGGTTAATGGTGCGATTAAAGCGAGGTCAACACATCTTGATAAAAGTAATAATATTCATCTATCAAGTGTTAACGGCAGTGTAACACTTTCTCTACCTTCTGATCTTGCTGCTGATATTCATGCATCAACTTTAAACGGCGGTATAAGCACAGATTTTCCTATAACTGTTACCGGAAAATTTGTCGGGAAAAAGATAGAAGGTAAGGTAAATGGCGGGGGATCGAGTATTGATTTGTCTACGGTGAATGGCGGTATTTCGATAGAAGCGGATTAGTCAGAGAATTATTTTCTCTTTGAGTAATAATAATTTTTAGCTTCACGCCAGGATGTAAAGAAAAAAATAAAAAATTAGAGGAGGAATAACACATTGACTAAAAAATCACTTTTTTTATGCATGTTTTTTATACTTGTTCTGGATTCTCATATAGTAGCTGCTGTAAACACAACCTCTGATACAATCAACTGCGTACTCAAACAATATGTACCCCATGATTATCCGAAAAGTTCTTTGCCAGACCCGTCTAAACCCGGTAGATACAAAGTGAAGAGCCTTACGTATGGTGATGAATCTTTAGCTTCTTTCTCTTTAACACCGGACATAGCAGCACCCGCAGTCAAATTACCTGATTTCCTGGCTGATTGGTCACGTAATGTTAATAGCAATATGTCAAGTGCATATCATCTCTTTGACAGTTCTAGTGTTTCTCTCAACGCCAGGGTGTGGTTTCCCGAAGGTGATGGCCCGTTTCCTTTTGTGATAATAGTCCACGGTAATGATTCTTTGGAGCCAGGGTTTAAATATTTAGGTGAATTACTTGCGAGCCGTGGCTACATAGTTTCTCAGGTGGACGAGACTGATTTTTGGTGGTTGTGGGGTGAAATTGGTGCGCGTGGCTGGCTTTTACTTAATCATCTGGAATTATGGAGAAAGTGGAATAGAGATGAAGGAAGCATTTTTTACAATAAGGTTGATCTGGAAAAAATTGCCTTAATTGGAATGTCACGAGGTGGAGAAGCCGTTGCTCATGCAGCTACCTTTAATCAATGGGATAATATACCTAAAACAAATGAGGCACTGGACTTTAATTTTTCCATTAAAGCGGTTATCGCTCTGGCACCAGAGGATGGGCAGTATATGTATGATAACAGAATAAATATTTTAAATAATGTCAATTACATGGTCTTGCAGGGTGGTCATGATGCTGATGTTGCACAGTACCTTGGCAGCAGGCAGTGGCTTCGAACAAGATTTGATGACAGTACTCATCATATTAAAGCTGCATTATATATTTATCGTGCCAATCACATAAATTTTAATAGAGCCTTGTCCGTGTGGTTTAATAAAGGCCACCGTAAAGGATTTGATGCAAGACTCATTACACCAAAGCAACAGGAGGAGCTGACCAAATTCTTTGTATCAGCTTTTCTGGAAGCTTCATTATTTAATAAAACTGAGTTTTTTGAACTAATAAAACATCCTCGGGTACCGCCCGGATGTCCTGAGGATATTTTTATCAGTCGTTATCTGGAGTCTAACTATAAAATTATTGCAGATTTTGAAAAAGGGAAAAACAATACAAGCATATTAAAAAAATCAGGCAATAAACTTATTGAAGTATCTGATGAAAAAATAGTTGCGGAACGTTTACGCGGTGGTACTGAGATTGAGAATAAGGTATTAGAACTGAACCTTTCACCAGTCAACTCTGAAATACATGTAATAGTACGCCTGCCGAAATCATTTATTCCCAACTTGAATAAAAACAAGCAAATCCGATTTTTCTTCTCATTGGCAAGGGCCAGTGCAAACAAGCCGGGCGACTGTGAACCCTATAACCTATTAAATGATGCAAAACTCTCACTGTTACATGGTTCGAATGTGCTTATTTCGAAGCCATTGGGAAAAGTGGGGTCTGTCGCTCCTTTATTACTCTCAGATTATAGCCCTCTGGAAAGTAATGAAAATTTCCGGAATCCGCAGACAGAGCCTGTATTGCAAACATTTGAGGTTCCAATTGACTCGGGGGCATGGATTCAAAACCTGAACGATGATACTGATTCATTTATGCTAGATCTGACTTTTTCGCCAAGTAGAGTACAGAAAATTATTATTGATGATATAGGATTTGTTGAACAGTAATGGAAAGAC
>CAZCMD010000119.1:0-15195 GCA_964499695.1 uncultured Desulfatiglans sp.
GGTCTTCAAAGGTAAAGACGGTTGAATCGGTCTCTGTAATTTTGCAGCCCTCTGCGTAGATCACCTCCTGACCTGAAGCGACCCTGTTCTTTATCCCCTGAAGGATATCAACACCGCCTTCGGAAAACCCGCTGTAATTACCAAGGTGAACGCCCTTTGCATTGGGCCCTATTACAGCTATCTTTTTATATTTTTCCTTTAAAATGGGAAGAAAATTATTTTCATTCTTTATAAGGATTATAGCCTCCCTGGCTGCCTTTAATGCAAGGGCCTTATGCTCAGGGTTTTTATAGACCTTTTCAGCATAATCAGGATCAACAAAGGGATCATCAAACAGGCCAGTGATAAATTTTGACCTTAGCACCCTCTTAACACATTTATCTACTGAAGCTTCCGATACCACACCCTTTTTAACGAGTTCAACAAGGGCATCATACATCTCGGTGTATGGGAGTTCTATATCTACACCCGCCTCAATCGCCTGTCTTGCCGCCTCCTCTTTTGATGCCGCTACAAAATGCTTTTCTTTTAACTCCTTGATGCCGTAATAGTCGGATACCGTATGGCCTTTGAATCCCCACTCCTGTCTTAGTATGCCTTCCAGAAGTTTTACATTCGCATGGGACGGGATACCGTCTACTTCGTTGTAGGAGGGCATTATGCTCTGAAGATTGGCCTCTTTGACAGCCGCCTCAAATGGTTTAAGAAAATATTCCCTGATAACCCTTTCAGAATAATTTGCCGGCCCCACATTGGTTCCGTTTTCAGGCTGGCCGTGCACGGCAAAATGTTTTCCTGTGGCAATGACATGTTTTTTATCGATAAAGGCAGAACTCCCCTGAAAACCTGATACGGCTGCAACCCCTATCCTTGAGGCAAGATAAGGGTCTTCACCGTAGGTCTCTTCTGTCCTGCCCCATCTGGGGTCTCTTGCTATATCCAGTACCGGAGCAAGTACCTGCTGTGCACCTCTTGACCGCACCTCAAGGGCGGTTGCAGTAAAAACACTGTTCACAAGATCAGGGTCCCATGTTGATGCAAGGGCAATGGCCTGTGGAAATGAGGTTGCCTTTGTGGTGGCAAGCCCGTGCAGGGCCTCCTCATGAAACATAACCGGGATACTTAAGCGTGTATTTTCCATAACCCACTTCTGCACAGTATTTGTAAATTCAGCCATCTCCTTTGGCCCGAGCCTCATCCCCGGTCTTGATATCTGTCCGATACCGTTTTTTAAATATTTTGAGGCACCTTCGGGAATAAACTTACCATCCTTATCTATAAATGATGTTGCAGCATCGGAACCAAATCCCAGCATGGGCATTGTACTTGTAAGCTGGGCGACCTTTTCTTCAAGGGTCATCCTTAAAACAAGGTCATTAACCCTGTCTTCAACAGGCAAGTTTCGGTTTTTATATGCAGGGATTTCCTGCGCTGTTACTGCTGTCTGCAACAATAATAAGAAGAGTAGTACTTTCATCCGGGCATATCTCCTGAAAAATCAGTTATCCGAAACTAAAAAAAATCACTGAAATATATCTCAGAAATGGACAGGTTAAAGTCTATAACATCTGAAGGGTTAAAAATAAAGCTTATTTATTCAAGGTGTTCACCCCTTCCTAACCGCTATTCGGCCTAGTCATGATTACCATGAATTGACTCAGAATAACCCCCATGATAGTATCTTGCAAAATTGTAATATTCATTAGTGAATATGCAATAAAAATATATTTTACCACGGAGGGCACGGAGAACACGGGAAAAATCTATAACATCTCCGTGTCCTCCGTGGTTATCTATAACGACGTATGTTATATTTAAATAAATTTACAAAATGAATTACTTTGCAGATCCCGGGAGTTAAAATGAAACTAAAATGTATTTGCTGTGATGCACTTGCCAGGTATGCCTATTACTGCGCGGCCAAATCACCGCACCTTGTTGACATTGAGCTTGTATCAATGGGGCAGCACATCAAACCAAAGGAATTGAATAATACCCTTCAAAAAAAGATAGATGGTGTTACAGACAGGAGTTATGATGCCATCCTGCTCTGTTACGGGCTTTGCGGGCAGGCAACGGCAGGGCTTATTTGCCGTAATATACCGATAGTTATCCCCCGTGCACATGACTGCATAACCCTCTGCCTCGGCTCAAAGGAGGAATACAAAGAGCAGCAGCGAGCCTGCCCGGGTACAATATGGTATACAAAGGATTATATGGAGCGGCTTCAAAATGCTACAGAATCCCCCGGTATGGGGGCCTCTACTGCCTCACTCTATGATGAAAAGGCCTATGAGGCCATGGTTAAACGCATGGGAAAAGAAAGGGCAGACAGGATTATTGCCTCCATGAGTGACATGACAAAAAATTATGAGCGCATTGTCTTCATTAAACAGGGCATTATTGATTCTAAAAAGGAAGAAGAGTTCGCATTAAATGAGGCATTAAACAAGGGCTGGCGATTTGAGAAGATAAAAGGGGATGTCCGTTTGATAAAAGGGCTGATGGATGGAGAGTGGCCTGATGCGGATTATCTGTATCTGAAACCGGGGCAGAGAATAGCCGCAGGTTTTGGTGACATGATAATAAAGGCAGAGTGAATACAACAGCTATTTGGATGCTGTCTGGGCATCACCTTTCAGACAGCTCTTTTTTAAGATGGTTTACATCCGAAAATCGCCTGTACCATTTTTCCATAAGATCAAGTATCCTGTCACGGTTATTCCTTTTCTGGTTAAGAATAATAACAAAGCTGTCCATCACCCCTTTATGTAAAAAATACCCTGCATAGCAGTAAATGCCGCTCATGGTCCCTGATTTTATATATCTGCCATTCTCCAAAGGCATAAGGCTGGCGTATGGCCTGAACCTTTCAAGTATATCAAGCATGGCCCCAGCGGTTACCCGGTTGTTTCTTGAGATACCGGAGCCCTCTTCAAAGGTGATTTCTTTTGATGAACCCGGCAAATTCTTATCAAGGTATCCTCTTAAGAATTTCCCGGTCTTTTCCCATGTGGCAGGATACCCGTATGCATTAGCCCCAAGCGCAAGATATATCTGGTTGGCAGTATAATTGCTGGAATAGTACAGCATTTCTTTAATAACCTCATCAAGTCCCTTTGATGAATAGTGTACATAAAGAGGATTGAGCCCTGACGGGGTTATTTTTTCTGCAGCTGTACCCTTGCCCCTAATCCCGTTCTTAAGCTGAATGGCCCTAAAAAGTTCACCTGAATACCTTGAAATATTTTTACGGGATTTTGACATGTTGATCCGGTATTTTCCAGGTTTAAAACCCCTACCCATGGCCTTCATGATCGCGAGTGTCGGGGTCTGCTTTTCTGCTGATACTATTGAACGATTCTTATCAACCTTGAAGTAAATAGTATTAAAATTTACTGCAAGGGCACTGTTTATTACGTCATAGGGATTAAGGCTCTCACTTATCCCGGGTGTGAGTTGCGGTATGTCAAACTGGCTGTTATCAAGATAGATATTGTTTATCTCTGACACCCCTCTTTTTTTAAGGGCCTTAAATATTTTATCGACCTCCTCCGAGATAAGTGACGGATCTCCATACCCCCTGATATAGAGGTTATGGCTTTTATCTAAAAAAAATTCGGTTTTAAAATGGTAATCCTTTCCAAGGGTTTCAAGTGCAGCAAGTGTTGTAGCGAGTTTCCATATGCTTGCAGGTATAAACTCTTTTTCTGTGTTATGAGAAAAGATATTCCGACCATTTTTTGTGGCTGCATAACTGCCATTCTGTACAAGTCTGCTGATCTTTTCTTTATAAGAGAGATCAGCACCAGCAGCATAAAAAGGTCTTAAGACAAAAGCAAAAAGGCTTATCAGGAGGAAAATCTTTGAAAAGGAAAACAAAATCTTTTTATTCATTATTCACCTTAAAACATTAAAGGAAGGGATTCGTCATCTTTTCACGCCCGACTGTGGATGACGGCGTAACCCCATAATCATGCCCGGGCCAGACTATTGTCTCATCAGGAAGTATCATAAGCCTGTTCTTTATCGACATCATAAAGGTATTATAATCGCCCCCCGGAAAGTCAGTTCTGCCGATGGCGCCTACAAACAGTGTGTCCCCGGTAAAAAGGTTACCATCCCCGTATAAACACATGCCTCCCGGTGTGTGTCCGGGTGTATGTATAACCTTCAGTTTCACATCGCCGACCTCTATATAATCATTATCCTTCACACATATATCAGCAGGCGGGGATGGAGCAAAACCCATCTGAAGGGCATGATTAGCCCACTCTGGCAGACTGAAAAATTCATTGTCCACTTCATGCATTATTATGGACGCACCGGTAAGTTCCTTTATCCTGCCGTTTCCGCCTGTATGATCAGCATGGCCATGGGTGTTGACTATATATTTAAGGTTTAACCCCTTTTCTGTTATTCTTTGTACAACATATTCTTCATCACCTGCCGGGTCAATTGCTATGGCCTCTTTTGTCCTGGGGCATGATACCAGGTAGCAGAATACATCCATGAAACCTACTTTTATCTGTTCAATATCCATCTGGTTCTCCAATTGTTAAAAAATATATAGAGGAAATAGAATATAGTAAAAGCTCTTTCTATTTACTGTTTTCTCATTTCTGTTTTCAGGCCTCACTTCCCTCTTTTCTATTTACTAATATCTATTTTCTCTGCTTTTTCTAACTCATCAATAAGTGAAAAAATCTCCTTCTCTGATTCTTTAAACCCTGCTTGAATATCTTCTCGGCGGATTATAATAAATTCTCCCTTTGCCTTTGCAAGTAAAGAATTCTGTTTATCCCTGAGTTCACCGGTAACCGTTAGAATTTTTTCATCCTCACCGCATTTCAAAACAGTTCCGCAGGCTATAAGAGGCACGCCTGTCTTTACCGGTTTAATATACTTTATCTCAAGCCTTCTGGTTACAAAAAAACATCTCTTAAAATAGAGGATGGTCCAGGACATAACCTCATCAAGGATTGTAGAGATAATACCGCCATGGGCAATATCAGACCATCCGACATGATACCTGCTTAATGTTATCTCTGTAATAACCCTGTCATTTGAAGCATAAAATTCCAGATTAAGCCCTATCGGGTTTGCAGTCCCGCAGGCAAAGCAAAAATAGCCTTTCGGTTTTTTGATTTTTAGTATATTCGCCTTTGTTACTCTGTTTTCTGTATGCATTATCAGGTCTGTAAGGTTAGTTTATTAAACATACCCGGATCAAATAATCATCCGGGTACGTTTCTATAAGCTTTTGGCTGAAAGCTGAGCGCTGACAGCTGACTGCTTTCAAACTATATACTGAAATCCGAGTCCCTTCCATTTTTCTGTGATCTCATTACCATGACCTTGCAGAGGTCATACATTACCTTGAAGGGCTGAATATCCGTAATACTGTAAACAAAACGTCCCTTATCTATGGCAATCGATTCCGGGTCATCGCCTTTTTCAAGCCTGTTCAGGAGTTCATTATGATACTCCCTGGTTGCATCCATTGCACTCTTAAGATGCCCTTTTACATCACCCTCTATTATGTGGTTATGGCTGAGCACCGCCCTCTTTGCTGGTAGTGTTGCCAGCTTTCTTATGCTGTTGCAGTAATCCGGCAGGGATACAAAATAGTTCGGCCAGAAGGCATCTTTTTCAGGCACATAAAAGCCTGTTGCATCTCCGACAATCAGGGTGCCCTCTTTTTTGTCAAAAAATGAGAGGTGGCAATATGAATGGCCAGTGGTTTCATAGACATCCCATACAATACCCTTTCCTAAATCCAGTATATCCCCCTCTTTTACTGTCTGATCCACCTGAAAGGTGTAATCTTCCGGCACAGGGGGGAGTTCCTCTATCTCATTCTTTGCCTTCATAAGCTGTGCAATGCCGGTATCAACAACCAGGAATTCATGGAACAGCTCTGTTTTACTGAACACCTTTTCAGCATTCGGGCTTGCTATCAGCTTTATATGGGGCCAGAGTCTTTTAAAGTGGGGAATGCCGCCGATATGGTCAGCGTGTGTATGGGTCAATACAATGTACTTAATTGTCTTTGGGTCAATCCCCAGGTAGTTGATCTGATCTACAATAATCTGGAATGTAGGGCCGGTCCCTCCCTCAATAAGCATACCGTAATCGCCCATTGACAGGAAGGATGGGAAGGCAGACGTCCCGAGTTTATAAAAGTTTTTAGTCACCTCAATTGGGGGATGTTGCTTTATATTCATCTAATGTAAATCCTCCTTCTTATTTTTATGATACAAAAATCTATTTTTAATTGGCATATAACAAAAAACGCCAGAGCGTGTGCCCGGCGTTTTTTGACCTGTTTATTCACACACGCTATTTTTGACAGGTCTTTCCTATTTAAAAGAAACTGTAAAAAATATTTTAATAGCGTGATTTTCCATCATTTTTAACATAATGGCGCATATCTTACATTTCAGCATTTCTTTGTCAACAATAAAAACGGTCATTATCACCTTCCTTGCTGAGAAGTCGCTCTCCGGATTCTGTATTTAACAATAGTAATGGATTAAACACTGCCATGTAACGGTCAGATAAAACAATCCTAGAGTTTTTTTAAAGGAGGGCTAAAATATTCACATTTAAGCGGTCTTATTTCAGCAATTTTTTCGAAATCATGGTCACGATGCAGGAGTAACGCCTGGTATTCAATGGCTAGATTAGCAATGCAGCAATCAATAGGGCTGTTAATTGTTACGCCTGACCTTCTGAGTTCAAAATATATCCGCGCTGCTTCCCTCCAGGTACCTTCACCGGTCTCAATGTAATATTGACTCTTCAGATATTCATCCAGGCTTTTCCATTCAAACTCGTCCTTTGCACCCTGCAGGAGTTCAAGCTGGGTAAAATGTGTGAATACAATAATATCGGAGGAGGTCTTTTCACGAAAGGCGCTTACCAGGCTGCCGTCCTTATCTTTAAGAATGTCGATCCATAAGGAGGTATCAATAAGAACCATTTCCGAATTTCCTCATCTCTTTATGATCGAATCCGTCAAAGAAACTGATAGTGCCCGCCAACTCTGTAAGGTCTTTTCTTTTTTTTAATCTGATATATTCTCGTAACGCATCATGGATTAAATCTTTCTTACTCCGTAAATTACTTACCGAAAAAGCCTCGTCCAATAATTCGTCGTTGATATCTACATTTGTTCTCATAACTGACCTCCAAATACACTTTATACACATTATACACAAAGTATACACATTGTCAATTTGGAGAGGCGACTGTCTTACATCTGTTTAAAAAGGTGAAGAAAGCTACGACTCACTGTGAGCAGTTCTCCACGATCTTTTAATTTTATAATGCCGCGGCCTGTAAGTGAATGACTCACCTTGTCTATCCTCAATACATTAACAATGGTGCTGCGATGAATTTGCCAGAAGCGGGCCGGGTCAAGTTCATCCACGAGTTCTTTTATACTTTTACTAATCAGCCATTCGCCTTCCCTTGTCATGACCTGTATATATTTATTATCAGCCTTGAAATAGTCTATATCTTCAACAGGAATCAATCTGACTCCATCCCCGTGTTGTGCCTTTATCAGGTTTAAATAATTATTACCTGCCTTTGGGATAATTCGGCCAAGGAGCTGTTCCATGACCTCTATTAACTGAGCCGGGGGTGATGAAGCAGATGTGAGACGCTCCTTAAGTCTGGTAACCGTCTGCGTAAGCCTTTTTTCCGACACAGGCTTTAAAAGGTAATCCACGGCATCCCGTTCAAAGGCATCAATAGCATAACGGTCATAAGCAGTTACAAACACTATAAATGTGAGACCGGCTATCTTTTTTGCTGCCTCCATGCCGGTAAGTCCCGGCATCTTTATATCAAGGAACGATATATGTGGTTGTTTCGATTCTACGAGTTCAAGTATCTCCTTTCCATTTTTTGCCTCTCCACATATTTCCAGATCAGGCCATACCTGTGCCAGCAGAGAACGCAGATAAACCCTTAACTCCTTTTCATCATCAGCTATAATTGCTTTATATGTCATATATAGGCACCTCAATAATGGCTTCTACACCATTGGGGCTTTTTTCTTCAAGAGATAGGTGACCTTTCTCACCATAAATGAGTTTAATACGTTCTTTTATATTTTTAATCCCTATACCATCGTTGTTATATAAAGAAAACCCCTGGCCAGTATCCTCCACAATGATTCTCATAATTCCATTTTTTCCGTCTGCTTTTATTTTAACCTCTCCTCCGTCTACCTTTGGTTCAAGCCCGTGTTTTACAGCGTTCTCAACAAGAGGCTGAAGCAACAGAGGTGGGAAAGGCTGCTGCAATAGAATATCAGGTATATCAATAGAGTAATTCAGCCTTTCCCCCAGCCTGATCTTCTGTATATTAAGATATGCCTTAATAGTATCTACTTCCTCATCCAGGGTTGTCATATCCGGTCTGGTAGTGGCTAAAGAGGTACGAAGGTAGAGGTTAAAATCCATGAGCATGGACTTTGCTTTAGCAGGGGCTGTGTCAATAAGACTCAGAATATTGGAAAGGGTATTAAAAAGAAAATGAGGCTCAATCTGGGCCTGGAGTAACCTGAGGTTTGCTTCCAGGGCCTGTTTATCACTTGCAAGACGGTTAACCCTCTCCTTTTCAATAGCTTTTTTAGTGTATTTAAATCGTACACTAAAATAAAAAACAAAAGAAGATATGATAATAATCATCAGACCGAACACTATATTGTCTATATAATCGAGGTCAGGAAACCATAGAGGTATTACAAAAAATGAGGATAAGATGAAATAAGTAATATAAAGCCCTGCAACAAGGCCTCCACCAATACTTGCCGCCACAGTAATCATTAAAAACTTTAATGTATTATCCGGTTCGGGCTTAATCCACCATTCCAGCAGAAAACCCACACTTACCATCATAATTCCACCGCACAGGCAGGCAATATAAGCTGCCAGAGGGTTCGGTGAAAATCCGATACGGTAGAACAAAAGGACGACCATACTCGAAGCAATAATAACGGTGAGATATGTAAGAAAAACCCTCTTTATTGACAAGATTTCTATTGAATTTAACTCTCGCTTTTCATTTATATCGCTAGATGACATACTTAACTGTTCCTGGATTATAATATACTATCGACCAGCTCTTCAGCCCCACCGTGATTTATCATATCAAGCAAGAAACCCTCCGGGGTCTGGAGTAGCGACATGCTGAAGTGTTTAGTGATCAGTTCAACATTTGTAATATTCCGGATATTCCAAGGATTGTTTGGATACATCGATATTAATCACCGGGTAATCTATTAAGAAAATCAATAATTCTTTGTTTAGAATCTATTCTTGCGTTTTTATTCCCAGCCTTTGTGCCCCCCATTAAGAGTTCCTCGTTCAATGTATGTCCCGCATCCTCATAGGCAAAATGTCTATACCAATGAGTGAAGCCTTTCTTGTCCAGCCTCTGGATTATCATTTCACACATTTGAGTAGCCGGCCACAGTGTGTCTTCCTTGCCTGTTAATAAGAGAATGGGACCATTAATATCTTCGACTTTGATGGTTGCTTCCTCGACAGCTTTCGCCTGCTTAAGCGCTTGTTTATACCCTTCAACTGGGGAATTATTTATAAACATATTTACTGTAGGGACGAAGGGAACAGGTTTGCCTTTGTATGACCAGCTTGACGAAATACCGTTTATGCCTTGAAAAACCACAGAACTCGGTGATCTAACAATAACTCCCCCTATTTGTTTGTATCTTGATGCTAATAATAGAGCAAGTTCTCCTCCTTTAGAAGTTCCCCAAACAACGATTTTCTTATTCCCGACTTCAGGTTTAGATCTGAATGTTTTTATAGCATCCTCAAAATACTCGAGAGGAATCATATCCAAATAGTCTGGAGTATTCTCAGTTTTAAAATAACCAACTATGAAACAGGGATACCCTTTAGCTGTAAAACTTTTAATATCGTAATAAGTTGGGATACCGCCTTCCGCTCCTCCAAATATCATAATGGCTACATTTTTTACTTCTCCTTTTGGCGGGTAGTATTTCGTATCAGGCTCTACACAGCCAGATAAAAGAAGTATGCCAGTAATAAACATGATATATATTTTTTTCATTTGGCTTCCTTTCTAAAATTTCTAACTATTCCATATCTCCTCGGACCTCCCCAATTGGAGTCCTGAATTCTTTCATTTCATACTCAACTCTTGTGATATTAAAGTGCAGGTCAGCTAAAAAGGCACTATCCGGTTTCTCCTTATTTAGTTCTATTCCTAATAATTTAGAAAATATCTCGGCAGCCTCAGTGTATTTTCCACATGCTATATAATTTGTTCCTGTATAAAATTCTATCTGGGAGGGAGTATAAGGATTTTCTATTCTTGACTTAGCACGTAAATATATAATTCCAAGTCTACCTTGAGTCTTTTCTATTTTATTATAGGATTCACGGGCCCTACCGACTTCACCCATCATTTCATAAACAACACCCATATAATATAGAGAGCGCGCTTTAAGCTGGATCACTCTAAGAGTTTTTTTAAAAGCACTAATAGCCTTTTCAAACTCATTCAGTTTAGCATATGTTCTTCCCTGAATGTAATAGAGACGATTATACAGGTATTTATTCTTCTTAAGGGTTTCTGACAGCATTAACTGCTCTATTGTTTGAAGTGCAAGATCATGCTTGTTGAGACTTAAGAAACATTCCGCTAATTGAAGTTTAAAAAAATGGTTTTGGGGGTATTTACCTGTTAACTCTTTTATAAGGGGTAATGCTGCCAGATTATCTCCCTCAACCTCCCGTGATTCTAAAGTATAACCCCCCTCGGATTTCCACGTCAAAATATTGAATGCGGGTATATAATCTTCCCCAAATTCCTGTGTCAAAATACTGGTTGCAAGAATAACTTTTGCTTCATCACTTACATATTTTCCTTTTGATGCGGCCAGAAAAATCTCTCCAATTCCCTTCTCCCTGTACCCTTCAGTGTTCCCTGCTATTATTGCAAATGTACTGGAATATGATGATATGATCCTGGTGTAACAGTGAGACATTCCAATCCCAAGATAAGCATCATAGTACTCCGGATCTTTTTCAAGGACTTTTTTCATATAGGCTGTTCCTGAACGACTATTAATAAAGGCCCTTATCCATTTCCCGGTTTTCATATAATAGATAGTTAACTCCCCGTATGTGCAGCCTGCAAAAAAAAGAGCATCGACATCATCTTCATTTTTGTCCAGCATTTCTTCTGCAATATCACATGCCCTGGTCAGATGATCCTGGTATTTTGCACCAAGTTTTTCATCAAAATCATTGATTTTCCATATCCATCCATAACTCAATGCCAATAATAAATGGCCCAGAACATTTTCAGGCTCTATCCGGATCATTTCAGTAAAGATCTTATTGGCCTCGTCGAATTGCATATTGAGAACCAACGAATACCCCTTTACCCCCATTTCATGGAGATTATCTGGTTGTGCATTGACTGCTGATACCGCCATAACTGTAAATAAAAATGTGAGAATAATTATCCTCATTTGGAAATTTCCTTTAAAATTAAGCGGGTAGAATATGTAGCATACTTTGATAATTTATATAAGCCATACTCTTCATTTTCCCGGATTTATGCCTTATCAGTCAATAACGCCAGGCATCAGTGAGCGCCTTGCTTTTTGCATTCCACTACATGCCTTAGTTAGACGTAATATTCATATTGACCTGCATTCATTTCTTCTTTGAAAGATAAAAACAAGAACAAGTCCAAGAATCAGTCGAATTGAGACGTCAATGGCACTTACATTACCTGGACCCGATATTGTAATAATATCATTAATGGTATTCGAAGCAGCATGAGTAAGAAGAGGGATAATAACGCTTTTTGTTTTCAAAAACAACCAGGTTAGTACAAATGAAAGTGCCATAGTATGGCAGGTAAAACCGATGAAATTATCATGTGATTGCGACGACCCTATTACATAGAAAAGTGGTAAATGCCATAGGCTCCAAATGAACCCAACAATAATTGTTGACATTAATGGACTGGTCTTTTTTAGCAACTCCGGCAAAGCCATGCCCCTCCAACCGAATTCCTCAAGTCCACCACCTATGATCATAATTAGGAAGGTAGGGAAAAACTGAAACCATGGTTGATAGTTAACAGTGAATTGAAGGTCGAAGAAACCACTTATCCCAATTGCAGTAAATCGAGAAACAAGCAAAATAACAACAGCTATAAAATACCAATATATAGGAATACTCCACTTGAAAGCGATGCTTCTGTACAGTTTTAATCCTTTTTTCCCATCGGTGATAAGACTAGTGACAAATGGCGCTACTGTTGGGCCTAAACCTCCAATGCTGAAAAGGGCCATGAATACTGGGGCACCATATTGAAGGGCATCTGCTTGTGTCAACCATGCTAATAGCCACCAAGAAATCCATGTCATTGAAAATGTGATGATCAAATAGATGACCAGCTTATTTCTTCTCATTACAAGTACTCCTCCAATGATACATATCCGTTCAGATGAAGATTAATTGACATTACAACTGTCTTACATGTGTATGTAAACCAGGGAATTCAAACTAGTATTTGTAAACGTTACATTTAACCCGCGTGATAAATAGCGTGACAAGTGTTCTACGTTCATCTTTTCATTCCATCTCTCTCCTTGAATTATCCACAAGACTTTTCACCCTATTGCTCTCAGACATATAAGCAATATCATATTCCTGTTTAGCTTTTTCTTTTTCGCCCGAATCTCTATAGCAATTGCCAAGAAAATAATGAGCCACTGATTTCGCCCACTCTTTGTTTACATCATTTGATGCCAGCACCCTCTGCAATGTTTGAATTGATTTTTGATACGCCTTCATCCTGTATTCAAGTATTCCTATATTAATTTCCAGATCCGCTATAAATGCCTTGTCTATGGGGTTTTTTCCAAGCTCATTTTCCCTTAAACTATCAAATATTTCTCCAGCCCTTTTATATTCACCACATTTTGAATAGTTGCTTCCTCTAATTAATCCGATTTTTGCGGGTGTTAAGGGATTACTTAATCTTGTCTCGACAGCGGCATATGCACCTGATTTATCTTCCTTTGATACTTTTAAATAATACTCACGAGCCATATCAGCTTCTCCCATCATTTCATAGCAATCGCCTATAAAGTAGAGAGCTCCCTCATATTCCCATGATTTTGTTCTATTTTGTGATTCCAAAAGGGTAAGAGCAGTTTTAAAAGCCTTAATAGCTTTTTCATGTTCGTTCATATCCGAATAAGTATTACCCATATAGCGGTAAAGCAGTGTTTGAGCATCTGGGTATTTGTTAATATTATCTGTTTGTAACGTACTGTTTATTGTTTTAATGGCAAAATCATGCTTATCTAAATTCCGGTAGCATTGTATCAGGCAGTTTTTGAGATGGGGATTGTAAGGATATTTGTTAATCAGCTCCTCATATTTGGGTAAAGCCATTTCAAAATTATTCTCTTGTTCAAAATAAATAGCATGTGCCAGAATAAATTTCGCCTCATCTTTTGTTAGATCACCTTTTAATGAAGCAATGGTAATCTCTTCAATAGCTTTTAGTTTATCTCCCCCAAGCCCTAACAAAAAAGAAAGGGACTTGATAAACTTTGGGAGGATACCCACATAATAATTATAAGTACCAATACCAAGATAGGCATCATAATAATTAGGATTTTTTTCTATAACTTCTTTTAAGTAATTAGCGCCTTTCCGACCATACCAAAAAGCCTTGACCCAGCTTTTTTCTGCATACCAGCGACCAAGATATAGATATGTGCTGCCTAAATAAAACAGTGCATCACTATCGTTTTTATTTTTTCTTAACATTTTCTCTGTAATATCGATCGTTTTAAAAGAGTTTTCCTCATATTTTTGAATATAGTCATCTTTAATATTATCAAATGTCCGCATCCAGAAATAATTTTTTGTCTTTATAAAATAGCCTATAGCATTATCCGGTTCCCTCATGATCATTTCATCAGCGATTTTATTGACCTCGTCATATTCCAAATCAAAAACGAGTTCCATTCCCTTGATTCCCATTTCATGAAGGTCTTTTGTTTCCGCATTGACTGCAAGTGCAAATAAGATTGTGAATAAAACGATTATGATTATCGACCGCATATAGAATCTCCTGATTATATATATTAATCTGTTTCTTCTTTAGTACAGCTCATGTTTTTAAAAGCATTCCCTCTTTTCTTTTTTTCATCGACGACTTTATCAAACTTCACTTGTAAATCACGTTCGGGGTCCACAACAATTGACTCAATTGCCTGTAGTCTTTTTTCAATTTTTTGTCCGGTATAATTTTCGAGCTCATTTACGCGACTTTTAAGAGCTTCAATCTCTTTTTTATAAATCTCACTTACTTCAGATACCAGCAGAGATTTAGATAATTTTTTTACAACATCACATGAAACGATAATAACCACTATTACTGTGATGGATGTCCAAAAATCCATAGCTCATCCCTCAACATTACTTTATAAAAATAAATATTCAATACTGGTGCTTTGTAATTATTTTCCAAAACATCATTCTACATATTCATAAAGAAGCAACAATGGAAAATGTATAATTGATAATTTTAATGAATTAAAATGAATTGCGACAAAGTGGTGTTATAAGGTGATAAAGTGGATATAAGAAGTTTAATTAGTGAATACAGGTAAACATTTTTTCAGGTTTAGACAAATAAAAAAAGCCCCTTGCATTGAACAAGGGGCTTTTAATTAAAAGTTCCGGCAGCGTCCTACTCTCCCACACAACCTCTCATGCAGTACCATTGGCGCTAAAGAGCTTAACTTCCGTGTTCGGAATGGGAACGGGTGTGACCTCTTTGCTATAACCACCGGAAACATATCAAAATAATATAACTAAAATACAGAGTAATATATAAAAAGGTTTAAAATGGCCAAGCCTCACGACCTATTAGTACCAGTTAGCTGAATGTGTTACCACACTTATACACCTGGCCTATCAACCTCGTAGTCTACGAGGGGTCTTTAGTCCTCCCGAGGGAGAAAGGGATATCTAATCTTGGAGTTGGTTTCCCGCTTAGATGCTTTCAGCGGTTATCCATTCCGAACGTGGCTACCCAGCAATACCGTTGGCACGATAACTGGAACACCAGAGGTTCGTCCATCCCGGT
>CAZCMD010000120.1:0-15183 GCA_964499695.1 uncultured Desulfatiglans sp.
AAAACTGATGTTTTTGTATGAAAGCGGTCAGCCATCAGCATTCAGCTTTCAGCAAAAGATCTAAAAACAAAGATTTAGCTGACAGTTGATAGCTGAAGGCTCAAAGCTTCATCCAGAAACAGCCTCTTTCTGGATGATTATTAATGTATATCAAGCACATCCTTCACATATCCGTCTATCATGCCCTCAACAGAGGGTTTTATCTCTTCAAACTGAATCCCGAAAGATATGCCTGCCAGATCACTGGTTATACTTTTAATAATTCCTTTGAAATTATGGATACCTTCAAATCCAAGTAAAGGGAAGGATATCTTAAGGGGATCATTTATAGCCACTTCATTAATCAGAACACTATCGGTGGATACCTTGAAACGGGTTCCGCTCCGGCTTATCTCCATCACAAGACCCCTGATCTGTCTTTTTTTAATCTCGACTGTTGCAGGTATAAAGCAACTGACTCTCTGGGCCTTTCTTATATTGAGGTTTTCCACTGCTTCAGGATATGAAAGAAAGGTTATCTTGTAGGGCTTTTCAACTGACCCTAATGATTTTGTCTTAAAACCGTATACATCCCCCAGGTAAAGATACCTGACGACAAAGAATGTACCCCTGTCTATCTGACTCCTGAATCTGGTGGGAATCTGCATTCGTACCATAAGATAAACCGGCGCCTCAATACCAATCAGGATAGATTTAAATTTCTCTTCCATCCCCTCTATCTGCATGGTCAATTCACTTCCAAGTGCTATTACGAGCTTCTCTTTTTTTTCCATATGCTTTTCTCTTTTTTTTAACCGGATATGATTATGACTCTGATATAATATTGAATGTTAACTATATTTGCATTTTTTAGCTATTTCAAGAGCTGTTTACTGGAAAACACAAATTATGTTATTATTATATTATTAAAGTTCTGTGTAGCTGGATTTTATATTTAACTTTAACAGATAAGAAAGGAGGAATAAAATGGCCGGATTTAAAAAGATTTTGTTTCCCACTGATCTGGGTGAGGAATCAAAAAAGATCTCAGAACATGTTAAGATGATGGCAGAAAAATTCGGGGCTGAAATACACGTAATATATGTTGCCCATGTGGGACATTATTACAACACCCTGGATGTGCCGATTGCAGGGCTTTCAAACTTTGAGGCAGAGGTGGTATCCGCTGCAAGTAACCAGATGAAAGATTTTGCAGAGACACAGTTTAAAGGTATAAAGATTAAAACAGAGATATTATCCGGAAATCCTGCTGACGAAATATATGATTATGCAGTGAAAAACGGTATTGATCTGATTATAATGGGCCACAGCAGGGCAGGTCTTGAAAGGGTGCTGCTGGGCAGTGTGGCACATCGTATCTTAAAACTTTCACCTGTACCGGTTATGATTGTAAGGGTATAAATTAATATATCTCTCTCCGGCCTATTCTCACCAGGCCGGAGAAAGAGTAATTTTTATTATACCTTTGGAACCTTTATTCTTACGCCCTTATCCAGACCTGACATAACCTCAATATTTATGCTGTCTGAAATACCTGTCTCTATATAGCGCTTTTCAAACTGCTGAGGAGATGTTTCCACCTCTACAAAGGTCTTGTTATCCTTTTCAAACTGGAGCACAGACTCATTTACAGCAAGCACCTTTTCCTTTTTATCCAGCACAATGTTTGCAGTAGCACTGTAGCCAGCCCTTACAAAGATATTTTTAACCAGATCGACATCAGCCTTTACCGGGAAAAGGGTCGTCCCATTCTCTTCCACCCCCTTCGGAGCAATATGCGTAAGAGTAGCATTAAAATCTACATTATCTATTGCCCCGACAGTAATAACGAGCTTCATGCCTATCTTTATATTGCCGACCTCAGATTCATCCAGCTTTCCTATAAATATCAGGTCACTCATATCTGCCACTGTTGCGATGGTTGACCCGGCATTGAATGCATTACTCTGTATTACTGTATACCCTATCTCTACAGGCACATCGAGTATCATGCCGTCCATTGTAGACCGTATGAGGGTGTTTGTTGTGGAGGAATTCTTTGCTACCCCCTTTTTAATTATCTCAAGATTATTCTCCGCTGATTCATACTCTACCTTTGCGTTTTTATATTCCGCCTCGCTCCTGTGATATTCCTGTTCAGTTGTTATGCCCTCTTTGAAGGTCTCCTTCTGCTGTTCGTTATTCCACTTTTCCTGTTCATATTTTATCCTGGCCTGTGTAACTCTTGCTTCAGCCGCATTAAGCTCCTTTATCTCAGGTATGATCTGCACCTTTGCAATGGGGTCATCCTTTTTTACCATCTGCCCCGGCTCCACATATATCTCCTGTAAAATACCAGGGACCTGGGGTTTTATCTCCACCTCCTTGCGCGGCTTTATTGAGCCAGTAGCCACTGCCTTTTTTACAATATCGGTAACAAAAGGCTCCACTGTTTCAAACACAACAGGGGCCTTTTTCTCCTTTGCAATAAGATAGGTAAAAAGCGATATACCTCCTCCAATAAGGATTACAACCGTGAGTATTATCAATATTTTTTTCATATCATCCCTTCCTTAAAATCAGATTTCCGATCTCAATGCATCTATAGGTTTAATATTTATAGCCCTTTTTGCAGGTAGCAACCCTGCTATGGCCCCTGAAACGACCAGGATAACAATTGCACCGACAGCGACCTTTAAATCCACCTCGGGGTTATGAAAATAAAGTGCCTCAATCTTGAATTTACGCAGTAAAAAGCCTATCAGTTCTACAAACCCTGCAGAAAGGAGCAGCCCGATATAACCGGCCACAGTATTCAGAAAGATCGATTCAGTCATGATCTGCCTTATTATCCGCATGGGTGTGGCCCCGAGCGCTCTCTGAACGCCTATCTCCTTTGTCCTCTCCTTGACCACCACAAGCATAATATTGCTTGTACCTATTACCCCGGCAAAGAGTGTCAATGCGCCCACAAACCATGAAAAAATGGTTATTCCGGTAAAAAGATTATTGATTTCCCTTATCTCCTCCTCCAGATTCTCGGTTCCAAATGCAAGATTGTCATCAGGCGAAACCTTGTGCCTCCTGGCCAGAAGTTTCTTTATTTTTCCTTCTACAACATTGGCAGGCACCCCCGGTCTGACAAGCACTGAATACCATCCCACAAAATTCCCCATGTTGTTGGTAAGCTGGAGTGTTGAAAATGGCATAAATATGGTCTTATTCTGGTTGTCACCGCCGTTATTTGATGACCTCCTGGATTTATAGATACCGACCACCTTGAAATAAACACCGTTAATCTTCAGGCTGTCATCAATGGGATTTTCATCCGGTTCATAAAGTATTTCACGAACCCTTTCACCTATTACAATCACCTTCCTTTTCTCTAACAGGTCCTTGTTGTTAATAAAGCGCCCTGCAACAAGGTCCTGGGGTTCAATCATCAGATATTCAGGTGTATCGCCAAGGATCCTGAATGTGTCATTCCTGTTATCACGGGAAATGGCTACATCCCCGCCCCAGGCATTTGCCCTTGGGGCAAGGACCTCTATCTCCGGGATATTATCCTTAATGGCCAAGGTATCATCATTGGTAAAATTCCAGAAACGGCCCCTGTCAAACCCTTCATAAGGGAGGGTCGTTGAATTTGTCCAGATAAAGAGGCTGTTCAGGGCAAGGTCTCCAAGTCCATAAAATACACCATTATTAAGTCCCCTTCCTGCGCCGAGCATAACAACAAGCATGAATATGCCCCAGAAGACACCGAAAGCGGTAAGACACGTGCGTGTCCGGTTTTTTTTAAGTATATGAAAAACTTCCTGCCACAGGTCTCTGTCAAACACTTATTCATCCCTCAATGCTATAACTGGTTTTATCTTTGCTGCCCTCCTCGCCGGGAAGAATCCTGCAAGGATTCCGGCGAATATAAGCAGGAATGCGGCGCTCACAACAATAGTCATGTCAGCTTCAGGGTTATAGAAATATTCATTTTTAGGAAGGTTTTTCCTGACAAGTTCAAGGAAAAAGGTCCCGGATAAGAGGCCGATAAAACCTGAGAGCGAGGTAACAAGTACAGCCTCCTTCATTATCATCCCTATTATTGAAGCAGGCCTTGCACCGATGGCCTTTCTGATCCCGATCTCCTTTGTTCGCTCCTTTACCACGATGGTCATGATATTGCTGACCCCCACAATACCTGCCACAATGGTCATAATACCGATAACCCAGACAAACATCCTCATGGAATCAAAGACAGTTAATATCCTGCTAAGCTCAGCGATGCTGTTTGAGATATATATGGCCCTGTTGTCTTCAGGATCAAATTTATGGTTTTTTGATATTTGATTCCTGATTTTCTTTTCTATCGCCTCTGATTCGCTGGTAGATGATGTTACAGGAATAGTAAGTGCAAGGTTCGATATATCCTTTTTACCTCCATACAGAAGCTGGGCAGTCGAAACAGGAAGGGCTATTATTTTATTATCACTGTTCTCTTCGGGGTTTTTACACACACCGACAATTTTCACATCAAAACCGTTCACTATGATATTTTTTCCTATGGCACTGTCGCTTCCAAATAGTTCAGCCTTTACCTCAGGAGTTATCACAGCAATCTTTCTTTTCCGGACGATATCAAGATTATTGATAAAGCGGCCTTCAATCATATTGATTTTATTAATATATCTAAAATCAGGGTGTACGGTACCAACTTGGTATTTTAACGATCTGCCTTTATAGGCAACGTAATTTTCGCCCGGCAGGCTGTAGGTTGAAGTTATGAGTTCAACCTCAGGTATTTCTTTTTTTATCTGCTCATAATCATCATTTGTAAGCTGGATAAATCTGCCCGGTTTAAGGCCCTGCCAGGGTTTTGATGTCTTTCCTCCCCATACACTCATGCTGTTAATGAGAGACCGGTCAAAATTAAGTCGCATTGCATTTTCAAGGCCGTTACCCGAACCCAGAAGTATAATCAGCATAAAAATACCCCAGGCTACGCTGAAACCGGTGAGAATGGCCCTGAGCTTATTCTTGCTGAGTGTATCCAGGATTTCCTGCCATGTGTCCAGGTCAAGCATAATCTATACCTGCTCCTCCTGTTCAGCGATAATCCCGTCCTTCAGCCTTATGACCCTTTTTGTCATAAGTGCTACATCCCTTTCATGGGTAACAATAATTATGGTTACCCCTTCATCATTATTTATCTCCTGAAGCAGTTTCATTACCTCAAGGGACGTGGCGCTGTCCAGCGCACCGGTGGGTTCATCAGCCACTATTATCCTGGGCTTTGTGATCATTGCCCGTGCAATAGCTATCCTCTGTTTCTGTCCCCCGGAGAGCTCATTTGGTGTATGATCAGCCCACTCCCTGAGATCGAGCTTTTCCAGATATTCCATGGCAAGCATATTGCGTTTTTTCCTGCCGATATTCTGATAATATAGTGGAAGGGCCACGTTTTCCATGGCATTCTTGAAACTGATCAGGTTAAATGACTGAAACACAAACCCGATCATCCTGTTCCTTAAATAGGCAGCCTTTTTTTCATCAAGGTTCATTACATGTGTATCACCCAGCCAATAGGCGCCCGTGTCATAATTATCGAGTATACCTATTATATTAAGGAGTGTGGATTTGCCTGAACCTGATGCCCCCATGATGGAGACAAACTCACCGGCTTCTATATGAAGGTTTATCCCCTTAAGCACATGAAGAGGGGTGCCGTTAAAATAGGTCTTATGTATATTTTCAAGTTTTATCATTTAAAGAATCTTCCGGTTTTTGAAAAAGAAGGCAATTACTTTAAAAGTCTAATTAGCAGAAAGTATGCCAGTATTATTTGTTAAAAAAATAGATATATATCACTAGGTTAAAAATTACAAAAAATCAACATCTAAAAAATTAAGCCAGATTTTAGCTGTAAAATCCACAAGCTGGATTGATATGCCAATATGCTGTCCTTATACACAGGGGTTCCAGGCCAATCTAAATGAATAGCCATAACAATTTTCTTATGATTGACATAAAACATTTTATTCAATAGAGTCTCATTCCTGTAATCACATTCTTACCGCAACACCAGACATATAATCAGGAGGGCCTTATGTTAAAAAAGTCTCATTATGTAGATGTTTTTTCTGTTTTATTGATCCTTTTTGTTACAGGAATTATCTCCTGCACTAAAGATGAGAACACATTGACCCAGAAGGCTGAAGATCCTTTGATCACCCTGGTAAACCCTGCCCTGTCAACCGCTTTGGCCGAAAGGGTTCCTCTGACTCCACGCAATGATACCCTTGAAGGGAAAACCGTCTATCTGGTTGACCTGCAATGGGGCGGGCCTGAGGCAGGTTACAGTGTTTTTGAGGAAATGAAAGAGTGGTTTGCTAAAAACATGCCGTCGGTAAAGGTAGAGATAAGGAGGTCAAAAGGTGGCTGGATGGGCGATGACCCTGATCTCAGGGCAGAGATTGTTGCAAACGCACGCGGTGCCGTAATCGGTATAGGCGGGTGACACGGATGTGTGTCGGTCGTGAGCCGATTTGCGAGAAACCTTGAAGAAAAGAATATTCCCACTGTTGGCGCATCAGGAATAAACGTTGTAAAATTTAAGGATTATAATGTGAAATATGACAATGGCATGCCCATCAGGTATGTTGCGTTTCCTTTCCCTGTTGCAGGGCAGCCAAGGCCTGTACATAAGGCGTATGTGGAAGGGAAGGACATGTTGAGTGGCAAACCCATGATGCAGGCCATTATAGACGGCCTCACCCAGCCCCTCACAGATGATGAAAAATTTGCAGGGATTCCTCAGGGGGCAACCCCTGAACCGAGGCTCCTTGCACCTGATACTGAGTATAACCTGAGACGTCTTTTTAAGGATAAGGAATGGACAGACTTTAACCCGATAATCCTTCCTACTGAAGAGCGTGTGGCAGAGATGCTTAAAGGCACGAGCCACAAGCCTGATGAGATTGTGTGTGAATACGGCTCCCGAAAAATGACTGTTGAAAAGGCTGCTGTTTATGCAGTCATGGCAGGGGCAAAACCTGAATATTTCCCGACAATCCTTGCGATATGTACCAGGGCAAACAGCTTTGGCAATTCCACGAGCTCTGCGGCGAACATGATCGTTGTAAACGGCCCTATAAGAAAAGAGCTGGGTATGAATTCAGGTGTTGACACACTTGGCCCGTTCAGCGAGGCCAACTCAATTCTCGGAAGGGTATTTACAATCGCAGGCAAGATTATGGGTGATCTCAGGCTTAATGAGGGTGCCTATTCAACCCTTGGAAGCAATCTTCAGTACAACAATATTTGTTTTGCTGAAAATGAAGAGGCCCTTCCTGACGGATGGGAGCCCCTGAGCGTACAGCTTGGTTTTAAAAGGACAGACAATGTTGTAAGCATAGGTATGGGGTGGAGTTATATCTCAAGTGTTGGTGAAGCACAGATCAGCCATCCTCCGCAAATGATGTTCGGTGATTATATGCGTTCACTTGCCGGTATGTCAGCTACTATTATCATGGACCCGACTGTGGCTAAACTGCTCAAGGATGTTCATGGATTCAACACCAAAGATGACCTGAGTAAATATCTGTCTGAGTATGTTGAGGTTGCAGCAGAAACCTACTGGGGAAACGGGGTAAATACCACTGCATTTAAACCCATGGCACTTCAGGGCCGTGAGCCTTATGCAACATGGATGAAGAAGCAGCCCGAAGAGCTGATTAAACCCTTTACAAATGCCAGGGGTATAAGGACTATAGTGGCTGGCGGGGGCATACAGACCACATGGTTTGTAACAGACTTTCAGTTCCCGGGTGGTATACTGATTGACAAGTGGAAATAATTGGCATAGAGTTTTTTTATTTTTTATTTGTCATTATTAAAAACCTTGTTTATAATCCGCCAGATTTTTTGGTGTATTTACCACATTATAAAAATGTATTTTTGTAAGAGACATTTGGGTGGTTTGTTTTAAATTCAGAGATTATTAATTTTTTAAATGGAGGATGGAAATGAAAAAGGTTAGCGTATTGTTTCTGGTTATTCTTGTGATGGCTTTTATTATTAGTGGTTGTTCAAAACCGGCTGAAGAAGAAGCAGCAGCCCCTGATGCAGCGGTAACAGAAGAGGCAGCTCCTGCTCCTGATGCAGCAGCCCCTGCTGACGTAGCAGCCCCGGTTGAAGAAGCTTCTGAGGCTGTTGGTGATGCAGTTTCTGATGTAGCTCAGCAGGCAGGTGAAACGGTTGGAGAAGCAGCAGAAGCAGTTACAGATGTAGTAAAAGATGTAGCTCAGGACGTTAAAGAGGGTGCCGAGAAGGCTGTTGACAGTGTAATGCCCGCTGCACCTGAACAGAAATAGTAAAAGGCACATATAGACATTAGGCCTTTTTCCTGGCTGCAATGTCTTATACCCCTTGTTTTTTGTTTATCAGAACAAATCGGTAAAGATTATCAGGCCTGCTTTTTATTTGTATAAAGCAGGCCTGTTTTTTAAGGAATATAACCTGTTTTCCTGCCATACTGTCCATCATTTCAATTACATAAATTTTTTATCACCAACAGGAGCGACATTATGATGAAAAAACTCTCCATGTTACTGTTATTGGACATCTTATTAATACTTCCTCTAGTGGAAAAGGTCAGAAACTGAATAACTAAACAATGAATAAACATCTCTTTTCATATGCAATGCTGTACATGTCCGCAATCCTGTTTGCGGTGAATTCAGTGATAGTAAAGATCGCCTCTGAGACCTATTCAGGCATATTCATATCTTCAATAAGGTTCCTGTTCGGCATACTCTTTACTCTCTCTGCTATACTTATTTCAGGGCAGGGATTCAGGATTAACAACAAAAAATACTGGATTCTAAGGGGTGTGGCAGGGGCTGTTGCCATGATCTCATTTTATGTGGCAATCCACCTCACATCAAGCGGCAGAACCGCTATGATTGAAAAGATATACCCGATATTTGTCACAATATTCGGTTTTCTGTTTTTCAGGGAAAAGATTACAAAAAGTATTATAACAAGCCTTGTTTTATGCACTGCGGGTTTAGTTTTTATCATGTATGATGGAAGCAAATATAATATTGTTGGCGACCTGATTGCCATTCTCTCAGGTATTGCAGCAAGCTTTGCCATTATATTTATCAAAAAGGCGAGGGAGACAGACAGCAGCCTGATTATCTATCTCTCGCCATGCATATTCGGTATAGTAACAATACCTTTCAGTTTTAATGAATTCAGATTGATCACCCCACACGGGTTTACACTACTGCTCCTGATTGGGCTTTTCACATTTGCTGCGCAGGTAATGATGGCATACGGGTACAAGGAGATACCTGCTGGCAAGGGAAGCATCATATTCTATCTGGAGACAGTGCTTACAATCTTACTAAGCCTTGTAATTGTTGATGAGGTAATTACCGCCAGGTTTATAATCGGATGTTTACTTGTAATACTGGGGTTATTGATCAATAACAGTCCGAAGCGGTTTAGGCTCCCGCCATCGTTAAAAGCTATGGCAGGCAAGGTAACGCCGAAACAACTTAAGTAATATCTAAAAACCTTTAGCCTAAACAACTTCGGTCTGTTTTAAACCGCTAAATCCAACTGCTGGATCGTCCCTGCTGCACCGCTTTCATTTACATAGATGCCTGTCCTTACAGCCCTGCCCAGGAGTTCATTTCCGCTTCCAGTAAGATCAAACCTTGCTGCAATATTGCCCGTATTTATTGCCCCGATACCAGCATCCCTTAAACTTCTCAAGTTTTCACCACCCATCTCGTCCATGGTCCAGACATAGAGCTGATTATATACAGGGTCATTCTCATCGATCCAGTTATTGGCATCAATATCATTTACTGCAAGTTCATTAAACCCCTGCCCGGTTTTAGGGCCAAAGAGTTCACTGCCGTTATTTGCAGCACCATCATTATTTATATCAAACACCAGAAATCCGCTACCGGGTTTTAATATTGGTACATCTTCCTTAATGCCATCAGAATTAAGGTCAAAGGCAAAACGGACATCTGAAAGCTCAGCGGCGGTGCCATTAAAATTTATTACAAGGGGATCTGTTAATTTCGCATCACCTGCCCTGAAACTAAAACTTTCATATGAGGCATATTCCCTTTGCATATCAAGTTCAAGGGCGAACTTTATCTCTTTATTGTCACTGGTCTTTATAACGCCAGCCGCCACAAATGAGACTGTCTCCTTTTCATAATGAGATTCCTCGGAATTGTATGAAATACCCCAACCCTGACGCTGGTTCTGCGCGGCAGCATCGGTATTACTGTTTTCCTGTGTTATATCAGGCTCTTTTGCATCGCGCTGATATTCAGAGATATCCATAATCCTGATTTTTTTACCAGAGAGGATCTCTGCAAGCAGTGCCTCCAAAGTCATTTTCGAGTCGGAAGTAAGACTATTTTCAAAAACATCTTCATCCGGCTTACACTCCCCTGCCAGACACTTTGCCTCTGCTGAAATAGTGATCTTTTCACCGGACGCCTTACTTTGAGGTGGATCAACCCATACCCTTAGACTTTCCTTTTCTTCATCCCGAGAGATAAATTCCCTCTGTGATGCCATGTAAATACTTGAATTTTCTATCCTCATAATAAGCCCCCTTTATTATGATAACTGATAATCGGCATAAAATTCCAATCTGATTAGACAATTTCGTTTGGGGGTTATTGCTTCAATTTAGAGCAGCGTGAAAAGGATACGATAATGTATGGAAACAGAATAATGCCTTATTAAAAAAATGTAGAGACAAGATATGTTTACCCGAAGGTCTTCTGGTGGGCCTTATAAAAGCGTAGAGACAAGGCATGCCTTGTCTCTACAAATAGAATAAAAACGGTCTAGAATTTTACCACCTTGGGTGGGCCGCCAAAGGGAGCAGATGTTGCTGTGGCATCTTTTATCTTGTACTTGGCCTGCTTTGGAGCAAGCCTGCCATTTCGCATGATATTTTGATCAATACCAATTATTCAGTCATCTCACCCTTCTAGCTATTAATCCTCCAAAAGCAATGGCAGCCACGGCATTGATATGGAAGGTTTGGATAAAGGATCATTGGGATCTGTATCCCCTCTATATTCCAGGATGTTTTTAAAACCATCGCCATCAGCATCTCCGCTGGCGTCATTAATTAACGGATTAAGATCATTGAATACTTCCCATCCGTCAGGCATATTGTCATTATCAGTATCCGAATCAGCAGGGTTGGTCTCTCCGGCATCCACAGCCCCATTATGATTTGCATCTTCGACATTATCCAGTAACCCGTCATTGTCAGAGTCATCATCCAGTGGATCTGTTAGAGTAGCTCCTCCATCAGCATCAGGGATAAATGACCCGCCTGTATCAGCATGCCCGGTTGTAACACCTGACTCTGTGCCATCCTGTATGGCGTCATTATCCGTATCAGCATCGCACGGGTCGGTTTCTCCTGTATCCACAATCCCGTTATGGTTAATATCCTCATCGCCATCAATTATACCGTCATCATCGGTGTCAGCATCGCACGGGTCGGTTTCTCCTGTATCCACAATCCCGTTACGGTTAATATCCTCATCACCATCAATTATACCGTCATCATCGGTGTCAGCGTCATCAGGTGATGTGCACATAGTGGCTTCAGCAAGATCCGATATCCCGTCTTCATCAGTATCTTCTGCTGTACGAAGGTCTGCTTCCTGCAGGCCGTTCCCCACAGGGCTGAACCATCTGCTGTACTGCTGTAATGGTGTAGTTGCCTGGGAATATCGTAACCTGACCTGCCAGTGATAAGCCGTATCAGCATTAAGTCCTGTAATAAGTTCACTTATTTCAGAGCCGGCTGTTCCTGTGTCATACCATGTTGTGCTTTCCTGATAGCCGGAGCCGGATAGTACTGTGCCAAAAGGTTTTACCTCCCATTGCAGTTTTACCTTGCCCCGGCCATATGGGGTATAGCCTGAAATGGCAATACGAAATGAATCCGGGCTGTCTGAAATACCAAGAAGAGGGATAGTAGCGCTGCCATCAGCCTGAAGCTGGCGCGGCGTCAGGTTAAAACCATCCCCGCCATTTCCATAATACACAAAGGCGCCACCTTCTTCTGTCTGGCCGTTGCTAAAATATGGAGCCCCCACTATAACATCAGAATAGCCGTCTCCGTTTACGTCACCAGCAGAAGCAACACTTCCTCCAAAAAAGGCACGTGTCTGGTCAGACTCTGCTGTCCAGGATGCTGTTGCGCTCAGGCCTGTGGAGGAGCCATGATACACAAAAGCATGGCCTTCATCTAACTCGCCGTTGTCATACACTTGAGCCCCCACAATAACATCAGAATAGCCGTCTCCGTTCACATCACCTGCTGAAGCAACACTTCCTCCAAAATAAGCTCCACCCTGGTTGGACTCTGCTGTCCAGGAGACGACAGAATTCAGACCTGTGGGTGAACCATGATACACAAATGCGCCGCCTTCGTTTGTCAGACCATTGTCAAAATAATCTGCCCCCACAATAACATCAGAGTAGCCGTCTCCATTAACGTCACCTGCTGAGGCAACGCTGTCTCCGAATAGGGCATCTGCCTGGTCAGACTCTGCTGTCCAGGAGACGACAGAATTCAGACCGGTGGAGGAGCCGTGATACACAAATGCGCGGCCTTCATTTGACTGACCATTATCATAATAATAAGCCCCCAGAATAACATCAGAGTAGCCGTCTCCATTAACGTCCCCTGCTGAAGCAACACTCCTTCCAAAATAGGCGTCTATCTGATTGGATTCAGCTGTCCAGGATGGAGAGGCATTAAGACCTGTGGATGAGCCGTGATACACAAAAACGCGGCCTTCATTTGACTCGCTATTGTCATACCAAGGTGCCCCTACAATAACATCCGAATAACCATCCCCATTAACATCTCCCGCTGAGGCAACACTGTATCCAAAACCAGTCTGAGCCTGATTGGACTCTGCTGTCCATGATGGATAGGCATTAAGGCCTGTGGAGGAGCCATGATACACAAATGCGCGGCCTTCATATGTCAGGCCGTTGTCATAATTATGTGCCCCCACAATAACATCAGAATAGCCGTCTCCATTAACGTCACCTGCTGAAGCAACGCTGTATCCAAACCAGGCTTCAGCCTGATTGGATTCAGCTGTCCAGGATGCTGTTGCACTTACGCCTGTAGATGATCCATGATACACAAAGGCGCGGCCTTCATCATATTCATAAGCCCCCACAATAACATCAGAGTAGCCGTCTCCATTAACGTCACCTGCTGAGGCAACGCTGCATCCAAACCAGGCACCAACCTGATTAGACTCTGCTGTCCAGGATGCTGTTTTACTAACGCCTGTGGATGAGCCGTGATACACAAAGGCGCGGCCTTCAGTTGACTGGCCGTTGTTATAACCAGAAGCCCCCAAAATAATATCCGAGTAGCCATCTCCATTAACGTCACCTGCTGAAGCAACACTTACTCCAAAATAGGCATCAACCTGATTAGACTCTGCTGTCCATGATGATGTTGCACTTACCCCTGTGGATGAGCCGTGATACACAAAGGCGCCGCCTTCATTTATCTCGCCGTTGTCATAATAGTATGCGCCCACAATAACATCAGAATAACCGTCTCCATTAACGTCACCTGCTGAGGCAACGCTAATTCCAAAATAAGCTTCAACCTGATTGGATTCTGCTGTCCAGGATGCTGTTGCACTAAGGCCTGTGGAGGAGCCGTGATACACAAAGGCGCCGCCTTCATTTGACTCGCCATTGCTATAATATTGTGCCCCCACAATAACATCCGAGTAGCCGTCTCCATTAACGTCACCTGCTGAAGCAACGCTGCATCCAAAATAAGTTCCAGCCTGATTAGACTCTGCTGTCCATGAAGATGATGCACTAAGGCCTGTGGAGGAGCCGTGATACACAAAGGTGCGGCCTGCATCTGACTGGTCGCTGTCATAACGATATGCCCCCACGATAACATCCGAATAGCCGTCACCGTTAACATCTCCCGCTGAGGCAACACTGTATCCAAAATAGGCATAAGCCTGATTAGATTCTGCTGTCCAGGAGGGGACAGCTTTCAGACCGGTCGATGAACCGTGATATACAAAGGCACTACCTTCATCACTCTGACCGTTGTCATAAGAATAAGCCCCCACAATAACATCGGAATAGCCGTCACCATTAACATCACCAGCAGAAGCAACACTTAATCCAAAACGAGCATTTTCCTGATTAGATTCGCCTGTCCAGGAAGAATCAGCACTCAAACCTGCTGATGAGCCATGATACACAAAAACGCGGCCTTCATCTATCTGGCCGTTGTCATAACCAAAAGCCCCCACAATGATATCCGAGTAACCATCTCCATTAACGTCACCCGCTGTATCAACACTATATCCAAAATAGGCATTTTCCTGATTAGATTCTGCTGTCCATGCATGTGAAAAGGCAAGTGGGTCTATGGTAATCGGATAAACGGCTCCCGTTGTATCTACTTGGATTTGAAGGTCAGAGGCCATGATACTCATGCTGGCAGGCAGCACCTTTCCTTTAGAGTCATAGACATGGAGCTTTCCATAATTCATTACAACTACACCCCCGGGTGTAGTAAACTCTATAAGGTCGCCTGACCCGTTCATCCCTCCACTTAAGTTTCCATAAATATCCAATACAAATGTTAACAAGGCATCTGATTCATGCAGAGGGCTGTTTATGGTAAACCCCTGCTCCAGACCCTTTTCATCGTTTACATACCATTCTATAAGGTTAGTACCCCTTCGGTACTCTACACGATTTTTGTCTGTAACAATTTCAGCGGGTTCAACAGGCCTTAAATCATCTTCTGGCCCGTATGTCTTCAGGCTGAGTCCCCATTCCCATTCAGGTTTATCTCCTGTCCTGGGGATTACCTGGATACCATCGGGAGTAAAATAGGTGCGCAGATTATTGGCCCTGTTAGGGGCCTGATATGCGGATGCTAATCCTGGGATAGAAGTTTTATCCTGCCATGAGACCTGGTACTCTGAGTTTTTGATATCCTCCTGTACCTTTCCCCACCAGTTTTGATCTGTGCCGGCAGGCAGCTGGACAGGTTTTTCTTTGGTATCAAGCGGAGATAATCGACGCGTTTCAGGAACAATGTCTCAAGTGGATCTTCAATTACACTACAACTGG
>CAZCMD010000121.1:0-15066 GCA_964499695.1 uncultured Desulfatiglans sp.
TAACACCCACTTGAGTGCAACCTCGGGGGCCTCGATTACACCACCGGAAAATGGCTTCATGGCAAGTACGCCTATACCCTTCTCCTTTGCCTTTGGCACAATCCTCTCTTTTGCAGCAGGCTCCAGAAAACTCAGGCAGACCATGATGGTCTCAAAGAACCCATCATCAATGATCTTTTCAAGGAGGTCAAGGCTGTGGCTTGTAATCCCTATGTGGCCTATCAGCCCCTGTTCCTTTGCCCTTCTTAACCCCTCAAGGGCGCCACCGGGCCTTGTGACCCGTTCATACTCATCATTAGAACTTACTGCATGGCACTGGTAGATATCAATGTAGCCCACCTGGAGGTTTTTAAGGCTTACTTCGATATCCTTCTGTATACCGTCTGCAAAACGGTTCATGGACTTGGTGGCAAGCACTACTTTTTTATCTGTCTGTTTCAGGGCCATGCCTATGCGGGCCTCGCTTGTGGAATACATGCGCGAGGTATCAAAAAAATCTATCCCTTTATTAATGGCATGCAACACCGTATCCACTGCCTGTGTTTCACTTACACGCTGAATGGGTATACCGCCGAAACCAAGCCTTGCGGCCGTGAGCCCTGTATTCCCCAACACTATTTTTTTCATACAAATACCCCTTTCCGATAACATTCATTAAACTGTAATGCCCAGGTTATCATTGTAATACCTGTGCTTCTACGGCCTTTATTGCATCTGCCGCAGAACTGGTTATGCCTCCAGTATAGCCTGAACCCTCCCCTATGGGGAATAATTTTTCTATATTCAGGGATTCAAAATTTGATTTCCGTATTATTCTAACAGGAGATGATGTCCTTGTTTCAGGCGCTAACAATATGGCCTGGTGTGAAACAAATAATGGGAACTCTTCCTTCCATCTGTTAAAGCCATCCAGCAACTCCCTTACCACGAACCCAGGCAGGATATCTTTCAAATCAGTAATAGCCGTTCCCATCCTGAAGGAATTTTCATTCAAGTATGAAGAAGGCCTTGCACTCAAAAAATCCATTAAATTCTGTGCCGGAGCCTGCCATCCTCCGCCTCCTGCTGAAAATGCCTTTTGTTCAATCGTCTTCTGGAACTCTATACCTGCGAGCGGACTTGCTGATCCATAGTCCTTTGTATGACAGGTAACAAGCAGGGCCGCATTTGAGAAGGCTGATGCCCGTTTTGAGTAGCTCATCCCGTTAAGAACAAGCATGCCCTGTTCGGATGAAGCAGCAACCACCTCCCCACCCGGGCACATACAAAATGTATAAACACCCCTCCGCTCTTTTCGATTGGTATAATTTAAAGAATATGTGGCTGCCCCCAGCCTGTCAGAATTATAGTACTTTTCGCCATACCGCATAAGGTTGATAGTGTTAACGGGGTGCTCTATCCTTACCCCTACTGAAATGGGCCGCTGTTCAACGGCAACACCTTTTGCATGCAGCAGCTCAAATGTGTCGCGGGCAGAATTACCAGTGGCAATATATATGGCGGAAGAAAAATATTCCTTATCCTTGTTTATGACAATGCCCCTTGCCTTACCTTCTGAGATCAAAAGGTCGGTCATTGTTGAGCCGTAATGAATTTCTCCGCCTCTTTCAAGGATGTACAGCCTTATATTGCGAACGATTTTGCACAACAGATCAGTCCCGAGATGGGGCTTGCTCATGTATTCTATCTCTTCAGGTGCGCCAAATTTAACATAGGTCTTCAACACCCGGTTAACATAGCTCGTATTATTATTTCTTCTGGAAAAGAGCTTCCCATCCGAGTATGAACCTGCCCCGCCTTCACCAAACTGGATATTTGATTCGGTATTAAGCTCCCTTTGATTGATAAATCGTTGAACATCAAGGGAGCGTTCTTCTATCTTTTTCCCTCTTTCAAATATGAGGGGTTTAATCCCGCAATCAATAAGTTCAAGGGCCGCAAACATGCCAGCCGGGCCGAAACCTACTATTATGGGCCTGACCCCCTCCTTTTTGATTCGCCTTTCCGCTTTTACAGCCTCTTCGTACAGAGGAAGGTTTTGCCTGTTTTCAAAGCTGACATGAATCTTTACCACCAGAGAGACCCTGTAATAAAACTGATCCTTATTCCTCATATCAAGGGATTTACTGAGAAATTTAAAAATAGAGATTTTGTCTTCAGCTATTTCAAGCATCTGCGAGATGGCTTTTAAATATGTATCGACCCCATCTTTTTCAACGGGGATCTGCAAATCACTAATTATCAGTTTCAAAAAACCACTCCTCTATGGTAAAGGGCTTCATGCCTCTGCTTCCAACCACTGTTATTTCATATAAAGACATCTTCGATTTTATGAATACTTATTAAATGTTTATATTCATTTTCAACTGTGATAATAAAACAGGATCAAAATTACACAACCTTTATATCACACAAAGGACTTAATCATGGAAGAAAAACTCTATTTGTTCAGGATCAGCCTTTCAGGTATAGATCCGGAGATATGGCGGCGTTTCACTGTTCCATCTGATATCCCGCTGGATCGCTTTCACGATGTGATACAGATCGTTATGGGGTGGAGAGACAGCCACCTTCATGAGTTTACCATTGCGAAAAAGCGATACACCGAATACCCGGAGCCGGAAATGGGTGGCCTCCCGTGCGGTAAATACAGGCTGGGTGACCTTGTTAAAAGAAAGAGTGCTGTTGTAAAATATCTATACGATTTTGGTGACTCATGGGCACATGCGCTTTTACTTGAAGATACTAATTTCACTGGTGAAGACCTGCCCATGCCGGTCTTCTGCCTGGAGGGTAAAGGGGCATGCCCGCCTGAAGATGTAGGTGGGGTGCCCGGATATGCTGAATTCTTAAAGGTTATGAAAGATCCTTTTCATGAAGAGCACAACTCTCTTATAGAATGGTATGGTGGTAATTTTGACAGCACACAATTCGATCCGGATGAGGCAAACTGGGAGATCATGAAATACCTGAGGTGGTCAAGGAAGAGGCTTTTAGCCTGGGATGTAGATTAGGCTGTACAGGGAAACATGATGGAAAAAAACCAGAAATTTAATATCACCTTTTTTCTGGTCGCAGCCTTCCTTCTTTGCCTGATAATATACCTGAACAGGATTTTTAATATATTCTCCATAGAAAAAGACTGGGGCCATCTTGCCTATGAGATCATAATCGTTCTGATTGTCAGCTCTGCTATAGCCTCCGGAAAGATACGTAAAAACTTAAAATATCTTTTAATATGGGTAGTAATTTTTATCGTTTTTATTGCGGGATACAGCTACCGTTTTGAACTGGCGGGAATCAGGGACAGGGTAATGATGGAACTTGTTCCTTCAAATGGGTTTCAGGAAAAACCCGGATCCATCAGTTTTCCTGTATCATCAGACGGACATTTTTATATCCGTGCCGAAGTAAATGGGGTACCGATAATTTTTCTTGCTGATACAGGGGCAAGCAGCATTGTGCTGTCACCAGAGGATGCGGAAAGGATCGGTATTAATTTAAGCGACCTGATTTATGACCGCTTTTATGAAACCGCAAATGGTATGGTTCGCGGAAGCTCTATCCAAATCCCGGATCTCAAAATAGGCGCAATGCATTTGAACAACATCGATGCCTCAGTAAATGAAGCAGAAATGAGGAACTCCCTTCTGGGAATGACCTTTTTCAAAAAGTTGAAAAGTTATGAGGTAAAAAATGATGTGCTTACCTTATACTGGGAAAAGCCAAATAATTAAATACAGGGGTAACCATTGAAAAAGATATGTATTCTCTATGACAGCGTATCAGGATCAACCGCTGAGATCGCTCATATACTGAAGGATGAATTATCATTAAAATCCTTTAACATAGATATCATATTCATCATCAACCATTGTGATTTAAGTGAATATGATATGGTGATTATCGGCAGCCCGTTAAGATTTGGCAGTTTCACACCCCGGATGCGAAAATTTATAAGGAAAAATAAATCGAGGTTAATGGAAAAACCTCTCTTTATCTATATTACACTCCTCTATATTGTAAGGATAAATAATATGCCTGATTTCAAGGTGCCATGCTATATTGATCCATCTCTGGATATAAGGGCAATAGATAAAAAGGATGCATCGTCAATGGATATGAGTCATTCACTGAATTATTATCACAATAAATTGGATAATCATCTTTGTGGCCTTCTTCCGCAGGGTGTGGCCGTTTTTAATGGCAGACTTATTATTAAAAAACTGCCCCTTCTGGAAAGACTATTTATGAAGCTGGTGATTCGCCTGACAACAAAAGAGAAAGAGGGTGACTTTATAAATCCTGATGCCGTCAGGGCGTGGGCAGCATATATTTCCTCAGATATTCATTAATAATTATTATGGAGTAACAATTGGGTAAAAAGATAGCTGTTATCGCATGCTCTGTCCTCGCATTTGATATAAAACAGAGCGCCGAAAGAGAAGGGGTTGAGTTTGATTATACCTTTCTTGAGGCAGGGCTCCATAACAACCCCTACAGGCTTAAAGAAAAACTCCAGGCTGCCATTGATACTATCTCTTGTTCCGGGCAATATGAGAGGATCATCATAGGTTATGGTATCTGCGGAAAAGGGGCTGTAGGGATCAGGGCGCAAAACATCCCTCTTGTATTCCCCAGGGTACATGACTGTATCGCCCTTTTCCTGGGCGGTAATTTAGAATACAGGGCCCAGTTTAAAAAATATCCCGGCACATTTTATCTGACCAGGGGTTGGATTGAGGCAAGAACCGAATCAGAGCCATCGGCTGATCAGTATGCATATTTTGACAGCCAGAGGTTTGAGTATAATGACCTTGTTAAAAAACATGGTGAACAGGTTGCGAGAAAGACCTTTGATTTTTTAAACACGTGGCAGAAAAATTATCAAAGGGCAGTCTATATAGAAACAGAGAGCAGGGCATCTTCAAATTACGAAGCCATGGCACAGGAAATGGCAGGGCTTTTTCACTGGAAGTATGAGAAGATCAAAGGCAGCCATGAGCTTATTCAAAAACTGATCACGGCTAATAGACCTAACAATGAAATCCTGTTAGTTCCTCCAGGCTATGCAACGGTGTTTGACCCTATCCGCATGAGTCTTGATGCCCGTCCTTTGACAAACCTCACCGGGAAAGAGGATACTATTACTACCCTTGATGCTGATGCACCTGCGGATGAATCAAAGGCCTATATTCAGATCGGTCTTGGTATTGATGCAGGCGGGACCTATACAGATGCTGTTGTATATGATCTTGAAAAAAATCTTACAATCAACAAGGCAAAGGCCCTTACAACCAGATGGGATTTTACTGTCGGCATCAGACAGGCGATGGAAGGGCTTGATCAAACCTGCCTCAATAAAATTGAGCTGGTAGCATTGTCTACCACCCTTGCCACAAATGCCATTGTTGAAAATGAGGGGCAGAAGGTGGGCCTGATCCTTATGCCGCCATACGGGCACAATGTAATAAAGGATATCCCATACCATCCAAGGGCTATTATCAGGGGGCAACTGGAGATCACAGGCAGGGAGCTTGTTCCCATAAGCCCTGATGAAGTAAAAGCTGTTGTGGAGCAAATGGTTGTAAAGCATCATGTTACTGCCTTTGCCGTGTCAGGTTACGCTGGCTCAGTAAATCCGGAACATGAGCTCCAGGTGAAAAGAATAATTCAGGAGCAGACAGGGCTTTTTGTTTCATGCGGGCATGAGCTTTCAGATACGCTCAACTTCCAGACCCGCGCTGCAACAGCCATGCTTAACGCAAGGATAATCCCGAGGCTTGAAAGATTGCTCCTCGACCTTGAAAATGTTATGGACGACTATAAAATCAAAGCGCCTGTTGTGGTTGTAAAGGGAGACGGAACCCTCATGAGCGCTGAAATGGCAAGGATACGCCCTGTTGAAACCATCCTTTCAGGGCCTGCTGCAAGCGTTGCAGGCGCAAGGCACCTTACAGGCATTGATGACGCCCTTGTGGTGGATATGGGCGGTACAACCACTGATACAGCCGCCCTTTCAAAGGGTATGGTAAGCCTTAATGATGAGGGATCAGATGTGGGCGGCCATCGCACCCACGTGAAGGCCCTTGATATACGCACATCCGGGCTGGGCGGTGACAGCCTGATCCTGCATGAGAAGGGAAGTTTTTATATCGGCCCCAAAAGGGTTGCACCCATTGCATGGCTGGGGCAATATTATCCGGGCACCGGCGCTGCCCTTGATTTTATTAAGGATAACCTCAGGCATTATGCCCGCACCACCATGACCATGCAGATAATAGCAAAGACAGGGGATAAAAAAGATACGCCTCTCACACCAACAGAAGATAAAATTGTTACCCTGCTTGAACAGAGGCCCCATTCCATAGATGAGCTGGTTCCTCTTACAGGGGTGCTTTCAGAATGGACGCTTCCCCTGCATCGTCTTGAGGAAAGGTTTATAATTCAAAGATGCGGCCTTACCCTTACAGACCTGCTCCATATCAATGGCCGGTTTAAAAAATGGGACACTGAATCAGCAGAAAGATATGCAGGATTTTATTCGCTTATAACCGGGATTCCCCTTTCCGGTATTATTGACCTTCTCATGGGTATGGCCGTTAAAAAACTAGCCATTGAGCTGCTTAAACACGGGCTAAATGATGTTGACCCGGATGAACTGGATGAAATCCCTGCATGCAAGACCCTGATCAATCACCTTTTAGGTGGGCAGCATCCTGATTATGAGGTGGCGATTAATTTTAAACACCCTGTAATCGGCATAGGTGCTCCAATCGGGTTTTTCCTGCCAGAGGCTGTAAAACCCTTTAAGACAGAGGCTGTTATCCCGGAGCATGCTGATGTAGCCAATGCCATAGGTGCTATCACGAGCCACGTATTCATACAAAAGCAACTGGAGATAGTCCCTGATGATCTGGGATGCTTTACAGTTGAAGGGGTTGCAGGTTTGTGTCAGTTCAGTGCATTTGATGAGGCAGACCGGTTTGCCAGAGAGAAACTGACAGAAATGGTACGAAGACTTGCACTTGAGGCCGGGACAAGCGCCCGGAGAATAACATTTGAAACAAAGGATCATATGCCGATTATAGCCACGGGCGACCCTGTGTTTGTAAAGCGAACCATATCTGCCACACTTAAAGGAAGGCCGGATTTAGTGATTAATAGAAAAATAACACGGTAAAACGAAAGGCGATAACTGATAAGATAGATTATTTTGAATAACAGAATAGAATCATCTCTTATGGGCCTTGATTCTGTTGCGATCGCTACAATGCCAGAATAGAAACAAAAAATTGAACAAAGATTGAAATACATGAACGATAGGAAATTCCTCGATACCAATATTAAATTGAAACGTTTGAAAACACCCTGGATGCCTATAAAAAATGTTATGCATGGGTCTACACAATTGATACTATTTCAAATCATAGACACATTTGTGTCAACGGTGTAGGCCTGACACCCATGCATTTCTGTTTTATCACTTTTAGAGGTCACAAATTGTAACCTCCGATTCTCAAACCCATCTTTTGAAAACTATTTGTATTCTGCTTTAAAACCTCTTTGCATGCTATACCTTAACCGGTATCCTTGATTCACATGGCACATCTGTCTGGCAGAAGCCGCATCCATAGGCCTCTTTTGGCAGCCCGAGTTGTTTTTCGGCGTATGTGGATGTTGTATTGCACTGATTAAGGCATGCGGTCTTGTCATGACCCGATTTTGTAACAGCCTTTGCGGGACAACGCTTTATGCACATGCCGCAGGTGCCCTTTGCATAGTGGAGACAATATGCATGATGATCTGTATAAGGCCGCGGAGTGGGCGGAACCTTTATCTGCGCAATCACTGAGCCACAACGGATTGCCTTTCCAACCGGCGTTATAAGGCCATCGCACAACCCGAATGTCCCAAGGCCTGAAGCATAAGCTGCATGCCGTTCCGACCAATGTGAGGCCATGCCATATTTTTTGCTGATTTTTACTGGGCTGTTGGTGGGGGCGACTGCCGGATATCCGGATTTCGTGAGGGTATCGGCTACATGCTTATTTAGTTTATCAATAAACATGCCGCCATAGTACCTCGCCCTGATCCATTTTTCAGATGGAATATCTTTCTTTTTTCTGAGATCCGCCTTGATTGCATCAGTGTGCGGCAGAACAAAGGTGATGATTGAAAGATCAGTGGACGCAACATGACTTTCAGGATAGACCATGTTGAACGCCTCCACAGGCGTCCAGTAAAATGAGCCTATATCATCCTTGAAGAACTGGAAGATGGGATCATCTCCGCTTGCAAAACCAACAAGCGGCTCATCCCAGGCCTTTTCGTTCTCTACATTTCTAAGGGAGTTATCAGGCGATGAGGCAACATAATCCTTGATGAAGGTGGTGATCCATGCTGCATCAATCTCCTTTTTAGACGATTCTGCAGCAATAGCTGAAGCACCGGAGATAGGTACCAGACCGGCAAGCCCGGTAACTGCCACTCCTTGTGCAGTGACCTTTAAAAATTCACGTCTGTTTAATTCTCTTTTCATGATCATTCCTCCTTTCCAAGTATAGGTTAATAGTCGACAATAATTTTATGAGTGAATAACCTTTAAGTCAAACCAATTTATTGTGGTAGATCTGAGCTTGCCGTTGATCCATTGCCCAGAGCATTTACCAAACAGGAAGTTTCGATGCAGAACAATCAAGAACACCCGCTATCACCTGTACCCGGAAGAGAAACATCAGTCTTTCACTCCATCTGTTTTTTTATCCTGGCGATATCCGCTTCAACAGGTTTGAAAGGAAAATTCCTTATATCCGGCCCCGGGCGGGAATTGGCATAGGGCCTGTTGCAGGCAACCTCTCCGTCATAACCTGTGCAACCGCTTGTGCGGAAGGGTTCACCAGTTTCAATAAGCTTTTCCATATCTGTTGAGGATAAACCGAATTCAATAATCTGACCGGCATCATCAAACCTGAATCGGGGAATTTCTGACATGCTTTTATCAATAAGATACCGGGCAATCTGTATACGCCTGTACTGCGCCATTGGGGGCATTGGGTGTTCGGTCATGGGGGAACCGGCCTCAGGGAAGAATGAAAAAAGGTGGGTTCTGCCACCCATTGTCCTTACCCTCTGGATTGCCTCACACATCTCCTTTTCTGTTTCACCCATCCCTGTCATAAAATGCGACCCGGCATTCCCTTCACCAAAAACTTTTAATGAGTCAGCAAGGCACTGCCAGTACCTTTCCCATTTGTGGGGGCCTTTAACTCCATTACCCCTGTATTTATTAAACAGCTCCTCTGTGGCAAGATCAATGGCAACACCTATTTTATCAGCACCCGCGGCCTTGAAAGCCTCAAGGTCTTCATATCTTAATATCGTTGGGGATATGAGAAGTGACACAGGTATATCAAAAGCGGAACGCAGACTTTTGCATATCTCTTTTGTGTCTGAAACCGCGCGACCGGTTGTCAGCATGGAGATACATATCCTTTTTACCCTCTCCTGTCTATCTGATATCCCCTTTATAATTTCATCAAGTGTATATTGCGGCCATGTCACCCTTATAAAGCTCTTTTTTGTGTATGCCCCTGGCCTGTTATTGCTTAACCCGCAGTAGGCACACCTTGCAGCGCACCCTTCATCATAGGTGAGGAGCAGGTTTATGCAGTATAGCCTCGCGTTCCGGTAAAACAGCCCCTGCTTAAAACCAAGGGTCATAGCTGCGGCAAGGCTCATCCGCAAATATTCCGGGCTTTCCTTTTTATCTGTACCCATGCTTATTTCTTCCATTGAACATTTTCTGACGATCTTTACCTGAGGTTAAAACTTATTTTCAGCAGTGAATCAAGAAGAATTGATAAGTATAGATTTTTTCACCACAGAACCCCAGAACCTGAAGTGACCTATAAAATCAGTTTCTCATGGCATATTTAAATGGGTTGCAATATGTTCCCGGTTAGCTAAAATACTAAAAATACATATTTGCCCTTGCTAAACTTAGGTCAGGCTAACAAATAAAGGAGGACCCGCCACTATGTTAAAACATTTTCATTTTTACCTTATGGCTACTTCATTGTTAAATAGTATTATTTTACTACCGGGCATCGCCCTGGCCGCATCATCCTGTGAGGAGCTTAAAACCCTCAAGCTTGGCTATGCTACCATTACAAATGTATCTATGGTTGCTAAAGGCCCGGCCCCAAAGGTTGCTGGCTTTGGTGGAGGCCCTGGGAATGAAATAACACAGCCTGATCTCCCTGCCCATTGCAGGGTTCAAATAGATCTCACACCCTCGTCTGATTCCATGATTAAGATGGAACTCTGGCTACCAGCGGAAAACTGGAACGGCAAATTTATGGGTGTAGGGAATGGATTTTTTGCCGGCTCTATTCAGGGTATGATGTTTGACATGCCAGATGCCTTAAGGCTCGGTTATGCCACTGCCGGTACTGATACAGGGCACCAGGAGCAGGGCGGGGAATGGGCCATCGGGCATCCTGAAAAGATGATTGATTTTGCCTATCGATCAACCCATGAAATGACCTTAAAGGCCAAAGAGATAGTCAAAGCCTTTTATGGCAGAGATGAAGAATATGCCTATTTCAAAGGGTGCTCAACAGGAGGTTGTCAGGCCCTTATGGAAGCGCAGAGATTCCCGGATGACTATGATGGAATTATTGCAGGCTCCTGCGCCAATCGACACATCCACATGTGGACAGCCTCTGTTGCACAAGTGGTTGATCTGTACAATAATTCGAAACGTACCATACCGGAAGAAAAGGCTGCCCTTGTTAATAACATGGTCATGAACAGGTGTGATACCCTCAAAGAAGGGTTCATTAACAACCCGCGTCAATGCAACGTGGATTTTTCAAGGCTGCTTTGTGCAGATAACAAGGATGGCAATGGATGCCTCACAGAAGGACAATTGAAAACAGTAGAAACCTTTTATGGCGGTGTAAAAAACTCAAAAGGAGAGATGATCTTTTCAGGGCAGGCCATTGGAAACCCAATGCCTCCACAGCTTGCCTCTGAACAGGGGGCGGGTGTCCTGTTCGACATAGTCCGCATTGCCTTTAATGATCCAAACCTGGACTGGCGTAAATTCGATCTGGACCGCGACATGCCGCTTATTGATAAGTCTGTTGGCTATGTAGATGCTGTAGACCCTGACCTGACTAAATTCAAGGCAAATGGAGGGAAACTGCTGCTTACCCACGGATGGAGCGATACAGGCATTACCCCTGAAACAACCATCTGGTATTATGAGAATGTGCTTGAAAAAATGGGTAAAGAGCAGGGCGACTGGATACGTCTCTTTTTAGGGCCGGGCATGGGGCATTGCGGCGGCGGCCCTGGTGTAAACAGTATTGATTCTGTTGGTACGCTTGAGAAATGGGTGGAAAAGGGCATTGCCCCGGATCAGATCATGGGACTTGGCAAGGATGGCCTTGAACGCCCCCTGTGCCCGTACCCCAAATACGCCGCATATAAAGGGAGTGGAGATCTGAAGGATAAAAATAACTGGCAATGCAAAGAGCCTGAACAGGATAAATAAACAGTACGATTAAGGTTTAAAGAGGGTGGCCTTTATGCCTAAGATCAGGCTGATCAGATAGATCAGTCTGATCAGCCGCCCCTTTGCCTGCTTTGTGGAAAGACAATAGCTGTGAGACCAGCTAAAACCAGCCCTATTATTTCCGCCAGTCTTCTGTCTCAAACGGTAATGAGACAGAGCAACAGGTCTTCTGATATTTTATCTCAAGGCCATAAGCTTTAGCATGAGCTATGGCCTCTTCTGAAGGGATTGCCATCCTGTTTATACCGGCGTCTATGGCTAGGATCTCCTTTTGGATATCCCCTCTCTGCCTCGCGCAACCAAGGCTCAATATGGTATCAGGCATCGTGAGCCTTGCTTTAATTATTACTTCTGCGATCTCTTCAGCAGTTGGAGGTGTTTTACCCCAGAGCGGGGTGTTAGGCAGGGGCATAAGGGAGATTATCACCAGTTGCCGCGGCTTATACCTTGATACTGTTTCAATGGCCTTTTCTTCATATCTTATATTCCCATGCTCAAGCCCGCATATAATGTGTGGGATAAAATCTATGTCTTCATCGGCCAGGTATCTGATCGTGTCATATATCTTTGAAACGCCATGCTTCACATGGCATATATTTTGATATGTGGAGTCATCACCTATAACATCCATCAATGCCTGGTCAACCCCTGCCTCTTTAAAACGCTTTGCGGTTTCAGGATCAAGGATACCGCTGTGTGCAGAGACAAACAGGTTTGTTTTTTGTTTTATTTCATGCACAGCAGGTAGAAATCTCTTCCATGGGAGTCTCCCTTCACGGTCACACCCTCCTGTAATAAGAATACCAGGGCATCCTTGTTTATCGTATTTGATAGCCTTTTCCACCAGCGTTTCAGGGGTGATGGCAGGGGGCATTGTTCTTAAGAGTTGACCTTTACAGTGATCGCAAAGCAGGGAACATTTTTTACCGGTGATTGAGATAGCAGGGTAATCACCCCTCATACCATCAACAGTAAACATGCCGGGGAGATACATGGTGATCCTTTTCTCGAATCTCTTCCAGGAGAGTTCTCTTGCATGTTTCAGGCGGTTATTAAAAGTTTCCATATGTTTTAAAATCGTTTCCCTGTAAATAAATCATAAAAAATAAAACATCTGGATTCACGCCTTCCAGATTATGTTGTAATGGTAAATAACTGCAAACAATCATTTCAATAACGGTTACCTGTAGGGATTCTTGCATGCCTCTGGCATGTATTCCCGACCGGATTTTATGTAGAGACAAGGCATGCCTTGTCTCTACAAGGTGGTATATAAAAGGCGCTCAAAAAACTGGATTCTCCGGTCAAGCCGGAGAATGACAGGTTGAGGGCTGATACCCATGATCGCGTTTAATAAAACCTTTACTATTTATCTTTATAATACTCCTTAAAGGCAACCCAGCATTTTTTAATTACCTTATCAAGGTCATTCCAGTCGTTTTCCATAAGCTGCCTTCTTTGTGCTGCCCTTTGTTGACTTTCACAGTAAATATCCATCCATTCTTCTTCATATTTTTTAAGCAGACCTAAGTCACCTTTTTTAATTGCCTCTGCGGCCCACTTCCCAGCCATTTTACCTCCTATAACTGCCTGGGCAACCCCTGCGCCTGTTATGGGGTGTGTATGGCCTGCGGCATCTCCAGCCAGCATGATATTGTCTTTAACAATCTTTCGTGGAGACTCTGCAGGTATCCACCCCGCTGCATACCCTTTGACATCGCCAGTTATTCTATCCTGTTCTTTCAGTTTTTGCAGAAAGTAGTTCAACGATCCCCGGATATTGACCGGATTCGATCCTCGTTTAATGCCAAGACCAACATTTGCTGTATCGCCCTTTGGAAAAAGCCATGCATAACCGCCAATATATCTTTTATCAAAATAAACTTCTGTGCTCTCAGTTGTCTCTGTTAACGCAACCCTTGTCTGCACAGCAGGGATAAGGTTCTTATTTACTGACCCTATCCACCTCCCAACCCTTGTCTGGGGCCCGTCTGCACCGATAATGATATCCGGTTTTATGCGGATATGTTCTCTATTTTTTTCTGCAATTACACAGCCATCATCATTTGCGAGCGCCCTTGTTTCGGTCCATATGTTAGCCCCTGCCTCTTTTGCATTTTGAGTTAAAGCCTGATCAAAAATGTTCCTGTTTATCATAAGGCCGGGTGCAGGGGTTTCTATTATTTGATTATCAGGCAGGATGCTCTTCATGCTCTTTACAGGCTGGACGATAAAATTTTTATTGCAATCCAGTTCGCCCAAAAGTAGTTTCGGGATAAACTCGGCACACCGTACTGGTTCACCGATCACCTTTTTCCTCTCGATAAGAAGTACGTTAGCTCCGGACTCTGCTGCTGCCCGGGCAGCGCATGCACCCGCAGGCCCTGCTCCGATAACAAGGATATCGCACCTGTACTCCTTCATGCAGCCCCTTTTACCCTGTATTCATCAATCACATCAAACACTGTTTCAAGCAATGGGATATTTATATGGGTCTGGCTGTTAAACTCGCCTTTATACGCCTCCTTTGCCTGATCCAGTTCATAGCAGGTTGTGTTATCTATATTGAGCAGTATACCCGGTACACCCGCCTTTTCAAAGTCATTCACATGCTTGGTAAAAAATGGCTGGCAGCAGCAGCCTATAAATGCCTTTTCACCCAACTGCCTGATGCTGTCAAGCTCTGATAAAAGGTCTTCAAAACTGCTCACGCACCGCACATCCAGCTTTCTTTTCAAGCCAAGGTCCCATGCATTTCCAACAGTGCAGGTGCCGCACTGTAGGCATTCCTTTGTATGACGGAGGTTGCAGACAAGGTCCTTTGCGCAGTATGGAAGAAGAAGCACAGAGGGTTCTGCGGCTATCACCTCTTTAAAAGAGCCGTTTGTGACTGATATCTGGTTGCAGACCTCAAGCGGTATGCCATACTCTGCACCTATGGCTGCCTTGTTGAACGCTATCTCAAGGGGTTTAAAGAATTCCTCAGGGCTTATACCGGGTATGGTTATGCGGCCTTCGTTGAAAAACCCCTCAACAATTTTATACAGCTCATCACGGGAAAAGGGTTTATTCTTAAGCGCTGATTCAAGGTCATAAAGCGCCCGGCCAGGGAATGAGAGAAAATCGCCTGTAATATAGATATCCTGAATCCTGTTTCGTGCCCGGTCAACTGTTATGGTAAATCGTATAAGCCCGTTTTCCACCTTGCTTGCGGCCTGCAACACCTCTTTACCGATTGGTTTCGGCTTTACCCTCTCTATCCATTCAGGAGATGAATAGTATTTTACCTTTTCTCTGAACAGGGCCTCTTCTTCTTTTGTGAGGTCGGAAGGTATAAGTTTTACATCAAGGCATTCTTCAAAACCTTTTACAATGGCCCTTTTGATCTCCTCTGATGAGGGCGTAAAACCAAGCTCCCAGTTCAGGCAGGTAACCCGCTCCTTTACCGAGTCGATCTCCTTTGCCTTGAGTTTTTCAACAGG
>CAZCMD010000122.1:0-5437 GCA_964499695.1 uncultured Desulfatiglans sp.
CCATAGATAATTACAAATAAAGTCATAAGAATCCATTAGAATGGTTTTACTCGTAATAAAAGGAGAAACGTCATGAGAGATAGACAGAATGAAAATAAAAATATTTCCCGCAGAGGTTTCCTTAAAGGAGCAGCCACCGTAGCCGTTAGTGTTTCAGCCATGACGTTTCCCCTGAGCTGTTCTACCAGTAAAGATAATAAATCACCCAATCAGGAAGGGGAAACCCTGGAAATTTTAAACCCAAGAGCTGTTCTTCATTCTGTACCAATAACCGGACTCACAGCTCCAAGGCCATCTGATCTGGCAGGTAAAAGAATAGCCCTGCTCACTGAAAAACCCGATGCAGGGGTCTTCTTTGATGCCATGGAAAAACTGCTCAAAGAGAGATATCCCACAGCCACTATCTTGAGGATGCCTTCTGCAGCGAGCCCTATGGTACCGGATAATTCCGCTGAAGTTACAGAAAAGTGTGATGTCTGGCTCCAGGGGGTAAAGACCTCAGGATCAGACAAAAAAGATACTGAAGTAAACCTTGAAAAACTGGGCAAGCCCGGTGTAACCTTTACGGTAGATGGTCTTCTTGAACAGCGAAAACGTCTGGCTGAAGCAAACGGCATCCCCACACTGCGTATCATCAGCATACCTGCTGTTAAGTTTTTCGCGAGTGAGAGTTCCCCTGAAAAGATGATGGAGATAGCCCATTCAGTATTTGATGCGACTATCAAGGGATTAACCGATCCACTTACTGAGGAAGAGAAGAATCCAAAACCATTTACCTTTGACTATGGCCCAATAACCTTCAGCGGTAAAAGCTGTACTGAGGTAAATGAAAAATTCCAGCAGTATTGTATTGATAACCAGATTGGAGATGGAATCGGCCTCGTCCCGCCCACAAGGGAGGCAGTGGCATGGATGCTCACCGGGACCAGCAGATCCCCACAGGAGGAGATAGGTCTTATGACACCCCGGAACGGCATGGCCACCATAGAAAAGATTGCCATTAATGCGGTCATGGCCGGGGCAAGACCGGAGTATCTCCCGGTTATTATCGCAGCAATCGAGGCACTGGTGGATAAACAGTTTAACCTCTATCATATATCAACAGGAACCCTCAATTCAAAGGTCCTCATATGGGTGAACGGGCCAATAGCAAAAGAGATAGGCATGAATTCAGGGCAGGGGTTCCTGGGCTTTGGCTTCCGGGCAAACAGCTCCATTGGGCGTGCCGTTAGCCTGTGCATGATCAATATCGGCTGGGCTTTAAGAGATGCGGAGATAGGCATGCAGGGACAACCTGCCAGGTACTGTAATCTTACCTTTGCTGAAAATGAGGAGGAAAGCCCATGGGAATCCTTTGCTGTGAGTCACGGCTTTAAGCCTGAAGAGAGTACTGTAACCGTGGACGAATGTATTACCATGAACACCCTGGGGCCAAGCGCCTCAATGAACTGTAATCCTCTTGCGCAGGAGCTTGATCAACTGGCCGGCATGCTTCAGGGTATTACAGGGGCTGTTCCGCCCGAAGCAAAATTCAGGATGGGCGGTATAGGGCCCAAGGATGCAGTGGGTATCATTAGCAGCACATACTGTGAACTCGGGGTGTATCCGACACTGGCAAGACTGGCTGCTGACGCGGGATACACCAAACAGTCTCTTAAACAGATGCTATGTGATAAGCATCGGGCAAAATGGGAGGCATTGAACGATGAGCAGAAGGCACAGATAAAAGAGGCTGCGGCTGCTGGCATTATTCCAGGACTTACGCTTGATGACTGTAAACCTGGGGGAACTATTCCCACCATTAATCCGAATCATATAGCGCTTATAGTTGTCGGTGGAACTGTAGGGCAGTGCATAGGGTTTTACTCCATGGGTAGTGTTCTAACAGACCCGGATAATTCCGGCGCACCAAAGCCGGATTTTATGACAAAAAAGATACACGGCGCTGCTCTTACAAAGGCCGGCAGGTAAATGAAGCGGAAGGAGAAAAGGGCTTTTTATGATTTGTAATTTTGATTATAGTGGTTATTATTAACCTCAAACAGCACAAATCAATAATAACCGTTTATGGGGTATGAGCTATGTTCAGAATAAAATCCTCTATTTTTATACTGTTATTAGGTTTTTACTCCTTGACTGTGGGTGCTTTAGAACAGGCAACCGCCCCCTCTAATATCCCGGAATTCATTCCTGTTGCTAAAAAGCCCTGTTATATTGGGTGTGATTTCCAGTTCCAGTACTGTTACCATTACAATATATTGAATATGAATGATGCGATAAAGATAACGGAATGGAATGTTACTGGTGGTATGGTGACAGGTAAGGCAGTAGCTGATATAAAGGCAAACCTTATAATCAAGATGTGCTATCAGGTATCATTGACCTCTGCCTTTGTTGTTCTTGACAAGGAGATAGACCTCGCATCTGAATTTGAGTTCAGTATAAAGGTAAATGGTGATGCAGAAAATCAGTGCATCAGTGATGAAGAGAGCACAATCAGCTTTTCTTCTATGGAACTCAAGGGGGATATTAAAACCGAACCAATCCCCCTTATGCAGGAGCATCTGATTGGTAACATGTCAGCCATTATAAAGGATTCAGTAATAAAGGCTGTATACAGTTCTGTCGCAAGGGATAAAAAACTGAAGAATATTTATTGCGGTGAAGGAGAGACAGACACAGCAGAGGTTGATTCCTCCTGTGGATGTGAATAGTTTATAACATCCTGGTGTAAATTTATATACCCGATATGCGTATCTCCTCTGTTTTTGCAGTCCTTTCAGCTGCATCTACAGTTACCAGTCTGTAAGTATGCGAGTTATTATCAGAAAGAATATCCTCATGGATAAATGGTGCACTGGTTACCTGTGGTTTATGGTTAACCTGCCCCACCTTAAGGTCATCCCGCCATATCTCATAACGTAAAACAGGTTCATCCCCTGCATATGAGGTCTGCCATTTAAGCCTGATAATCCTTTTTTGGTCCTCTCTTTCCTGGTCAACAGTAAAATCTCTTGGTGCGCTAAGGGCCTGTTTTTCTACCTGGAAAAAGCCGTTTGTCTTACCCTCTTTTGCTGAAAGTGCCAGCCTTTCCACCTCCCTGCGATCTGTGACTGTATAGGCATCAGGCATGATTTGAGCTGAAAGCAGGTTCTGGGTAAGCTGACAGGCCTTTGGATCATTATCTATATGCCCTGTACCTATAATGGCAGTATGGATGCCCGGTGTTGTAAGAGAGTATTCAACAAGCTTGCGGCTGGGGAGTTTCTCACTGCCTACCCTGCGGACAACCATATGTGGCCCCTGGGTCATGACAGCAGGTTTTTCGTACATGGCACCATCAGCAAATACCTTCATGGCAATGATACCCATATTGTTTGCCTCTGCTACCGGGATGATATTGTACTGCATATTGAAATAATTTCTGTCATTGGCGTTTATGGCTACGAGCATCCCTTCAAGAACCTTTCTTTTATCACGATGAATCATCTCCATCATAACCGCAGGGGACGCATGCCCGGAAAAACCGATATGGCGGATAAGCCTTTCTTCACCGGGATTAAGACCGGTTATATTGGTGCCGTCACGAAGATCTATCAATGTCGAGAGTGTACCTATTGTTTCGGCCTTCTGATCCGTGTTTTCATATCCTGCATACAATGCATCTACATCCTCTATACTGGAAACCGCATGCATAAGTACCATATCAAGGTAGGCACCCTTCGGGTAAGCACCTTTCCCATCACCAAAAATCTGGGACAGAGTCCTCTTAATGTCGCTTACCGCATGGGTCCCTGACCCGTTGGTAAGATTGTACATGACATCATTCTTCCACCCGCCCTTTCCAAAACGCAGGCATGTCTTGCTGGTTAAAAAAATAGACCGGCGCAGCTTTTCATTGTAACCCGGTTTTTCGGGAATAAGGTCAAGTGCACGGAATGCCTTCCCATAATGCAGTTGGCTGTCATCATAAAAATTTGAAGTATCATAATAATTTATGCCGGATGCAAAAGCCTTTAGTATAATCTTAACCGGGTCAACATCAGCAGGCGTCCATTGAAGCGATGCCTGCCCGCCCAGGCCAAGGGATGTTGCCTCAAAGTTGAGCCGCCCCATTGAACGTTTCATAAGAGTGGCAGCCGCCTGTGCTCTGCCAATATGAATAAAGGGGCCTATCGAGAGCCCGGCAGCAGTCAGTGCTGTATTTTTAATAAACTCTCTTCGGGTGTACCCCTTCAAACTAAAACCTTTCATATTGTTCTCCCTTCATAAATAGAGCCAAAATCATAGATAAAATAGCCAGCAAGGTCAATCTGAAACATATCATTGATATAACCTGTGTAGAGAGTAACCTGAAAACAATCAGGGTACAATTTTATATACACTGTAATGTTGTTTTTTTTGTAACACAACCTGCATTTATCCTTTTGTAATATTTTAGAGTGCAAAATAAACTACGTGTTTTCAATAGGTTATACAAATGTAAAAACAGGCATCAAAAATGGAATACTAATTGCAGAAGCAACATACAGCTCGATAGTTTTTCGAGTAGCTTGATAAGGGCAAACCGTTCGAAAGGGCGGGACGCAAAGCCATCGGCCTAAGTTCCTGATTCAGGAATACGGTTGCGAGGTTGCCGGGCAGACAGCACTTCCAAAGGTGCGTGGTCTCTGGCCAAGCATGAATGTTTTTGGAGGTGCTTTATGCTTTACAGGGATTTTTCTGGTTTTTCAAACCACAGTATTCGTATCTTTTTTTTAACCATTCTTTTAATCATCATATCAGCAGCAACTGTTAGTGCACGACAGGTAACACTTACCTGGGATCCTAACAGTGAACCAGACCTTAGTCATTATATAGTATACGGGGGCACTGCATCTGGAAATTATACATCTAACAGCGGAAATATCGGCCTTGTAACAGAATATTCAGTTACAATACCGGATCAAGGCCAGTATTTTTTTGCGGTAACCGCAGTTGACGAAGCAGGTTTAGAGAGTGATTTCTCAAACGAGGTTTTTACTGAAGAGGGTTCAGGATCATTACCTCCTGTCGCTAACGCAGGCGCTGACCAGACAAAGGCTGAAGGACAGCTTGTTACACTTAACGGTTCAGCATCTTCTGACCCGGATAGTTCTTCCATAACTTATCGGTGGACACAGACCGGTGGCACTGCTGTTACACTTAGCAGCGCTACAGCAGTACAGCCGACATTTACAGCCCCTGCTGTAAATCAAGCAGGTGCAACCCTTACATTCAGTCTCAGGGTGACAGACCCCCAGGGCCTGTACAGCAGTGATACAGTTGTTATTAATGTAACAAATATAAATGCTGCTCCTACAGCTAACGCAGGCCCTGACCAGACAAAGGCTGAAGGGCAGGTTGTTACACTTAACGGTTCAGCATCTTCTGACCCGGATAGTTCTTCCATAACTTA
>CAZCMD010000122.1:5537-15042 GCA_964499695.1 uncultured Desulfatiglans sp.
GTGATACAGTTGTTATTAATGTAACAAATATAAATGCTGCTCCTACAGCTAACGCTGGCCCTGACCAGACAAAGGCTGAAGGAGAGGCTGTTACCCTTAATGGCTCAGGTTCATCTGACCCGGACGGAAGCACCCTGTCTTATCAGTGGACGCAGACCGGCGGCGATGCTGTTACACTAAGCAGCTCTACAGCAGTTCAGCCTACTTTTGTTGCCCCTGATGTGGCACAAGCCAGCGCAACACTTACATTCAGTCTTACAGTGACCAATCCACAGGGTTTAAAGGGTACAGACACGGTTGTTATTAATGTAACATATATAAATCCTCTCCCGGTGGCTAATGCCGGCCCGGATCAGAATATGGAGGAAGGTGAGGTAGTTATCCTTAACGGTTTAAACTCTATTGACCCGGATGGCACGATCGCCTCATATGAATGGAAACAGACAAGCGGAACCATAGTTACACTGAGCGGATCTACTGTGGCACAGCCAACTTTTACGGCCCCATATGTCAATCCGGAAGGTGAAACATTAATATTTGAATTGACAGTAACCGACTCTCAGGGCCTTAAAAGCACAGACTCATGTATAATCAATATTATATGGGTAAATGATCCCCCAACAGCAGATGCGGGTGACGATCAGAATATTAATGAAGGTCAGCAGGTTACCCTTTACGGTATAGATTCCATTGACCCCGATGGCACAATCGCCTCCTATCAGTGGAAACAGACAAGCGGAACCGCAGTTATCCTGAGCAGTTCTATTACTGCACAGCCTACCTTTATCGCCCCATATGTTAATCAGGAAGGCGAATCACTCACATTTGAATTGACCGTAACCGATTCAGAGGGGCTAAAGAGCGCTGATTCAGTTATTGTCAATGTATTATGGGTAAATGATCCACCTGTGGCTAACGCGGGAAGAGACCAGAATGTAACCTCCGGGAAATCAGTAACCCTTAACGGTTCAGGCTCTGTTGACAATGACGGGTATATAGTATCCTATATGTGGACCCAGTTAAGCGGTACACCTGTAACCCTTAATAACCCGAGAGCAGTTAAACCTGCCTTTACAGCAAGAACAAGCCTGGCAAGCGAGACACTGGTATTCCAGCTTGTGGTAACAGATAATGGCGGTTTGAAATCCTCAAGTGAATGTACTGTAAAGGTAACCAAGACAACCCGTACAATTAAAAGTAAATGGAACCTGATCACTATCCCGAAAACTACTCGAAATACAACAGTTAACAGCACATTTTCACCGATTATGGAAAATGTAATCAGCATATGGTCATATGATAACGGTTCATGGAAGGTGTATGATCCACAAAAACCAGAGGTCGGCAGTACCCTCAATGAACTTGTACCTGGAAAGGCTGTATGGATGAATATGAGCCAGGAGGCTGAGCTGGCCATCTCTGGTGATGTGGCTGTTGACCCTGTTAGTTTGGCATCAGGCTGGAACCTTGTGGGATACAATTCATCAGCATCAACAAGTGTATCTGATGCCATATCCAACATCGCGGGTAATGTTAAGAGCGTGTGGACATATGCAGATGGAAAATGGAAGGTCTTTGACCCAAAAAATCCTGAACTCAGTGATCTCAATGTTATGGAGCCTGGATTAGGTTACTGGGTTAAGGTAGATAAACAATGTTCATGGACATATTGATATGAAAAACAACTGATTATTCTGTCCATCTAATCATACAGCGGGGGCACAAAATGCCCCCGCATCCTTTTTAATAACCAATATAGTTCAATAAACCCTGCATCAATACAGATTTTCTGTAGTCTTTCATACAATTTGTATCACCAATTTTCTCAGAAAGGATAATCAGTTAAGAGTTATCAGCTCCACAATTTTCTTGACACATAATGCTATCCAAAATATATTCCAACTGTTTCAATTAACATAAATAATTTCAGGAGGTTTTCAGATATGAATAAAAAAGAACAATTTCTGTCCGTATTAAATAATGAGCAGCCCATGAAATGGATGGGTTATGGGTTTGATGCATTTCCTCAGATTATGTTTCACTGTGTAATAGATCCGATTTCTATCTGGGATATTCTCCAGTTTTCCGGCGAAGCGGCTATTGATAACTGGGGCGGTACACTTCGATTTCTTCCCGGTGACCCCGGAATCATTCCCATCGTCAATAAAAACAACCAGGTAATCAAAGACATTACAAAATGGAAAGATTATGTCAAATTTCCAAAAATCCCAAAACTTGACTGGAGCGATGCCAAAAGAACAATCGATGGAATTGACAGAGATACTACACTGGTCATGGTTCCGACCTTCCGAGGACTGTTTGAACGCACTCACTGCCTGATGGTATTTGAAGACGCACTGATGAACATGTATGGTGAACCTGAATCCATGTACGAATTTTTTGAAGCCTATACGGACTGGAAGCTTGAGGTAGTTAAACAGCTAATTGACAACCTTGAGCCGGATATTATCCACTCCCATGATGACTGGGGCTCAAAGGACAACCTGTTTTTTTCACCGGATACATTTCGTGAAGTGCTTAAACCTCATTACGCTCGTCTATACAGCTATATAAAAAGCCGCGGTGTTCTTGTACAGCATCACTCAGACACCTACTGCATGGGACTCGAAAAAGATATGGTAGAAATAGGCATTGATATGTGGCAGGGAGCTATGTCTACAAATGATATACAGCTAGTCAAGAAAAACACTAACAATAAAATGCTCATCATGGGCGGTATCAGGCAGCATGTAATCGACCAGGCGAATGCTACAGAAGAATTAATCCGCGCAGAAGTTCGCTGGGCTATAGATAAATTTGCCCCGGGTGGTTCATACCTCCCCTGTATCCCGAGCCTTGAGACTATTAACAAGCATGTAACACCGATAGTTATTGATGAATGTAATCGCTATGGAGCCGAATGGCTTAAGAAAAACAAATAAATTAATACATTTACCAAAACGCCCCTTTTCTAATCAGAAATAGGGGCGTTTTTTTTGATTTCGTTTCCATGCCTGCCCAGGTTTTCAACTCCCTTTTCGCCAGTTTATTTCTTCTTTTGATTAGTTTTTTTTAAATTGTTATCAAGACAATAAAAAAGCTTTTTAGGCAGGGCTCTTTATGGTAGAGCTAGGATAAATTAAAACCTTATTCAGACCGGAAAATCAGGTTATGCAAAACATACTTTTATTATCAAAAAATCCGGATGTATACCGGCAACTTATGCCCTGTTTTGGGCCCGAAATACAGATTGGCAAGGCTGAAAACGATACCCAGGCCATTTCAATGCTCCAGACCAGACGTTATGAATACCTGTTTATGGATATCTCCCTGTTCAGTGTGACTGAAAAGAATGGGGTCAGTTATAAGAATTATTTACAGTCATTCATGAATCTCTACCCTGCCCTTGATATTATAATTATCACTTCGGTTGAAAGAATAAGAGAGGCGGTAAATGCGGTTAAAGAGGGTGCAAGCGATTATATCCTGTTCCCGATCAAGCCCGATGATGTCAATTCTGTCTTAAAAAATATTAAAGAATCCCTTATCGCCAGGTCAGAGCCTGATTTCCTGAAAGACCGGCTGAAAGACACTGATATTCAACAGACCATGAGGACTGCAAATGCAAAAATGAAAGCGGTCTATGAAAAACTCAAGTCTGTATCCCCAACTAACAGCACTGTACTTATTACAGGCGAGACAGGAACAGGAAAAGGGGTAATTGCACGGCTGATACATCGTCACAGCAGCAGAAAGGATGCCCAGTTTATAAGTGTCCACTGCGGGGCCATACCTGACACACTCTTGGAAAGCGAACTCTTCGGCCATGAAAGAGGGGCATTCACAAGCGCAATTAAACGAAAACTGGGTAAATTTGAGATCGCCGATAAAGGGACAATCTTTCTTGACGAGATAGGTACTATAACCCCTGCGGCACAGATCAAACTTTTACAGGTCTTGCAGGACGGTATATTTCAACGTGTTGGAGGGGAGGTTACAATCCATACGGATGCAAGGATTATTGCTGCCACAAACATGGACCTTAAAAAGATGTGTGAGGATGGTGAGTTCAGAAAGGACCTCTATTTCAGGCTTAATGTCTTTCCTATAGAGGTTCCCCTTTTAAAGGACCGGTCTGAGGATATACCCCATCTGGCAATGATGTTTCTTGACAAAATGAATAAACATAATACAAAAGCCATTAAAGGTTTTTCACCTGATGTGATGGAGGCCTTTATGCATTACCCCTGGCCCGGAAATATCAGGGAACTGGAAAACCTGATTGAGAGGGCATACATACTGGAGACCGGCTCAATTTTACAGCCTGACAATTTTCCACTAGAAATATTTGAGTATGACCATCTGGATGACGATACAAGAAAACGTACTGGAAACCTTGCCAATATCCGTAAAAAGGGTATTGAAGAGATTGAAAAAAATTACCTTATGGATCTTCTTAATGAGACTATGGGGCGTATCAAGCAGGCAGCAGAAATTGCAGGGATAACGACAAGACAGATACATAAACTGCTGACAAAATACAATATACGCAAGGAAGATTATAAAGGGAGGAAATAAATCGTAAATAATATATTTTATTTTAAAATAATACTATTGAACTGCGAAAATCAGGCAAATGATTTTGGCACAAATTCTGCATCAATATCCCTGAAAAAAATAGTAATAACATGCATTTTTTTCTTGATTCATAAATGATTTTACAATATGTGATGCCTTTTTTAGTAGAACACTATATCTCTCATGCATAGATGGGGAGGAGATTACATGAAAAAAAAATCTACAGAGGTTGATTCTTCAAAACAGAAGAAAAAGATCATACCTCCTATAATAAATAATAAACCTGAAAAAAAAATAAGGACAAAGGAAAGAACTGACCATTTCAGGACAAGGTTCCATTCCCATCTCCTGGCAAAAAAGAGGGAACTGGAAGGGGTGATCGACTCTCTGATAAAGGAAAACAACGAAGATTTCAGCAAGATATCATTTGATGGAATGATAGATGAACTGGACCGCACAGACAGGGAGATGGCGGCACAGAATTATTACAGATTTCTGGACCGTAAAAAATTTGAGTTAAAAAGAATTGAGTCCCTGATTGAAAGATTAAAACATGATCAGGATTTCGGTATATGTGAAGAATGTGAGAGACCGATCCCCGAAGCAAGGCTTATGATTGTCCCGGAGGCTGTACTCTGTGTTGCATGTCAGGAGGAACTTGAAAAGATAGAATCAAGGGCAAACCTTGCTGCGAGTTCAGGCAAAGGGCTTCAATACAGGGATGAATATGAGGCTGAAGAGGATAGCGAGAACATTGATGATGCAGGGCTTGTTACAAAGGCCGGTTCAGAATCGATGTCGTTAATGGATATGGAAGAGATTGATCTGCTTGATATCCCTGAAACCGCCCCTGAAGAGGATACTGAAACAACTCCCTAATCAGATTGATTCACCATCCATTCTGTTTGTTACGTCTTGTTTCCATGTCCCCCGTGGGGATGGTTTTATTTGATGCTCTGCTTGCTCCTGCATACGGTGTAACAGGCATGTGGATATCCTTCCTGATTGCGGATATGCTGACATTTTTTACGGGGCTGGTCTGGATGATAGTTGAGTTCAGGAGACAGAGGATAGTCAAACGGGCAGACACATAGGTCTACCCCTGCAATCTAAAACAAACATCGATCATAAAAGTAGCTATATATATATTTGCTTAACTTAAAAATTAATAATGTAGGGGCAGACCCATGTGTCTGCCCTTAGTTTTTTTAAATTTATCCATCCTTCAGTGGTATTTCAGTAAAATACCTTTTTTCAATTTCAACCTGGTTGAATCATGAATTAATCTTCAATGTGCTTTGTCCTTCCAGATTTCAAATGATATTAATGTCCTGTAATCCCTTCTGCAATTCTTTTTGCCTCTTTTTCAGTTAAGTTTCCTTCTATTAACGCTCTTCCACCGGTAATTTCACTCATGATCTTCGGAGCTGAGACTACTCTATTATCGATCATTATAGCCACAAATTTACCTGCATTAGACTTTGTAAAACGGGCAAACTTCAGCGTACCGTCTTCAGTCAGTTGAAACATTACAGCAAATCCATCTCCTGTCTCCTCTGTCCATGCCTGAAGCACATCATTATTATTGATGCTAGCCTCAGAGAAAATCCAGATACTCTGGCTGGAGGGAAGGGAAGATTTCTCAAATCCTTCTACATATTCATATGAGGCGAGACGAAGCTCAAACTTAACTGACCAGGGTTGTTTTCCTGGTAGCTCTTCTGCTGAGAGAGTTAATATAAAAAGGGTTAAAACAATAAGGATCAGTATTGTATTTATGTAAATATTAGGTTTTCCATGATGTTTGAATGTATTCATTACATGCCTCCTTCAAAGATCGTTGTTGTTTTTGTGAAATATTTCTTCTCGATTTCAGATAATGAATATCCCAGTTGACTTAATTCAAAGGTTAAATGTTCTGGGTAATTTTTATTGAGTATAACGGGAACTTTAGTCTGCCTGTTGAAGTTCATTACAATTATGGATTTTGGATGTGCAACCTCTTGTTTATGAAGTAGTTGTAATGCTGCTTGTTTAAGCTCTAGAGTAACATACGTTGATGCTGGAATCTTTGTAACTAAATTGATAACCTGTTCAGCCTTGATTACCCTGAGTACATCATCTTCTGTTATCAGCGGTTCTTTTTCATCCAGAACCAGATGCAGCTTAATACCAGGAGCGAGATTTGTATTGGCATATTCCGCTGTTTCAATTTGGGTACGTTTAAGATGCCATCCTTCAGGTACAGTAAGATCAAAGAGACTTTTCTCAAGGGGCTCGTTCCATTTCATATCTGTAATCTCCCACTTTGTTTTTTCTCCCAGTATGGTTGTGTATTCCACTTCACAGTAAATGGGTACAGCATCTTCACTTCTCACAAAAATATTTCCATAAGCTTGTCCTGTCGCAATGGATGGCCGGATTATTTGTTTGGCAGGACATCTGAAGCTGAAACCAGCAACGCGTATGCCGTTAATTATTCTGTCCCCTATAAATTTAGTATTATCCTCTGTTAATTTCTTCATAATTGACCAATTCTCAGAAGCAAGATCAATTGTCAATGAAGGAGGATTTTTAGGGCCAATAGTACGGAAAATGTGAGTATTCCATTCTACTTGTCTTGAGTTAGAATGAAATGTTAATAGTTCAGATAAACTTGGCTTACGTTTTTCTATAATAATCATCTGGAGAGGAGGAGTAAGTGCATCAAGATCCTTGTAATGCTCATAAATATCACTTCTTGTAAGCCCTGGATCCTTATGACAGACCCTTGCAATGGAAATAATCCGGCTCTCACCATTGATTACTTGTTTGATCTCCACTTTAGCTGAAAATGTATGGACATTTTCAAGATATTTCTGTACATCAGCCCAAGTTACTGAACCAGTTAGATTCCCCTGCCACGGGAATATCATAAAAAAGATCAAAACTGCCGCAGCGGCCAGGGGTAATAGAACCCAGCGAAAAGAAAAATTTTTTTTCCCTCCTGAATAAGGAGCCGGTTGAATCAATCTTGTCCTGATCCGGTCTTTAAGGTCTTCAGGCATTTTTGGAATTGGCTCGCCCAATTCAAGAAGCCTGTCCAGGTTTATATCAATATTTTCATTATCATTGTGCTTTTTTATATCTGTCATGGGATAATCCTCCCTTCCTCTCCTCTATCAATAAATGAGGCGGAGATAGTTTTAAAGGTATCGCGAAATGCTTCACGCGCACGGTGAAGAAGTATCTTCATTGCTCCTTCACTGGTTTTTTCCAGCATGGCCATTTCATGGAGTGAAAGGTCTTCAAAGTAATGTCTCTGTAAAGCCATCTGGTATCTTAAAGGTAAATTTGTGATAGCAATACGGACAAGTTCTGAGGTTTGTTTCTGCTGGAGAACCTCTTCAGGGATAATGTTCGAACCCAAATCTGTCAAAGTTTCGATAAGTTTATTATCGACAATCTCCCAGAAGTCTACCTGGTCACTCACCTTTCCATGTCTGCGCATAACCTTCCTTATGCTGTTGCGTGCAATGTAGGTAAGCCATGGAAACATTTCACCCCTCTCAGGATCGTATTTATCTATACTTTCAAGCGCAGTAACGAATGTTTCCTGTGCTGCCTCACCGGCCAGATCAGCATCTTTACCAACACGGTAGTATATAAATCCATAAACCGGATCAGCATAACTTTGGAACCAGTGTTCAATTTCTTTTTTATCCCGCTTGCATAGCAGTTTGAAATTGATTTCACTCTCTGATTTGGATGATGTCTTTATCATAATGAGAGATAATGTTTCTGAGACAGAAAAAGGTTACGCTTAAAAAAGCTATATAAGATATTAATATTTTATACAGAGAAAAAGGGCAACAATAACCCTGGTTGCTAAATAACCTGAGTTGGGATTAACGGCAGACAAATTAAGTAAAAAACATTAAAGCCCAGCATACATTTTTATCTGAAATATACCGGGCTTTAATGTAAATTAATTTTTTTACTAATAATGTGTAATGCCGCCAGACATGCCCCCTGTTCAGAACCGGCTGAATTGGGATTGTTGATATCACGATAAAACCTGTTTTCCCCTCATCATTTTTTTCTTATTTAAAATTGAGAATTACAGATTTATTCTAATCATATTTCATCGCCACCAGGAAGGCTGGTTCTGATACAGGTTTTAAAGCCTATCGACTCGAATCTTTCAACACACTGGTTTACCTCTTGTTCATTTTTATACTCACCGATCAGTAAGAGGCATCGGTCATCTTCTCCCCATACCCATGTGTATTCAAGGAAACGTATGCCATTAAACTCAAGTTTCTCCCGTATGGCTGTCCGTATCTCCTCACGGTCATCAAAGTCAAGTGAACCATAGGAAGGTCCTCGGATCAGGACATAGTACTTTTTATCATCATTATCTCCGTATAAATTATGAGGCATAACCATAAAAATCAGGTCCCTCTTTTTTCCATATGAATTGACCGGAATAAATATCTTTATTATACTCCAACAAAAATCCATTACTTGCATTAAAAAACAGACTTTATGTTATAAGACAGGTGTTTAAGGTTTAAATATATCCATGAAACTATATAGAGGTAAATACCATGATAATAAGGAGAATGCTACTTATTATCGTATCGCAATTGTTATTAGTTTCAGTTTGTGCGTCAATGGAAAAATCCAAAGACCCCGTTAAAAGGGGATATAGAATGGCAAGCGATGAATGTATAAGATTTGGTCTATGCCGTGGGTAGTATGTTTTAAAATGTGTAGAAAAAAGGCCGGAATCAACAAAGAAATAGACATTCTCTTTCGTTAGTCTTAATAAGAGGAATCTGAAAACAATAGATATAAATGCATAAAATGTAACCCGGAATACTTAAGATGAATCTCCCTCTTGTTAAGACCGCAAAAGAATTTCTGCCGCTCAAGGAGTATTTTA
>CAZCMD010000123.1:0-14983 GCA_964499695.1 uncultured Desulfatiglans sp.
GGATGAAAAGACAATCAGCACCTTTTTTTACAGGCTGCCTGATTATAAGGACAAGCTCCTGGCATTTCCATCATGGGATAACAGCCTTATCAAGAACAAACTAAAGGAACTGCTTGATAACAACTGCGCACTTGCTCATGATTATCATCTTAAGCGGACAGGTGCTGAAGATTGAAAGGGAAAGGTCAATGATATAGACCCTATATTATAGAATACTTTTCTTAAACCAATACTTGTTCATCTTTTTTCTCGACGCTGGGTCTGTTTTCTCATATACTTACCGCCCTATATAATACAATACTAGAAAATTTAGAAAGATCGAAAATTAAAATATGAAAAATACAAGAAATTTCAGCATAATAGCACATATTGACCACGGCAAGTCAACCCTTGCCGATAGACTTATCCAGTACACCGGCCAGGTGGAAGACCGTCAGTTCAGGGATCAGTTACTGGACAACATGGACATAGAAAGGGAAAGGGGCATTACCATAAAAAGCCAGGCCATTACCCTTCCTTATACTGCAAAAAACGGCGAAAAATATGAACTCAACCTCATTGATACCCCCGGCCATGTGGACTTTTCATATGAGGTATCGAGGGCACTTGCCTCATGCGAGGGCGCCCTCCTTCTTGTGGATGCATCACAGGGGGTTGAGGCACAGACACTTGCAAACATGTACGCAGCCATTGAGCAGAACCTTGAAATAATACCGGTAATCAACAAGATAGACCTCCCCTCAGCGGATATCGAAAAGGTAAAGGAGCAGATCGAGGTAGACCTGGGGCTTGATTCTGATATGGCAATCCTCTGCTCTGCAAAGGAGGGGATAGGTATCGATGACGTGCTTGAGGCGGTAACAAAATTTGTTCCTGCCCCCAAGGGCGACCCGGACGGCCCATTAAAGGCCCTTATATTTGATGCCCAGTATGATTCCTTCAGGGGTACAATCGTGAGCGTCAGGCTCTTTTCAGGCAAGCTCGAGGCGCGTGATGTGATCAGGTTTATGTCAAACGGGACAACCTACAGGGTTGAAGAGGTAGGCAGATTCGGTATAAAAAAGGAATCAGTCAAATCTTTGTCAGCCGGCGATGTCGGTTACATGGTAGCAGGTATCAAGACTGTGAGTGACACCAGCATCGGTGATACAATAACCCTTGATAATAACCCTGCCCCTGAGCCACTCGCAGGGTTCAAGCAGGCAAAGCCGGTGGTGTTCTCTTCAATCTATCCTATCAGCTCGGATGATTACGGGTCACTTTTTGATTCCCTTGAAAAATACAAGCTCAATGATGCGGCCTTTGTTTACCAGAAAGACTCGTCAGCCGCCCTTGGTTTGGGCTTCAGGTGCGGTTTTTTAGGGCTTCTACACCTTGAGATAGTTCAGGAAAGGCTTGAGCGCGAGTATGACCAGTCTATCATCATGACAGTTCCATCGGTCGAATATCACTTTGAGCTTACCAATGGTGACAAGATCAGCGTGGATAACCCACTCTATTATCCAGACCCTGCAACAATAGAAACATCCCTTGAGCCCTATATTAAGACGAGCATCCTGATACCTGAAAGGTACATGGGTGCTGTAATGGACCTCTGTCTTGAGCGCAGGGGTGAAAACGCCAGGTTCAATTACCCCACACAGGGCAGGGTTGAGATCAATTTTGATATGCCGCTTGCTGAGATACTCTATGACTTTTACGACAGGTTAAAGACCGTTACACAGGGCTACGGCTCATTTGATTACGAGATGCTTGACTACAGGAAGAACGACCTTGTGAAGCTGGACATCCTTGTTAACTCAGACAGGGTGGATGCCCTTTCTCAGATAGTACATAAAGACAGGGCAAGGGCCAGGGCACTGCATGCCTGTGAAAAACTCAAGGAAGAGATACCGAGGCATATGTTTAAAATTGCTATACAGGGTGCCATAGGCGGGACCATAATAGCCCGCAGCACAGTAAATGCCTTCAGGAAGGATGTTACAGCAAAGTGTTATGGTGGTGATATCTCACGTAAACGCAAACTCCTTGAAAAACAGAAAAAGGGTAAAAAGCGCATGAAGATGATAGGTTCCGTTGCGATCCCCCAGAGTGCATTTGTAGCGGTGTTTAAGTCGGATAACGATTAGGCAAGCCATCTTTTTCATTTACTGAAGCTGAAGAGGCAAAATGAAAAATAATGCATATATGAAGAGGCGCAAGGTACAAGGCTCAAGGCACAGGGTAAATGCTTTTCCCTTGCGCCCTGCGCCCTGCGCCCTGCGCCATTTCGTTTAGACACCAATGCTCAAACAGGCAGAATCCATACCAAAAGGAAACATTCCCCACCCTGGTATGTACATCCACATCCCCTTCTGCAAATCAAAGTGCCCATACTGTGACTTTTACTCCATTGCTTCAACCACCCTTGTCAGCAGGTTCATTGAATCTCTGAAAAGAGAGATGTTACTCTACAAAGAGAGCTTTTCAACTTTTGACACTCTCTATCTTGGCGGGGGCACTCCCTCTCTGCTTGATAAAGGGGTGATTACCGGGATCATTGATTCAGTAAAGACCCATTTTCAAATTACCAAAGGGGCAGAGATTACTATTGAGACAAACCCTGGTGATATGACTCATGAAAAAATCGAAGATATAAAAAATGCAGGCATTAACCGTGTAAACCTTGGTGTTCAGTCATTTAATGATAATGAGCTTACATTTCTTGGCAGAAGGCACTGTGCAGCAGACTCTGAAAAGGCATTTTTAGATTTAAGGGCTGAAGGTTTTAATAACATAGGGATAGACCTTATCTATGGTCTTAAGGATCAATCGGTTGATGCGTGGCTAATAAACCTTGAAAGGGCTGTAGACTTAAGCCCTGAACACATTTCATGCTACCAGCTTACAATAGAGGGGAAAACAGTCTTTAATGGCATGAAAAAAAAGGGGGAGCTGGATAATCTCAGCGAAGAGGCTGCAAGCAGATTTTTTCTTGAGACATCTGCCTTTCTGGAACAAAGCGGCTACCTGCATTATGAAGTCTCAAACTTCGCAAAAGGCTCTGAGTACTGCTCAAGGCATAATATGAAATACTGGCGCCGCATACCATACCTTGGTCTTGGCCCATCAGCCCATTCATTTGACGGCAAAAAGAGGTGGTGGAATTACCGGTCGGTCAAAAACTATTGCACAAACCTTAAAGGCGGGGTGTCACCTGTTGAGGATTCAGAGGATTTGACAATCGAACAGGAGACGCTTGAAAAGATATCCCTTGGCTTAAGGACTATGGAAGGCATAAAAATGGATATCCTTAAAGATATACCAGGTGCAATGGAGGCCGCCCTGAAACTTGAATCTAACGGATACGTAAAAATAAGAGGCAATTGTATTACCCCTACAAAAAAGGGGATCCTGATAGCTGACAGGATGCCCCTTATTATACTGGATCAGGATTAACTATCTCTTTCCTTATCACTTTTTATGGCACTGGCCGCACATTACAGGGCCAGTTTTTTCTCCTCATGACAACCCTTGCACATAAGGTGATATGCCTTCATAAGGCTATATGCCTTTCGTAATGGTTGATTCAATGTTTTTATGGTTAAAATGAATATCGACAAATCCTAATCATAAGTGAGAAAATGCAAACAAATATCATTTTTATCTTGAGCATTCACCCATAGTTATATATTTTCTCCCACAAAACTATGACATATTTGTATAAGGATTAAAGTATGAAGCAGCCTATCTACTTTGATATAGTGCCTATATAATTATGCACTCATTAGTAACTCCAGTCGGGAGAGAGTTCATGTCCATTAAAATAGGATTCTACATTTGTCACTGCGGGATTAATATTTCCTATAAGGTGCGCGTGAAAGAGGTCGCAGACTTTGTCCGAACACTTCCAAATGTCGTGGTCGCCAGAGATTACCGGTTCATGTGTTCGGATCCGGGACAGGAAATGATAGAAAAAGATATCAGGGAGTACGGCTTAAACCGTGTGGTTGTAGCATCCTGCTCTCCAAGGCTCCACGAAAAAACCTTTCGGGGAGCATGTGAGCGTGCAGGACTTAATCCATATATGTTCCAGATGGCCTCTGTGCGGGAGCAGGTTTCATGGGTAACCCCGGACGAAGATGAAGCTACCCGTAAAGCCAAAACCCTGGCGGCAGCAGCCATTAATCGTGTAAATTACCATCATAGTCTAGAGACCCGCGAAGTAAAGGTAAACCCTGATATCCTTATAGTGGGAGGAGGTATTGCGGGTATGCAAGCGGCACTGGATATCGGCAATTCCGGTCATAAGGTGTACCTGGTGGAAAAAGATCCTACCATTGGCGGTCATATGCTTCAGTTTGACAAGACCTTTCCCACGTTGGATTGTGCTGCCTGTATCGGAACCCCCAAAATGGTTGAAGTAGCACAGAATTCAAATATCGAGCTGTTTTCCTACAGCGAAGTAAAGGAGGTTTCGGGTTATATCGGAAATTACACGGTTCGAATACATAGAAAGCCCCGTTACGTGAAGGAAGGAATATGTACCGGATGTGGTGAATGCACTAAAGTCTGTCCGGTATCCGTCCCGAGCGAGTGGGATGAAGGCCTTGGTGAGAGAAAGGCTATCTACCGATCTTTTCCTCAGGCTGTACCAATCACATTTTGTATTGATAAAAAAGATCGTGCACCATGTGTCGCGACCTGTCCTGCCGGAATAAATGTTCAGGGGTACGTACAACTGGTAGGCCAGGGAAAATACAAAGAGGCTGTTAAACTGATCATGGAAAAACTACCGCTTCCCGGTGTGCTGGGGCGTATATGCCCGCATCCCTGTGAGGCACAATGCCGGAGGCAGGAACATGACGAAGCCGTCTCCATTAGAGAGTTAAAACGTTTCGCCGCTGATCAGGTTAATCTGGATGAATTTCCACTGCCTGAAATCGTAGCCCGTCCTGAGAAAATAGCCGTTGTTGGCTCCGGTCCGGCCGGATTAACTGCCGCCTACTATTTGAGACTAAAAGGTTACCATGTCACAATATTTGAAGCCCTTCCTAAGCTGGGGGGAATGCTCAGGGTAGGAATTCCGGACTATCGTCTGCCCCCTAAAATTCTTGATCAGGAGATAAAAAATATTCTTCGACTGGGTATAAACGCAGAAACAAACAAAGTCCTCGGTCGGGATATTTCTTTTAACAGTCTCAGGCAGGATGAATTCAAAGCGATTTTCTTGGCCATTGGCGCTCACAAAGGTCTTGATATGAAGATACCAGGGGAAAAGGACTATAAAGGGACATTTAATGCCGTTGATCTTTTAAGAGAGATAAACCTGGGAAGCCGTGAAAAACCTGGAAATGATGTGGCTATTGTTGGTGGCGGAAATGTCGCGATAGACGTTGCCAGGACCGCTAAACGTCTCGGATGTAATTCGGTTACCATCGTTTACCGAAGAACCATGAATGAAATGCCTGCCTATCCAGAAGAAATCGAAGAGGCCCTGGAAGAAGGAATAGAGATTCATTATCTGACGACTCCTGTCCGGGTAGTGGGTGATAATGGCTGCGTTACTGGTCTTGAATGCATAAAAAATGATCTGGGTGAGCCTGATGCGAGTGGCCGGAAGAGACCTGTGCCCGTAAAGGGATCTGAATTTATCATTAAATGCGATGCGGTTATCAGTGCAATCGGACAAAGGATTGATAAGGATTGGGCCAAGAAGGACTGTGAACTGAGCTTCACACAACGCGGTACCATCGATGTTAACCCCTTCACGATGCAGACATCTATCCCTCATATCTTTGCTGCGGGTGATATGGCTACCGGTCCTGCTACAGTAATCGAGGCGGTTGCAGCAGGACGTTCGGCCTCTGAGGCCATCCATCATTTCCTTGAGGGTGAAAATCTTGCCAAATATGCGGAAAACCAGGCTGCTGAAAAAACAATGGAGAAGGATTGGAACAAAATCCCTGATACCCTCCCCGAAGAATGCCGGGTTGAACCACAATTTCGGAGTCCGGTGAAAAGATCAATGGATTTTGATGAGGTAAACACCGGCCTTTCGGAAGAACAGGCAAAACAGGAAGCAGGTCGCTGTCTCAATTGCGGTACCTGTTCGGAATGTATGGAATGCGTCCGGGTCTGCGAACCTGATGCTATTGATCACTGCATGAAGGGCGAAGAGCTTGAGGTCAAGGTGGGCAGCATTATCATCTCGACAGGTTATAACATTATTGATCCCATACCTATGAAACAATTCGGCTATGGTGAGTACCCTAATGTTTTTACCAGTCTTGAATTCGAACGTCTCAGTAACGCCACTGGGCCCACAGGCGGTAAAATACTTATACGGGACGAAGAAGGGAAATTTACCCTGACTCCAAAAAGCGTGGCAATCCTCCATTGCATAGGCAGCAGAGATGTCAACTACCATGAATACTGTTCACGTGTCTGCTGCATGTACGCACTTAAGTATTCACACCTCATCAAGGAAAAGTGCGGTCATGATACGGCTGTCTATGATTTTTATATTGATATGCGCTGTTACGGCAAAGGTTATGAGGAGTTTTACAACAGGTGCCAAAAGGAGGGCACGAATTTTATAAGGGGAAAGGTCGCCGAGATTACGGACCAGGCCATAAAACCCGATGAGAAAGGCAAGCTTATTGCTGTTGCAGAAGATACCCTTCTGGGAAACACGCTGAGAGTTCCCGTTGATATGGTCGTGCTTTGTACCGCCATGGAGGCCCGGGAGGACGCGATCGAGGTCGGGCGGGTCTTTGGTATTAATCTTGGTGCAGACGGGTTCTTTCTGGAAGAACATCCCAAGCTGGGACCCCTTAATACTGCTACGGATGGTGTATTTCTCGCTGGCGCCTGCCAGTCACCAAAGGACATACCGGATACCGTGGCACAGGCGTCGGGAGCTGCCTCAAAGGCCCTTTCGCTGGCTACCCGGGGAGTGGTCCAAGTCTCATCCACAATATCAAATATTGATCCGGATATCTGTACTGGTTGTCAGGTATGTATTGGTCTATGTCCCTATTCTGCAATCGAGTTTGACGAGCGCAGGGGGGTATCAGTAATAAACGAGGCAGTCTGCAAAGGGTGCGGGAGTTGTTCAGGATTCTGTCCGAGCGGTGCTGCCCAGGTCAGACATTTTAATAAGCAACAGGTATTTGCCGAGCTTGAAGGTGTTATGGACGCGATAAACAGGGTCGGTATCTGAACGAATGCAAAAGAGGGGCTTTTAAGAATTAAAACTGAAGGTTAAACCTATTGGAGACAGACGTGGAAGCATTTGAACCAAGTATTATTGCTTTTGTATGCAACTGGTGTACCTATACGGCGGCCGATCTTGCCGGAACTTCAAGATTGTCTTACCCCAAAAACGTAAGATTGATCAGGGTTATGTGTACAGGGATGGTTGATCCGCAATACATCATAAAGGCATTTCTGGAAGGGGCCGACGGGGTTCTGGTCAGTGGTTGTCACCCGGGCGACTGCCATTATATTAATGGCAATTACAAGGCCCGCAGGAGGATAAAACTTTTAAAGGAAATCCTTCCCCAATTCGGATTTGAACCGGAACGACTCAGGCTGACATGGATTGGCGCCAGCGACGGGATCCAGTTCGCCGAGATTATGCGCGAACTGGTCACGCAAATAAAGATGTTGGGACCAAACGCCGCCAGGCTGAAAATGGTTATTTAAAGGACAGGTCTATCCTGGGATGATATAAATGGCTATCGGCCTATAACCAAATCCGGAGGAAATTAATGGTGAATTCATTAAAACTTGAGACAAAAGACACACAACTCTTAGACGCTCTTCAGAAATTTTTTCGATCTATCCTGGAACTGGGCGGGGTCAGCGCGATTCTGACTCCTAAACTTCTTCCCATGAAAAATATGGTAATGCCCGTATTGATTAGCGATCCGGAACAATTGGATGGGGTTGATCCTCTATCTCCGGCATTTCCCATGAATACGGCCAAGATTGTCTCTAGGCTTACACGCAAACCCATTGGCGGCAAGATAGCGGTAGTCCTGCGCCCCTGTGAAATCAGGGCGTTTATAGAGCTTGTAAAGCTTAAACAGGGCCGCACGGATGAAATCATAATCATAGGAATTGATTGTCTGGGTGCATACAAAAACAGGGATTTTTTCCAATTTGCCGGCGAAGATGAAAAGGAGCCTACCAAACGCTTTTATAACAGTGTCCTCTCTGGCAAGGGCGTATCATCTATAAACATTGAACTGGCACCGGCATGCCAGGCATGTGAGAATCCTGTTCCTTACAATGCGGATATACTCATAGGCCTTTTCGGGATGGATATAAACGATCATATCCTGATTCAGCCTAAGACCTCCGCGGGTGAAGCCATTTTGAGCAAGCTCAAACTTTCTGAAGCTATAGAACCCATAGGACGTAAAGAAGCCATAGATGCCTTGATAGCGGAACGAATAACCTGTCGCGATACCATGTTCGTTGAAACCAGAGAGGCAACCGACAACATCGAGAAGTTAACGCACTATTTTTCCAATTGTGTAAACTGCTATAATTGCCGGGTGGCCTGTCCTGTCTGCTATTGCAGGGAATGTGTGTTTGTGACCGATGTTTTTAATCACGAACCGTCACAATATCTAAGATGGGCAGCGAGAAAAGGCCAGATCAAAATGCCCACAGATATGCTATTTTACCATATTACCCGGTTGGCCCACATGAGCACCGCCTGCATAGGCTGCGGTCAATGCTCAAATGCCTGTCCCAACGAGATACCGGTTACGGAACTATTCCGTACTATAGCCTATCAAACCCAGAAGGCATTTGAATATGAGGCCGGAAAAAATCTTGATGAAAAACCGCCTTTATCCGAATTTCGTGAAGACGAATTTGACGAGGTTGTAGGGATATCCTGATAAAAAAACAAGAGGTAAAAATTATGTCAGAGGGCGTAATTAAAATTGGAAAGAAGAAACAAAGCATTTTCATGGATAAAGTGAAGGAGCTTCTGCCGGATGGAGGCAATCTTAACCTGTGTCTTACCTGTGGTGCCTGCTCTTCTGGTTGCCCTGCATCGGGTCTGGAAGGAATGGACCCCAGGAAGTTTCTTCGTATGGCTCTCCTGGGGATGGATGAAGTGATTAAGACCACACCATGGGTCTGGATGTGCACCATGTGCCAGCGTTGTATCTATGTCTGCCCAATGCAGATAGATATCCCTCAGCTTGTTTACTATGCCCGGGGCGCCTGGCCCAGGGAAGAAAGGCCTAAAGGTATACTTGGTTCCTGTGATATGGCCTTACGAAATGACAGTTGCAGTGCCATGGGTACAGCACCTGATGATTTTATATTCGTTGTTGAAGATGTCCTGGAGGAATACAGGGAGGCTCAGCCGGAATTTAAAGAGATGCAGGCGCCCATCGATAAAAAAGGCGCCCATTTCTTTCTGACTCAGAATTCAAGAGAACCTGTTACTGAGCCGGATGAAATGGTTCCTCTCTGGAAGATTCTTCATCTTGCAGGTGCCGACTGGACCTATGGAAGCAGGGGATGGGGCGGTGAAAATTACTGCATGTTTCTTTCAGATGACGAGGCATGGAAACATATTACTCAAACTTCGGTCAACCAGGCCCATGAACTCGGGTGTAAGGTCTTCCTAAATACCGAATGTGGTCATGCGACTTACGCTGTCTGGAAAGGCTTAAAAAAATTTAATATCGAACATAATTTTGAAGTCGCAAGTATTTACAAGTATTATGCACAATGGATAAGGGAAGCGAAATTAAAGGTAAACTCTGATTGGAACAAGGATCTTAAAATCAAGTTTACGGTTCAGGATCCCTGTCAGATCGTGCGGAAAACCTTTGGAGACCCCATTGCCGACGATCTGCGCTTTATTGTCAAGTCAGTTGTAGGCGAAGAGAACTTTATTGATATGACTCCTAACAAATCAAATAATTACTGCTGTGGAGGCGGCGGAGGCTTTCTGCAATCGGGTTTTGCTGATGCCCGCCGAAAATATGGAGAGTTAAAACTGAAACAGATACTGGAAACAAAAGCGGATTACTGTATTACGGCCTGCCATAATTGCCACGCACAGATCCATGACCTGGCTGATCATTATGAAGCAAAATTCCATACGGTTCATCTCTGGACCTTGATTTGTCTTTCTTTAGGCATACTTGGTGAAAATGAGCGTGCATATCTGGGCCCGGATTTACTGGACGTTGCCGTCTATGGAACCTAGAAAGAAGAGGTATTGTTATGAAAAAAAAGATCGGTAAGGCCTTAGTGATAGGTGCAGGTATCAGTGGTATACGTGCAGCTCTCGATCTGGCCGAAACAGGCTACGGAGTAACGCTGATTGACCGATCACCACATCTGGGCGGAGTTCTGAGTCAACTCGATTATCAGTTTCCGACAAATCAGTGCGGCATGTGTAAGATGCTGCCGCTTGTTAACAGGGATGCATCATCTCAATATTGTCTCAGAAAAGGGCTCTTTCATGAAAATATCGAGATACTGCTATCCACGGAACTCGTTTCGGTGGAAGGAGATCCGGGCCACTTCCAAGTGAATCTCAAACAAAAGCCGGGCTGGGTCTATCCCAATCTATGCATTGGATGCGGCATGTGTGCCAGGGTCTGTCCTGTTGACGTGAAGGACACATTTAACGCGGGACTCACATCCCGAAAGGCGATCTATCTGCCGGTTCCTCATGCCATTCCTAATCCATATATCATCGATATATCGGTCTGTACCCGCTGTGGTGCCTGTGAAGGAGTCTGTCCCACTGGAGCCATTCGCTTATCAGAGGAAAATCTCGATGCCTCCAGGGAGCTTCAGATGGAAGTCGGATCCGTGATATTTTGCGGAGGCACATCTTATTATGAGCCCTCTGATGGGAAAAACACTTATGGTTATAAAGTCCTTCCCAGTGTTGTGACAAGCCTCGAGTTTGAAAGAATCATGAGCGGAACCGGCCCTGTTGAGGGTAAGTTGATACGGCCTTACGACGGGAAGCCAATCAACAGGATCGCATGGATACAGTGTGTTGGCTCTCGTGATTTACAGACTAACGCGGACTTTTGCTCAAATATATGCTGCATGTACTCTATAAAGGAAGCCCTGATAGCCAAGAAAAAGTCCGATGGCCAGGTAGAAACGGTCATTTTTTATATGGATATGCGTACCTTTGGAAAGACCTATCAACGTTACCGTGATGAGGCTGAAAAAAGTCATGGTGTGCGTTTTGAAAGAGGCCGTATCCATTCAATTATATCCACGGATTCAGGTGGTGAAAGAGGAAATATTAGTCTGCGTTACATTGATTCATCAGGCGCTCTTCATGAGGAATGTTTTGATATGGTTGTCCTGGCGGTAGGACAGAGGCCGGCATCGGGTACTTTGGAATTATCAAAAAATTCAGGCATTCCCATTAATCCCTGGGGGTTCTGTCAAACAGAACCCTTTTCAATGACCAGAACCAATAAGGAAGGGATCATAATCGGCGGGTCTTATTCAGGGCTAAAGGATATTCAGGAGTCAGTCATACAGGCATCCGCAGCAGCGTTGTCTGCTTCCCGGGTTATCCATTCCACTGGAGGTAGTCTGGCCCCTGCACCAACAAAGGTCCCTGAACAGGCCGATGTCAGCAGGGAATTACCTAAAATTATGATAGCGATCTGCACCTGCGGTCACACCTTTTCTGATTTTTTTAAACACAAAAATGACCTCATCTCCTACCTTAAGAACGATCCATCGGTCAGCGCAATTGAATTTATCGAAAGGACATGCACCTCCACGGGTTTGGAAACATTAAAAGAACTTGTGAAAAGGCATAAACCAAACAGGGTATTGATAGGGGCGTGTCTTCCCTATGTGTACACCCGTAAGATAAAGGAGCTGTGCCAGGAGTTCGGCATGAATCAGTCTTTTATGGATGTGGTTGATATCTGTTCATCCCTGTTTCCCCTGATCAAGACAGAAAAGAAAACAGATCTTAAGGGCTATATAGGCATGGTGGAAAATGCCCTTTTAACGGGCATCGCCAGAATAAAACGGGTTAATCCTTCCCCGGCACCTGCTGTCAGGATACATCAGAAGGCATTAGTGGTTGGCGGTGGTATAGCCGGAATGACAGCAGCGCTTGCAATCTCAGATCACGGGTTTGAGGTAACCCTGGTCGAAAAAGAGGACCGGCTCGGGGGAAATCTCTTATGGCTGAAAAATACGCTGGAAGGGCATGCCGTGGCGCATTTTCTGGATGAAACAGTGATGAAGATAGAAAAGCACCCCATGATTAAACTTTCCATGGGATCAAAGATTGTGGCATCTCATGGGGAAGTAGGACATTTTTATACTTATATCGAGAATAAGGAGGGGAAGGTCAAATCCCTGGAGCATGGGGTAGTGGTGCTAGCAACCGGAGGAAAGGAGGCATCCACATCTTCTTTTAATTATGACAAAAGTGAAGCGATTATCACCCAAAAAGAATTGGAACAAAAAATAAGTAACAATAGTATTGATACAGGAAAAATCGATTCGGTTGTCATGATACAATGTGTTGATTCGAGGGAGGAACCGAGGAATTACTGCAGCCGGGTTTGCTGCAGTTCCGCCCTGAAGCATGCACTGGCATTAAAGGAGAAAAATCCTGAGATGGCGATTTATATCTTTTATCGCGATATGATGACCTATGGATTCAAGGAGACTTATTTTACAAAGGCCCGTAAGGCCGGCATCATTTTTATCCAGTACGATGTCGATAATAAACCCGAGGTTGCAGTTCCTGACGATACACAGCCAGATGAAAAGACCCTCCAGGTCAATGGGTATGATCCGATCTCGGGGCAGAATATACAGATCGAAGCGGATCTTGTAGTACTGTCAACTGGAATTTTACCTGACCTGGATAAGAATCTCGCCGGATATTTTGGCACCTCAGTCGATAGGGATGGTTTTTTCATGGAGGCCGAATCGAAGTGGAGGCCTGTCGATTCTATTAAAGAAGGTGTTTTCGCCTGCGGTCTGGCACATTCCCCGCGCACTATCGATGAAACAACAGCTACCGCAGAGGCAGCTGCCCAGCAATCACTTAAGATCCTCTCACAGGAATATCTGTCCTCGGGAAAGGTTGTCGCGGCTATCCGCCATAGCCTGTGCAGCCTGTGTGAACGCTGTATTGATACGTGTCCCTATGACGCACGCAGTTTGGATCATGACCTTGAAAAGATTATAATAAATCCTGTGATGTGCCAGGGATGCGGATCATGTGCCGCAGTATGTCCAAACAGCGCATCAATCCTGGAAGGATTCGTGGAAGATCAGATGTTTGAAATTATCGATGCGGCTTTTAGCTAACTAAATATTACTCTTAAATATTAGCAGAGGACAACATATGAATCTCAATGCAGAAAAGGGGAACGAAAATCAAGCCGGTGTTCCATCCGGTGTATTGGATCCTGTCAGAGATATGGTCCAGTCCTGCATCCAATGCGGGACATGCACGGGTTCCTGTCCCAATTCCTTTGCCATGGATATTACTCCCCGCAAGTTATGGCGTATGGTTCTTTCAGGACAAAAAGAAGACATCTTTCAAAGCAGGACATTTACCCTTTGTTCATCCTGTTACTATTGTACCCTGAGATGTCCCAGGGGATTGCCTTTAACCGATGCGATGAGCGCCCTCAAACAGATTGCTTCCAGGGAAGACTTAAAGACATACAAAAAAAGTATCCGGTTCTATAAAAGTTTCATGAACAGTGTCCGCCGGCATGGCAGAGTCCATGAAATGGAGTTTATGTCTTTTTATTTCCTGTCCATGAAAGATCCCTTTCTGCCGCTTAAATTCACACCTCTAGGTATCAACCTGATGCGTAAAGGGAAAATTTCAATTGAGGTTCCATCAAGGGATCCGAATCCGCTCGAAGCAATTTTCCATAAGGTTGAGGAGTTGGAGGAAAAGTCATGAATTATCTCTATTATCCTGGCTGCTCACTTGAAGGAACAGCATTGGAATACAATACATCCACAAAAAGATTTCTACAGGAGGTGGGTGTAAATTTACAGGAATTGGATGGCTGGACCTGCTGCGGGGCCACCGCCGCAGATGCGATAAGCCCGTTGCTTTCCTTGGCTCTCCCTGCAAGAAATCTCGCCCTGGCTGAAAAAATGGATGGCGACAAAGATATAATCATACCCTGCAGCGCCTGTTACCTGAACCTGAAAAAGGTGGAAGAAAAGATCAAAAATGATCATGAAATATTGATCAAGATCAACGAGATATTAAAGGAAAATCAGCTCAAGCTGTCCGGGAAGGTTCGTGCGCGTCATCTCCTGGATATACTGTCAAAAGACCTGGGCCCTCAGATCATTAAAAGCCGATTAAAAAGGGCTCTCACCGGGTTTCGTATCGCACCCTATTATGGATGCCAGTGCCTGCGTCCTTACCCGATTTTTGATGATCCAGAGTCGCCCAGTTCTATGGAGCCGCTTATAAAGGCAACCGGGGCGGAGATCCATTCCTGGAAAATGGGCGGCAAATGCTGCGGCGCCTCCCATATGAATACAAAGATGGAGGTTGCCCTTGAACTTACAGGGGCAATACTGAAAGGCGCACAGGGAGCAGATGCTATTGTTACTGTGTGCCCCATGTGTCAGATGAATCTGGAGGCCTACCAGGATAAGATATCCAGGACAAATCAAATGGATCTCAGGATCAGCATATTGTATCTGCCTCAACTTTTAGGCTTGGCCATAGGATTATCGAAAAAAGATCTGCGTATGGACCTGAATCTGGCCATTACCAGGGCTTTTCACGAAAAACTTAATAAAACCAATATACAGAATCAGCTTTTCTGATCCTATCAATCCCGGTGACAATGCTTTAATTGAAAACAAATTAAAGGAGCTTGTTGAACCTTATTTGGTTTTAACCCAAGTTGGGTTAAAGCTTCCGTCTTCTCTGAAGCTACACCGGACAAGTCGCCTTGATAAGTCT